>JAURZK010000075.1 GCA_030653505.1 Rubrivivax sp.
CTGCTGTACAGCCCGCGCAACAAGATCCTGGCCACCTCGCTGCTCATCGAGGCCTTCCTATACGAGGAGCAGACGCGCCGCGGCATCAGTGTCAAGCACTGGGAAGACTTCGAGGACGTGGCCGACCACTGCACCGTGTGCCACAAGTGCGAGAGCCCGTGCCCGGTGAAGATCGACTTCGGCGACGTCACGATGAACATGCGCAACCTGCTGCGCAAGATGGGCAAGCAGAGCTTCCGGCCGGGCAAGGCCGCGGCCATGCTGTTCCTCAACGCCAGCAATCCGCAGACCATCAAGTTCATGCGCGCGGCCATGGTCGGCGTCGCCTTCAAGGCGCAGCGTTTCGTCAACGGCCTGCTCAAGCCGCTGGTGCGAGGTCAGACCGCTGCGCCGCCGGCCACGCTGGGCGCGCCGCCGCTGAAGGAACAGGTCATCCACTTCATCAACAAGAAGATGCCCGGCGGCCTGCCCAAACGCTCGGCGCGAGCGCTGCTGGACATCGAGGACAAGGATTACGTCCCCATCATCCGCGACCCGCAGGCGACCACGGCCGAGACCGAGGCGGTCTTCTACTTCCCGGGATGCGGCAGCGAAAGGCTTTTCAGCCAGGTCGGCCTGGCCACGCAGGCCATGCTCTGGCACGCCGGCGTGCAGACCGTGCTGCCGCCGGGTTACCTGTGCTGCGGCTACCCGCAACGCGGCAGCGGTCAGTTCGACAAGGCCGAGAAGATGATCACCGACAACCGGGTGCTCTTCCACCGTGTCGCCAACACGCTGAACTACCTCGACATCAAGACCGTGGTCGTCAGCTGCGGCACCTGCTACGACCAGCTGCAGGACTACAAGTTCGAGGACATCTTCCCCGGCTGCCGCATCGTCGACATCCACGAGTACCTGCTCGAGAAGGGCATCACCCTGAGTGCCGACCACACCGCCGGCTACCTCTACCACGACCCCTGCCACAGCCCGATGAAGCTGCAGGAACCGATGAAGACGGTGAAGGCGCTGGTGGGCCCCAACGTCCTGAAGAACGAGCGCTGCTGCGGCGAGAGCGGCACGCTGGGTGTCACGCGCCCCGACATCAGCACGCAGATCCGTTTCCGCAAGGAAGCCGAGCTGAGGAAGGGCGAGACCGCGCTGCGCGACCTGATGTCCAGGTCCATGGCGCAGAACCCTGCGCTGAGGACGGCCGGGTCTTCCCAGGACAAGACCAACGTGAAGATCCTCACCAGCTGCCCCAGCTGCCTGCAGGGCCTGCAGCGCTACGAGGACGACATGAAGGTCGGCCTGCTCGAGGCCGACTACATCGTCGTCGAGATGGCCCGCGTGCTGCTGGGCGAAGACTGGCTACAGGCTTACGTGGCCAAGGCCAATGCCGGCGGCATCGAACGCGTGCTGGTGTAATCGAGACCTCATGGAAACCACACCGCAGCCCACCGCCCTCACCGTCCACCAGGCTTCGCGCCTGCTCGAGGTCAGCTTCGACGACGGCCAGACCTTCCGCATCCCCTTCGAGCTGATGCGCGTGTACTCGCCATCGGCCGAGGTGCAGGGCCACGGCCCCGGGCAGGAGGTGCTGCAGACCGGCAAGCGCGAGGTGGAAATCGTCGAGATCACGCCCGTCGGCCATTACGCCGTGCAGCCGCGTTTCTCCGACGGCCACGACACCGGCATCTTCTCGTGGAGCTACCTCTACCAGCTGGGCAGCGAGCAGGCCGAGCGCTGGCAGCGCTATGAAGCGCGGCTGCAGGAAGCCGGCATGGACCGCGACGCACCGATGGTGAAGGCCGGCAGCGGCGGCGCCTGCAGTTCCCACTGAACGAAGAAGAGCACACCATGGCCCAGACCCACTTCGGCTACCAGTCCGTCGACGAGGAAGAGAAGGCCGGCCGCGTGCGCGGGGTCTTCGACTCGGTGGCGTCGAAGTACGACCTCATGAACGACGTGCTGTCGCTGGGCCTGCACCGTGCCTGGAAGGCCTACACCGTGGCCGTGGCCGCGGTGCGCCCGGGCATGCAGGTGCTGGACATCGCCGGCGGTACCGGCGACCTGGCGCGCGCCTTCGCCAAGGCCGCCGGCGACAGCGGCCGCGTCGTGCTCACCGACATCAACGAGGCCATGCTGCGTGTCGGCCGCGACCGCCTGCTCGACGAGGGTGTGGTGCTGCCCACGGTGGCCTGCGACGCGGAACGTCTTCCCTTCCCCGACGCCAGCTTCGACCTGGCCAGCGTGGCCTTCGGGCTGCGCAACATGACGCACAAGGAAGCCGCGCTGGCCGAGATGGCGCGTGTGCTCAAGCCCGGCGGCCGGCTTCTCGTGCTGGAGTTCTCGAAACCCGCGCCGGCGCTGCGCAAGCCCTACGACTGGTATTCGTTCACGTTCATGCCGCTGATGGGCAAGCTCATCGCGAAGGACGCCGAGAGCTACCGCTACCTGGCCGAGAGCATCCGCATGCACCCCGACCAGGCCACGCTCAGCGCGCTGATGAAGGGCGCCGGCTTCGGTCATGTCGACGTGCACAACCTGGCCGGTGGCATCGTCGCGCTGCACGCGGGAATCAAGTGTTGAACCGGCTGCGGCGCCTGCGCAACGCAGCGCGCCTGCGCCGTTCGCGCACGACGGCGACGGCGGCCACGGCGGAGCTCCCGCGCGGTGCCGAGGTCGACGAACTGCTGCAGCTGGCGCGCCAGAGCTTCCTGCACCTGCAGGCCGCCTGGGACCGCGCCGACCTCGGTGCCATGGGTCACCTGGCCACCGCGCCGCTGCTGGAAGACCTGCGTCACCAGCTCAGCCAGCGCGGCCCCGGCCCCAACCGCACCGAGGTGCTGCAGCTCGACGCGCGGCTGCTGTCGCTGGAAGACCTGCAGGAAGCGCTGATCGCCAGCGTCGAGTTCTCGGGACTCATCCGCGAACAGGACGAACGCGCGGCGGCACCCTTCCGCGAGCTCTGGCTGCTGGCCAACATCAAGGCCGCGGGCCGCGGCTGGAAACTGGCGCGAGTGCAGTCCTTGTCGTGACTTTGTGCCGTGCCGTAACCCCTTCCTCGGGGGCTGTCGGCAGGCCATTTGCCCAGGGGGCAAGGGTTACACTCGGCCGCCGCAAGCCGGTCCGGCGTGACCCCTCTTGCGGCCTGCCCAGGCGCTGCGCGCCCACCGGGCGCGCAGCCACCGCGAACACCCAAGGACCCACCGCATGAACCCGACCTTGCCCGACACCCCCTTCCAGCGTCGCCACGGTGTCCGCATGCTGGCGGTGCTGGCCAGCGCCGTGCTGCTGTCCGCCTGCGGCGGCGGCGACAAGGGCGCCAGCCAGACGGCGGCCAAGATCAACAAGGACGAGGTCACCGTCCACCAGATCAACTTCGTGCTGCAGCAGCAGCGCGGGCTCAAGCCCGAGCAGGCCGATGCGGCCGGCCGCCAGGTCCTCGAACGCCTGATCGACCAGCAGCTCGCGCTGCAGAAGGCCGACGACCTGAAGCTCGACCGCGACCCGCGCGTCGTGCAGCAGCTCGAGGCCGCGCGGCGCGAGATCCTGGCCCGCGCCTATGCCGAGAAGGTGGGCGAGGCCGCGCCCAAGCCCACGCCCGAAGAGATCAAGAAGTACTACGACGAGAAGCCGGCGCTGTTCCGCGAACGCCGCGTCTACAGCATCCAGGAGATCGCCATCGAGGCCACACCGGCCCAGGTGAGCGAACTGCGCGAGAAGCTGGCCGCGTCGGCCAACATCAACGAATTCGTCGAATACCTGAAGACCAGGGAGCTGCGCTTCACTGGCAACCAGGCCGTGCGCGCAGCCGAGCAGCTGCCGCTGAACAGCCTGGACACCTTCGCGCGCATGAAGGACGGCCAGGCGCTCATCGTGCCCACCGCCGCCGGCGCGCAGGTGATCGTGCTGGCCGGCTCGCGCAGCCAGCCCGTGGGCGAAGAGCAGGCACGGCCGGCCATCGAGCAGTACCTGCTCAACGAACGCAAGCGCAAGCTGGTGGAAGACGACGTCAAGGCCATGCGCGCCGCGGCCAAGCTGGAATACGTCGGCAAGTTCGCCGAGCCCGCGGCGTCGGCGTCGGCATCGGCCCCGGCGTCGATGGCGCCGGCCGCCAGCGGCGGCCTGTCGGCCACCGACATCAGCAAGGGCATGGGCCTGAAGTGATGTCGCGACCCCCGCTCTTTCGGGCGCTGCGCCGCGCCTCGTGCGTGCTCGTGCTCGCCGCCACGCCGCTGGCGGCGCTGGCACAGGCCGCGGCCGCCCCGACCACGCCTGCCGCGGCCAGCGCGCCGCGCGAGTACCGCCTGGGCGCTGGTGACGTGCTGCGCATCGTGGTCTTCCAGAACAACGACCTGACGCTGGAGACCCGCCTTACCGAAGGCGGCGTCGTCTCCTACCCGCTGCTGGGCAGCATCCGCCTGGGCGGGCTGACCATCCCCGCGGCCGAGCAGCTCATCGCAGACGGCCTGCGCAGCGGCAACTTCGTCAAGCAGCCGCAGGTCACCATCGTGCTGCTGCAGGTGCGCGGCAACCAGGCCAGCGTGCTGGGCCAGGTGAACCGGCCCGGGCGCTACCCGATCGAGGTCAGCGACATGCGCCTGACCGACCTGCTGGCCACCGCCGGCGGCACGGCACCGGGCGGCGCCGACGTCGTGGTGCTGACCGGCACGCGCAACGGCCATCCCTACCGCGTCGAGGTCGACTTGCCGCTGCTGTTTTCGCCCGGTGGCCGCGACAAGGACGTGCTCATCCTTAACGGCGACACCGTCTGGGTCGACCGCCAGCCCATCGTCTACATCTACGGTGAGGTGCAGCGCCCCGGCGCCCTGCGCCTGGAACGCGAGATGACGCTGCTGCAGGCCCTGGCCACCGGTGGCGGCCTGACGCCGCGCGGCACGCAGAAGGGCATGCGCGTGCATCGCAAGGGCGCCGACGGTGCCGTGCAGGAACTCGAAGCGGCGATGAACGACAAGCTGCGCGAGGGCGATGTCGTCTTCGTGCGCGAGAGCCTGTTCTGACGGGAGTTGACGGATGAGCTTCGGGCAGTTCCTTTCCATCCTGAGGGCGCGCTGGCTCGTCGCCGTGCTGCTGCTCGGGTTGACCGTGGCCACCACGCTCGTCGTGAGCCTGCTGCTGCCGAAGAGCTACCGCGCAGCGGCGTCGGTCGTCGTCGACTTCAAGCCCGACCCGATCAGCGCCGCCTTCTACGGTGCGGCCACGCCGCCGGCGGTGATGGCCACGCAGGCCGACGTCATCAAGAGCGAACGTGTGGCGCTGCGCGTGGTGCGCAACCTGAAGCTGGCCGAAAGCCCGCAGGTGCGCACGCAGTGGGAGCAGGAGACGAAGGGCGAAGGCACCATCGAGCAGTGGCTCGTCGACCTCTTCCAGCGCAACATGGACGTGCTGCCTTCGCGCGAGAGCAGCGTCATCACCATCTCCTACAAGGCGCAGGACCCGCGGTTTGCGGCGGCCCTGGCCAACGCCTTCGTGCAGGCCTACATCGAGACCACGCTGGAACTGCGCGTCGACCCGGCGCGCCAGTACGCCGGCTTCTTCGACGTGCGCTCCAAGGAAGCACGCGAGGCGCTGGAGAAGGCGCAGAGCCGGCTGTCGGCCTTCCAGAAAGCAAACTCGATCTTCGCCACCGACGAGCGCTTCGACGTCGAGAACACCCGCCTCAACGAACTGTCGTCGCAGCTCGTGATGCTTCAGGCCATGGCCTCCGACACCACCAGCCGCCAGGCGCAAGCCAGCTCGGGGCAGGCCGACCGCATGCAGGAAGTGTTGGGCAACGCGGTGATCCAGGCGCTGAAGGCCGACCTCAGCCGTGCCGAAGGCCAGCTTCAGGGCCTGAGCGCCCGCCTGGGCGACGCGCATCCGCAGGTCGGCGAGATCAAGGCCAGCATCTCCGAGCTGCGCCGCCGGCTCGACGCCGAGACCGCCAAGGTCACCTCGGGTGTCGGTGTCAGCAACGCCATCAACCGCCAGCGCGAGGCGCAGACACGCGGCCAGTTCGAGGCCCAGCGCCAGAAGGTGCTGCGCATGAAGGCGGTGCGCGACGAAGGCATGGTGATCCAGCGCGACGTCGAGAACGCGCAGCGCGCCTACGACGCCATCTTCGCGCGCCTGAACCAGACGAGCCTGGAGAGCCAGACCACGCAGAGCAATGTCAACGTGCTGACGCAGGCCACGCCGCCGCTCGAGCACGCCTTTCCGAAGGTCTGGCTCAACGTGCTGCTGGCGATCTTCGTAGGCGCCCTGTTGGCTGCCGGCGTCGTGCTCGGTCTCGAGCTGCGCGACCGCCGCGTGCGAGCGCTCGAAGACGTCGTGGCCGCACTCGGCATTCCCGTCATCGGCGTGCTGCCGCGCCCGGGTGCAAGACGGCTGACCGGCCGCGCCACGGCGCCGATGCGGCAGCGACTGCTGCCCGCCCAGCCCGAACCCAAGGAAGCCTGATGGCGAAGTTCCGAGATTCCGAGCTCGACGCGCCCAGCGTCCTCGATGCCGCACCGGCCAGGCCGGCGCCGCCGGCGGCGCGCGGCGACATCGACGAGACGGCGACGCAGGACCGTTCCATCGGCGACATCATCCGCGAGCTGCGCAACCTCTCGGCCGAGCAGGTCGAAAGCGTGCTGGCCTACCAGCGTGAACACGGCGTGCGCTTCGGCGAAGCCGCCGTCGCGCTCAAGCTCGTCACCACCGACGACGTGATGTACGCGTTGGCGCAGCAGTTCCACTACCCCTACGCCCCGGAAGAAAACCGCAAGGACTGCCCCGAGCTGGTGGCGCTGAACCAGCCCTTCGGTGTCCAGGCCGAGGCCTTCCGCGCGCTGCGCAGCCAGGTGATCATGCGTGTCTGGGCCGAGCACGCACCGCGCAAGGCGCTGGCCGTGATCAGCGCCGACCACGGCGACGGCAAGACCTTCTTCGCCGCCAACCTGGCCGTCAGCCTGGCGCAGCTGGGCGGCGGCCGCACGCTGCTCGTCGACGCCAACCTGCGCGGCCCGCGCCAGCATGAGGTCTTCGGCCTGGACAACCACAGCGGCCTGTCCGGCATCCTGTCCGGGCGTGCCGACAAGGACGTGATCCAGCCCGTGGCCGGCGTGCCCGGCCTGTTCGTGCTGGGCGCGGGCACGACACCGCCCAATCCGCTGGAACTGGTCGAACGCCCGGCCTTCGGGCTGCTGATGCGCGAACTGGCGGCCAAGTTCGACCATGTCGTCGTCGACACGCCGGCGGCGCGCAGTGGTGCGGATGCATCCGTGATCTCGGCGCGCTGCGGTGCGGCCATCGTCGTCGCGCGCAAGGACGAATCGCGCGTGGCCGCGCTGCAGGACCTGATGGCCTCGCTGGACGGCACCGCGGTGCGTCTGGCCGGCGTCGTCGTCAACGAGCTCTAGGCCTAGGCCGGGCACCGGGACGATGGCGGCCGTGCGGCCCTCGGCAGTGGAACCCGCCTTGCCCCGCGGCCGCGAGCCGCTGTGGCCGGCGGGTTTCGACGCCATCACCTTCGGGCTGCTGGCGCTGGGTTTCCTGCTGCTCTACGTGCCCACCTACCTCGAGCTGAGCCGCACCATCTGGGCCTCGGATGAGCAGGGTCACGGGCCCATCATCCTGGCCGTCAGCGCCTGGCTGCTGTACCAGAAGCGCCATGTCGTGGCCGCGCTCGAGCCGCGGCCGCAGCCGGTGCCAGGCTGGGCCTTGATGGTGCTGGCGATGGCGATGTTCGCCTTCGGCACCAGCCAGCACATCATCTCGTCGCAGGTCAGCTCGCAGATCGTGTTGATCGCGGCGCTGCTGCTGATCTTCCGCGGCCCGGCGGCCCTGAACGCGGTGTGGTTCCCGCTCTTCTTCCTGATCTTCATGATCCCGCTGCCCGAGGCGCTGGTGGCCGCCGTCACCGCGCCGCTGAAGTCGGCCGTCTCGGCCGTGGCCAGCCATCTGCTCTATGTCATCGGCTACCCGGTCGGGCGCTCGGGTGTGCTGCTCACGGTGGGGCCCTACCAGTTGCTGGTGGCCGACGCCTGCGCCGGGCTGAACAGCATGTTCACGCTCGAGGCGCTGGGCATGCTCTACATGAACCTGATGAACTACACCAGCGTGCGCCGCAACGTCGCGCTGGCGCTGCTGCTCATCCCCATCGCCTTCTGCGCCAACATCGTTCGCGTGATGATCCTGGTGCTCGTCACCTACCACTACGGCGACGCCGCCGGACAGGGCTTCGTGCACGGCTTCGCCGGCATCGTGCTCTTCATGGTGGCGCTGATGCTGATGCTCGTCACCGACAAGCTGCTGGGCCTGTTCATGCCCGCACACAGCCGGGCTGCGGCGCGATGAGCGCAGCGCGCGTGAAGGCGCTGGTGGCGCTGTTGCTGATGGTCGTCGCCTTCGTCGCCGGCGAGGCCTGGCGGCCGACCAAGCACCTGTCTGACCAGCAGGCCAAGGTCGACCTCGAGGCCATGTTCCCCAAGGCCTTCGGCGACTGGGCGGTCGACACGCGCCAGCCGGTGCAGCTGGTCTCGCCCGACACGCAGGCGCTGCTCGACAAGCTCTACAACCAGGTGCTGTCGCGCACCTACGTCAACCAGCGCAACGGCCAGCGCATCATGCTGTCGGTGGCCTATGGCGGCGACCAGAGCGACGGCACACGTGCCCACCGCCCCGAGATCTGCTATCCGGCGCAGGGTTTCGAGGTCATCGCCAACCACGAGGCGCGCCTGCAGGCCGAAGGCGGCGCCGTCCGCGTGCGCCAGCTGGTGGCGCGCCAGGGTGGCCGCATCGAGCCCATCAGCTACTGGGTCACGGTGGGCGACCGCATCGCGCTCGGGCCGGGTGAACAGAAGCTGGCGCAGCTGCGCTTCGGCATCGCGGGCTACATCGCCGACGGCATGCTCGTGCGCATCTCGAACATCGACCGCGACGCCGAGAAGTCGTGGGCCCTGCACCAGGACTTCTTCGGCGGCATGACGCAGGCGATGTCGCCGCCGGTGCTGGCGCGTGTCATCGGCGTGCCCGGTGGCTGAGCCCCTCAGCCGGGCCGACTTCCGTGAGCTGGCGACCCTGCGCTCGTTGCCGGGCCCGCCGCAGCGACCCCCGCACGTCGATGGAGCCTGACCATGGGCGCGCGCAGGCGGCTGCTGTCGAACACGGCCTGGAACGTCGCGGGTCAGCTGGCGCCGCTGGTCGTGGGTGTGCTCACGCTGCCGCTGCTGATACGTCTGGTCGGGCTGGAACGCTTCGGCTTCATCACGCTGGTGTGGGTGCTGGTGGGCTACGCCAGCATCTTCGACTTCGGCATCGGCCGCGCGCTGGTGCGCACGGTGGCGGCGCACCTGGCGCATGGCGACCGGCCGCGCGCCGAGGCCAGCGCCCACGCGGGCCTGGTCTTCCTGGCGCTCTTCGGCGTCTTGCTGGCGCTGGCGCTGGCGCCGGCCAGCGCCTGGGTGGTCGGCTCGGCGCTGAACGTGCCGGCCGAACTGGTGCCCGAGGCCGTGCCGGCGATGGTGCTGCTGGCGGTGTCGCTGCCCTTCGTGATGCTGACCACCGGTTTTGCCGGCCTGATGAGCGCACACCAGCGCTTCAAGGCGCTGAATCTCATCCGCATCGCTCTCGGCGTGGCCAGTTATGCCGGCCCGGTGCTGGTGGCGGCCTTCGTCTCGGTGCGGCTGGACGCCGTGGTGGCCATGGTGCTGCTGCTGCGCGTGGCCGGCACCGGCGCCCACGCCTGGGCCTGCGCAAGGCAGTGCGGCTGGCGCCCGCACGCCGCCTGGCCGGAACGCCAGGCCACGCGCGAGCTGTTCTCCCTGGGGGGCTGGATCGCGGTGTCGAACGTGCTCAGCCCCATGCTGAGTTATCTCGATCGGCTGCTGCTGGCGACGCTGGTGCCCGTGCGCTCGGTGGCCATCTACGCCACGCCCTACGACGTGCTGAGCAAGGCGATGGTGCTGCCGTCGTCGATCATGGCAGCGCTGTTCCCGCTGGCCTCGGGCCTGGCGCGTGGGTCGGTGGCGGCGCAGCGTTTGCTGGGCGAGTCCTTGCGTCTGCTCTTCGTCACCATGTTCCCGGTGATCTTCCTCTTCGTCGTCTTCGCGCGGCCCGGCCTGCACAGCTGGCTGGGGCCCGAGATCGCCGAGCTGGGCGCGCCGGTGATGCAGATCCTGGCCGTGGGCATGCTGCTCAACGCGCTGGCGCAGGGGCCGGCGACGCTGATCCAGGCCGCCGGCGAACCCCGCTGGATGGCGCTGCTGCACCTGGCCGAACTGCCGGTCTTCATCGGCTTGCTGTGGCTGTTGACCTTGCACCACGGCGTGCTCGGCACGGCGCTGGCCTCGTCACTGCGCAACGGGGTGGACGCCGCCATCGTCTTCGGCCTGGCGCAGCGCCGCGTGGCGATGGGCACCCTGCACTGGCGTGCCGCGCTGTTGCCGGCCGGCGTGGCCGGTCTGCTGCTGTCCGCGGCCCTGTGGCCGACGGGCTGGGCGCAGGCGGCCGCGGTGGCGCTGGCCGGGCTCGTGATCTTTGCCGGTTATGCCTGGGCCGGCCTGCTGCGGCCCGACGAACGCCACCGGCTGCTGGCGGTGTTGCGCCCGGGCCTGCGGTCCTGAGCGGCACGTTGCCGCAGCGCATGAACTTCGCATGAACGCCGCATGAACGCCATCACCAGCTTCGCGCAGCGACTTGCCGTGCCGCCGCCGTCGGCCTGGCCGCTGCGCCGCTGGCTCGGGCAGGGCCTGTTCGCGGCGCTCGCCGCTTTCGTTGCGCTCTTCCTCGGGCTGGTCTGCGTCTTCCTGCCCTGGTGGCTGGTGGTGGGTGCCGTGCTGGCCGTCGGCTACCCGCTGCTGCTGTGGTTCGCGCCCTGGGCCGGCATCGGCGCCTACGCACTGGTGCTGATCATCTCGCCCGACTTCAAGGTCTCCGACGTGCTGACGGCGCTCAGCCTGGCGCTGCTGGCCTTCAAGCTGGTCAATTCGGGCGCGCGCCTGACCCTGCCGCGCAGCGAGTGGCGACCCTTCCTCGCCTTCATGGCGCTGGTGCTGCTGTCTCTGGCGCTGGCGCTGGGCGTGTTCGGCAACACCGTGCCCTACATCTACCGCGATGGCCGCGCCTTCCTCTACTGGCTGTGGCTGCCCTTGCTGTACTGGCTGGCGGTGCGCGAGGCGCCGGGCGGCGCCAAGCTGGCGCGGGTCATGGTCTTCATGGCCGTGGCCGTGTCGCTGATCGCGCTGCTGCAGTACGGCTTCGACATCCAGATCGCGCGCGAGGGGCGCGTCGGCGGCCTGGAGACGCTGGGCGTGATCGAGAACGACCTCACCCGCGTGCAGATGCAGGGTTATTCCTTCGTGATGATCGGCCTCGCCTGGGCCCTGGTCACGGCCACGCGCGGAGGCAGGCGGCTCTTCCTGGCGCTGCCGCTGATCTTGCTCTTTGCTGCCGCGCTCTACGTCAACTTCGGGCGTGCGCTGTGGGCCTGGTCGATCCTGGCGGTGCTGATGTGCGGCGTGGTGCTGGGCCTGCGCCGTGCCGCGCTGCTGGGCAGTGCGCTGGTGGTGCTGGGCGTCCTGGGACTGGCCTCGTTGGCGATGCTGCGGCCGGCAGTCATCGATGCGGCCGTCAACCGCCTCGCCAGCGTCGCCGACGAGGGCGCCATCCGCACCTCGGGCGGCTGGCGCAAGCTCGAGAACGAAGCCTCGGCGGCGCGCATCGCGCAATCTCCGTTGGTCGGCATCGGCCTGGGCGGCGAGTACAGGCCCTGGCTGTCCGAGATCCGCACCTTCTCGGAACACACGCGCTACGTGCACAACGGTTATGTGTTCATCGCGCTGAAGCTGGGCACTCCGGCGCTGGGGGTGCTGCTGTGGCTGACGCTGCTGCCGTGGTGGCGGGCCTTCCGCCAGCGCCACCGGGTGCGTGTCGGCCCGCAGGCCATGTGGACTGCTGTGGTGGCGAGCTGGCTGCCGGTGATGGGGCTGTCGTTCACGCAGCCCGAGATCGTCACGCCGCAGACGGTGCTGCTGATGTGCATGGGCCTGGCGATGATGATCCACCGCCCGCCGGCTGCAGCGGCAGTCGCGGCCACCGCGCCGCAGCGCAGCTGAGCCCATGGCGCCGGTGCAGCATTGCACGGCCGTGGTCCTGAACTGGAACGGCTGGCGCGACACCCTGGCCTGTGTGCTCAGCCTGCTGCGAGCCGAACCGGCGCCCGGACGCATCGTCGTCTGCGACAACGGTTCGGCCGACGACTCGTTGCCGCAACTGCAAGCGGCGTTGCGCACGGCCTTGGGTGATGCGCCGGGCGCGGGCCTGCGCTGCACCGACCGAGTCGGTGCCGATCACACCGATGTGCGTGCCGCCCGCCTGTGGCTGGTCGCCAACGGCGCCAATCTGGGGTACGCCGGCGGCAACAACGTCGGCCTGCGTCTGGCGCTGCGCGATCCGGCCTGCAGCCACGTGTGGATCCTCAACAACGACACCGAGGTGGCGCCGGACGCGTTGGCCCGGGCGCTGGCGCACATGGCGGCGCGGCCCGAGATCGGCTTGTGCGGCTCGACGCTGGTCTACGCGCACGACCGCCAGACGGTGCAGGCCTGGGGTGGTTCGGCCTATGCCCGCTGGACAGGGCGTACCCACCATCTCGGCGCGCAGGGACGACTTGCCGACGTGCCGGTCGACCCCGCGGCGGTGGAGGCGCGAATGGCCTGCGTCGTCGGCGCGGCCATGCTGGTGCGGCGCGAGTGGATCGAGGCCGTGGGCCCGATGACCGAGGACTATTTCCTCTACTTCGAGGAGATCGACTGGGCCGCGCGCGCCGCCGGACGCTTCCGCCTGGGCTGGGCGCCGGGCAGCACCGTCTTCCACAAGGAAGGCGCGTCCATCGGCACGGCGGCCGGCGGCGGTTCGCCACTGTCCTTGTACTTCCTGTTCCGCAACCGCCTGCGCTTTTCGTGGCGCTTCCACCGGCCGTTCGTGGTGTCGGTGCTGGCCTTCACGTTGTGGGACGTGTTCAAGATCGCTGCGCGTGCGCGTTGGCCCCAGGCCCTTGCGGCGCTCAGCGGCGCCCTGCAGCTGGCGCGGCCGCCTGCGGCCGGGCGGACGTGAAGATCCTCGTCGTGCCGATGGAACTGCCGCTGCCCGCCGACAGCGGCGGGCGCATCGACGTCTGGCGCCGTATGCACCTGCTGCACGACGACGGCCATGAACTCGGCCTGTTGAGCTGGCACAACCTGGCGCGCGACGGTGCCGTCGCGCCCCAGGCGCTGGCCGAGCTGGGCACGGTCTGCAGCAGCCACTGCCTGTCGTGGATCAGGCGCAGCGCCGGCGAGACGATGCGCCGCGTCGCGCAGCTGCCGCGGCTGCCGTCCCACGCGGCGGTGCGCTGGGTCACGCTGGACCGACCGGCCGTGCTGGCCTGGGCGCGCGGCTTCGCGCCCGACGTGCTGATGCTCGACGGCCTGTACGGCGTCGCTGCCGTGCGCTGGCTGGCTGGCGCGCTGGGCGTGCCCTGGGTCTACCGGGCGCACAACATCGAGCACGCCTACATGCGCCAGCAACGTGCTCGCGCCGTGGGCTGGCGGGCGCGGCTGGGGCTGGCGGCCAACCTCGTCGGCCTGCGTCGGCTGGAAGAGGCGACGGTGCGCGACGCTGCGGTCGTCTACGACATCTCGCCGAACGACGCCGCGTCTTGGCGCGCGCTGGGCCACACCCGGACGCAGTGGCTGCCCACCGTCGTCGACGCCGCCTTCGTGCGTGCCATGGCGACGGCAGCGGCCACGCCGCCGACCTGGGACATCGCCTACTTCGGCAACCTGAACACACCGAACAATGTCGAGGCCGTCGAGTGGCTTCTGGGGCAGGTGCTGCCGCTGCTGCCGGCGCCCTCGCTGCGCGTGGCGCTGGCGGGCTCGAGGCCCAGCGAGGCGGTGCGCCGACTGGCGGCCAGCGATGCCCGTGTCACGCTGCTGGCCGACCCACCTTCGATACCCGCCGTGGCCGGTGCGGCACGGGTGTTGGTCAACCCGCTGCAGGTCGGCAGCGGTGTCAACCTGAAGAGCGTCGAGATGCTGTTCGGCAACGCCGCGCTCGTCAGCACGCCGGCCGGCGTGCACGGCCTGCCCGAAGACGCCGCGGCCTGCGTCGCCGTGCACGCCGACGCGGCGGGCTTCGCGCGGGCGGTGGCTGCGGCGCTGCAGGCCGGCCCGGCACCGGCCGATGCGCGGCGCATCGCCGCCCGCGCGCCCTACGCGCCGGCGGCGGCCGCGGCGCTGCTGCGGCGCACGCTGCAGGCCGTTGTCTGCGGGGGTGGCGCTTGAACCGCGCCGTCACCCGGCGCCCCGTGCTCGGCGTGGACTTCCACGTCTGGGACGGCATCTTCCAGGGCTCGCGCAGCCACCTGCTGGGGTTGTACCGCGCCGCCATTCCCCTGGCACCCGAGATCGACTTCGTCTTCTTCCTCGACCAGCCCGAAGCGCTGCGCCGGGCCCACGTCGAGTTCGCCGCCTCGCACGTGCGCCTGGTGCGCATGCCGCATCGCCCGGGCCCGTGGCGACTGGCCTGGCAGCTGCCCTGGCTGCGATGGCGACATGGTGTCGATCTGCTGCACATGCAGTACCGCTTGCCGCTGCTGCCTGCCGGCGCCTGTGCCTGCACCATTCACGATGTGCTCTACGAAACCCACCCGCAGTTCTTCACGCGCTTCTTCGTCTGGCAGTCGCGGCTGACGGGCCGACAGGCGGCGCGCGCGGCGCAACTGCTGTTCACGGTGAGTGCCTATTCCCGCGACCAGATCGTGCGTCTCTACGGTGTCGACCGCGAACGTGTGGCCATCACCTGCAACGGCGTCGACTTCGAGCGTTTCGCGCCCGGCGCCGCGGGCGCCGCAGCGGTGACTGCGCTCGGCCTGACGCCGGGCGGTTACCTGCTCACGCTGGGCCGGCTGGAGCCGCGCAAGAACCACCTCACGCTGCTGCGTGCCTACGCGCAACTGGCCAGCGATGCGCCGCCGCTGGTCATCGTCGGGCAGCGCGACTTCCACTACGGGGCGGTCTTCGACGAGATCAAGCGCCTGCAACTCGACGCGCGCGTACGCGTGCTCGAGACGGTCGACGACGCCACGCTGCCGGCCGTGCTGCGCCACGCGCTGCTGTTCGTCTATCCGGCCTATGCCGAAGGCTTCGGCATGCCTGTGGCCGAGGCGATGGCCAGCGGCGTGCCGGTGATCACCTCGAACACCACCGCGTTGCCCGAGGTGGCCGGGCCGGGTGCACTGCTCGTCGACCCCAGCTCACCCGAACAGCTGGCGCAGGCGATGGCGCGACTGCTGGTCGACGCCGACGGGCGCCGGCGTCTGGTGCAGGTCGGGCTGCAGCACGTGCGCCAATTCGACTGGCAGGCATCTGCCGCGACCTTCGTCGCCGCGCTGCGGCGGCACTTCCAGCACGAGGGCCCATGACCCCTGCACCGAAGCGCGCTGTCTGGCTTGGGCTCGCCGCCATGCTGGGCATGCTCATGGCGCTGGCTGCGGCGCTGCCCGCGCTGGCCGCCGACCCCAAGCTCGGTGTCTTCTACTTCCCGGGCTGGAAGGAAGGTGCTCGGGGCCTGGCCTACCCACGGCCCTGGGAACCCATCAAGCGTTACCCGGAGCGTGAACCGCTGCTGGGCTGGTACGACGAAGGCCGGCCCGCGGTGATGGAGCAGCACCTGGCCTGGATGGTCGGCCACGGCATCGGCTACGTCGTCTTCGACTGGTACTGGGATGGCCGCCGCCCGGTGCTGGACCATGCCCTGCGCAACTATGTCGCCAGCCGCGGCAAGGCGCAGGTGCCCTACGCCATCCTGTGGGCCAACCACGGCGAGAAGGTGCTGAGCGAGGGTGAGATCGCGGCCATGGCCGAGCACCTGGCGCGTGAGCACTTCCGGCGCCCCGAGTACCTGAAGGTCGACGGCAAGCCGCTGCTCTTCCTGCTGGCACCCGAGATCCTCGAGAACAACGCGCAGGCGCTGCGTGTGCCGCATGCGCGGCTGACAGGGCTGATCCAGGCCGCCGCGCAGGCGGCCGGGCTGCCTGGTGTGCTGCTGGCCGGCGGTGCCGGCGGTGGCGCCAACCCCGTGACACGCAACGCGCGGCAGTGGGGCTACGGTGCGCACTTCGTCTACAACTACAGCGCCGGCATGGCCGGCACGCGCGGCCAGCCGCGTGGCACGCACACCTATGCCGAACTCGACGAGATCTACCGCGAACACTGGAACTGGTTCATGCAGGGCAGTGGACTGCCCTACGTCGTGCCGATGAGCTCGGGCTGGGACAAGCGCCCCTGGGGCGGCAGCGCCGACCCGAAGCGCGACGGTTCGGTGTCGACGGTGGAACAGTTCACGCAGCACCTGAAGGCCGGGCACGAGACCATCCGCCGCCACCCCAACAAGACGCTGGGCCTGGGCGTGCTGTGCTGCTGGAACGAGTTCGGCGAAGGGTCCTACATCGAGCCGACGAAGGCGCACGGGTTCAAGTACCTGGAGGCGGTGAAGTCCGTCTTCGGCAGCCGGCCATGAACGGCTCGACGCCTGCCGCCGTGCATGCCGACGCGGGCCTGACGCCGCCGCCACCCTGCCGCGTCTGCGGCAGCATCCGCGTCGCCGGCCGCCACACGGCACTGGAGATGATGAACGGCACCCGTGAGCCCTTCGCCTACTTCCAGTGCGCCGACTGCGGTTGCCTGCAGATCGAACGGATCCCGGCCGACCTGGCGCGCCACTACGCCGGCGGCTATTACTCGTACACGCCGCCGCAGCGCCCCGCCAACCCGCTGAGGCGCTGGGCCGTGCACGCCCGCCACCGTTGGGCATTGCACGGCCGCGACCCCTTCGGCTGGCTGATGTACCGCCGCGCCGCGGCCTACGCGATGCGCTCGCTGCGGCCACTGGAACTGCGCCCCGACACGCGCCTGCTCGATGTCGGCTGCGGCGCCGGGTTGCTGATCTTCGAACTGGCCGAACTGGGCTACCGCAGCGTGCTCGGCATCGACCCCTTCATCGAAGCCGATCGCGCCTACGACAACGGCGCGCGGGTGCTCAAGCGCGGCCTGGACGAAGCCAGCGGCTGCTGGGACGCGGTGATGTTCCACCATTCCTTCGAGCATGTGCCCGACCCGCTGGCGACGCTGCGCCGCACGCACGCGCTGCTCGCGACCGGCGGGCGTTGCCTGCTGCGTGTGCCCACGGTGTCGTCGTACGCTTGGCAGCACTACGGCGTCGATTGGGTGCAGCTCGATGCGCCACGCCACCTCTACCTCTTCTCTCGCGAGAGCATCACCCACCTCGCAGCTGCCACCGGGTTCGACGTGATCGACGTGGCCTTCGACTCCGACGCCTTCCAGTTCTGGGGCAGCGAGCAGTACCGCCGTGGCATAGCGCTGCGTGACGAGCGGTCGCATGCCGTGAACCCTGCAGCCGGGCTGTTCAGCGCCGCACAGTTGGCCGACTGGGCGCGCCGCGCCGAAGAACTCAATCAGGCCGGGCAGGGTGACCAGGCCGCCTTCGTGCTGCGCAAACGCCCATGAACGCCACCGAAGCCCTCAAGAGCATCGTCTTCCGCAGTGCCTGGCTCACCGCTGCGATGCGGCGGCTGCGTGTGCTCGTGCACCACGCCCGTGGCAAGCCCCACGAGGCGGACTTCAACTTCCTGCGCGACCCCGCTTTTGCGTCCGGGCTGCTGCTCGACCTGGGTGCCAACATCGGCCAGTCGGCACTGTCGGTCGCCGCCGTGCAACCGGGGCTGCAGATCCACTCGATCGAGGCCAACCCGGCGTGCGAGCCGGGGCTGAAGACGGCGGCATGGCTGCTGGGCCAGCGCTTCCGCTACCGCGTGGTGGGTGTCGGCGCGCAGGCCGGGCGGCTCGACTTCCACGTGCCTGTGCGCGCCTCGCGCATGCTGCTGGAAGAGGGCACCTTCGACGCGGCGACGCTGGTGTCACCGAACTCGATCGCCCGCATCGGCCTGCAGGGCCGCGACTACGAACTGCAGGTGATCTCGGTGCCGCTGGTCACCGTCGACTCGCTGGGCCTGTCGCCCCGCGTCGTGAAGATGGACCTGCAGGGCCTGGAACTGGCTGCACTCGCTGGCATGACGCAGACCATCCAGAACGCGCACCCCGTGTTCATGATCGAGATCGGCGAACACCACGAGCAGATCGTCGCCTTCCTCGCGGCACGCGGCTACACGCGTTGGCACTGGGACGGCGCGCGACTGCAGCCCGGTGTGCGGCCGGACACGCTCAACGCCATCTTCATCGCCGCCGGCGACCCGGCGCTGCCATCGGCGTGAGTTGCGTGCCGCCGTCGCGCCATCCATGAGCAAGACCCTGCGCATCCTCGGCACCCACGGCGTGCCCGCGGCCTATGGCGGCTTCGAGACCGCGGCAGAGAACATCGCGCTCTTCCTCGTGCGACAGGGCTGGCGTGTCATCGTCTACTGCCAGGCCGCCGGCGACGGCTCCATCACCGAGGACGTCTGGCAGGGCATCGAACGTGTGCACGTGCCGGTGACGCTGGGCGGCTGGAAGGGCACCTCGATGTTCGACTGGCTGTCGATACGCCACGCCTGCCGTCACCGCGACCTGTGCCTGACCTTCGGCTACAACACCGCGGTCTTCAACCTGATGCAGCGGCTGCGGGGCATACCGAACGTCATCAACATGGACGGCATCGAGTGGTCGCGCGCACGGTGGGGTCTCGCCAAGCAGGCCATCCTCTACGTCAACGAGCGCATTGGCTGCTTCGTCGGCAACCACCTCATCGCCGACCACCCCGAGATCGAGAAGTACCTGCGCACGCGTGCGCCGCAGCGCAAGATCAGCACGCTGACCTACGGCGCCGACCCGGTGCCCGATGCACCGCTGGCGCCAGTGTTTGCACTGGGTCTGCAGCCCGGCGGTTACCTCACGCTGGTGGCGCGGCCGATACCCGAGAACTCGATCCTCGAGATCGTGCAGGGCTTCTCTGCGAAGCCGCGCGGCAAGCAGCTGGTGCTGCTGGGCGACTACGACGCCGCGCAGGACGCCTACCACGCAGCGGTGCGCGCCGCGGCCAGCCCCGAGGTGGTGTTTGCCGGCGCGATCTACGACAAGGCCGTGGTGCAGGCGCTGCGCTTCCACGGCCTGGCCTACGCACACGGCCACACTGTCGGCGGCACCAACCCGTCGCTGGTGGAGGCGATGGCGGCGTCGAACGCCGTCATCGCGCACGACAATGCCTACAACCGCTGGGTGGCGCAGGACGCGGCGCTGTACTTCGACAGCGCCGAGAGCTTCTCGGCACGGCTCGACGAACTGCTGGGTTCGGCCGAACTGCGCGAGCAGTTGAAACAGGCCAGCGCCGCACGCTACGCCCAGGAGTTCACCTGGGAGCATGTCGCCGGGCAGTATGAACAGCTGCTGCTGCGTTTCCTGCCCTCTGCCGGGCGTGCCGTGGCCGAGACAACGCCTGCATTGAAGGATCGGAGAGAGCAGTGATACGACTCGCCATCGTCGGCCTGGGCAAGATGGGGCTTTCGCACCTGGCCATCCTGCGTGCCCACCCGCAGATCCAGCTCGTGGCGGCCTGCGACGCCAACGCCTACGTCACCGACGTGCTGGGCAAGTACGCCGGCCTGAAGTGCTACGCCGACTACGACCGCCTGCTGGCCGAGGAGCCGCTGGACGCGGTGCTCATCGCCACGCCGTCCAGGCTGCACGCCGACATGGTGACCAAGGCGCTGGAGCGTGGCCTGCACGTGTTCTGCGAGAAGCCCTTCGTGCTCGACGTGGCCGACGGCGAACGCCTGGTGGCGCTGGCCGAAGCGAAACAGCGCGTGACGCAGGTGGGCTACCACTACCGCTTCGTCGGTGCCTTCCAGGAAGCGGCGCGCATCGTGCGTTCGGGCGCCCTGGGCACCGTGCATCACGTGCGCGCCGAGGCCTACGGGCCGGTGGTGCTGCGCGCCAAGGGCGGTACCTGGCGTTCGGCGAAGAGCGAGGGTGGCGGCGCGCTGTACGACTACGCCTGCCACGCCATCGACGCCGTGAACTTCATCGCCGGCGTGCCGGGCTCGGTTTCGGGCGTGGTGCGCCACGGTGTGTTTTCGCGCGATGTCGAGGACGAGATCTACTGCTCGTTGCACTACGCCGATGGCGCCAGCGGCCAGCTGTGCGTGAACTGGAGCGACGAGAGCTTCCGCAAGATGTCGACCAAGATCTCGGTGTGGGGCACCAACGGCCGCGTCACCGCCGACCGCCAGGAGTGCCAGGTCTTCCTGCGCGAGCAGAGTCAGTCACTGCCCGACACGCAAGCCGGCTGGACCGTGCGCTATACCACCGAGCTCACCGACGAGGTCTGGTTCTACCTGCGCGGCGAGGAGTATTCGGCGCAGATCGACTACTTCGCCAAGAGCATCGAGGCCGGCCGACTGGACGGCGAGAACAGCTTCCGTTCGGCGCTGCAGGCCGACCGCGTGGTGGCGATGATCCTGTCCGAAGCGCAGGTTGCGCAGCCCGTGGCCGCCGAAGCCGCGGCGCGCAAGGGCCGCCTCGCTCGGGCCTGGGCTGAACTCTTCAAATGACCCGGCGCACCCCATGAGCGACACCACCCTCCACCGCATGGACCGCGTGCTCTTCGGTGACAACCAGTTCTTCGGCGTCAACCACATGTCCGAAGAGAAGGCGCGCGCCCAGCAGATGCGCTTCCAGGACCTGCAGGCCGTGATCGACGTGCTCGATGCCGCTTACCAGGAAGGCATACGCACCTTCATGTGCACCACGCACGACCGCGTGGCCCAGATCTGCGACCACTTCCGCGCCCACCCCGAGCGCTACCCCGATTACCGCTTCTACCCCTGCATGCCCTACGCGCACAAGTACGCCAACGCGGTGACCGAGCACGGCATGATCGACGCACTGCGCAAGTTCCTGCCCGAGGAAGGCGCCCTGGGCGCGATGCTCAAGGGCGGTGTGGCACTGGCTGCCAAGGACATCGACGCCATCCTGCGCCTGCTGGTCGACGCCGAGATGAAGATGTTCCACGGCCTGAACACGCCCGTGGTCTTCATCCAGAACGTCATCACCGACCTGCTGCTGGGGCTCAAGCTGGACGGCCTGTTCAAGACCTTCCACGATCACGTGCGCGAGGCCTATGGCGCCGAGGCGGGTTTCATCACGATGAACACGCCGCGGCTGCTCGACGTGCTGGGTGCGCAGGGCATAGACAACCCCATCGTCTGCAGCAACATCAACAAGATCGGCTTCCGCATGTGCGGCGGCGTGGCTCTGTACGAGCAGACGATCGCCACGCGCCGCTTCCGCCCGGTGGCGATGTCGGTGCTGGCCTCGGGCGCGATCTCGCCGCGCGAGGCCATCGCCTACGTCTGCGGCCAGCCTCGCATCGAGTCCATCGTCTTCGGGGCGTCGAGCCGCGCCAACATCCGCCAGACCCGGCAGCTGATCGACGAGCTGAGCGCTGCGCCGGCGTGATCTTTCCTCGCCCGGTGCCAGCCGCCCGGCACGCGACCCGCTTTGCTGTTACATTACGGATGTAGATTTGAGCAAGACAGTTTTTGAGACAGTGTTCGGTGTGCCCCGCGTAGCCCCTCGAGGGTGGGCGGGAGTCGGCGGATTTCTTGATCGGTGATTCTTCTTGACCCGCATCTGCACTGCGACAGCATATGCTGCGCAGCAACCGTGAAAGGAATTCAGTATGACTACGCAAACCGGCATCGTGAAGTGGTTCGACGACGGCAAGGGCTTCGGCTTCATCACCCCCGACGGTGGTGGCAAGGACCTCTTCGCCCACTTCAGCGAAATCCAATCCACCGGCGGCTTCCGCAGCCTGGCCGAAGGCCAGAAGGTGGAATTCGAGGTGAAGCAGGGCCAGAAGGGCCCGCAAGCCGCGACCATCAAGTCGATCTGATCGACTTGCGCTCCAGGGGCTTCGGTCCCTGAGGAAAAACGAACCGCAGCCTCGGCTGCGGTTTTTTTACGCCTGTGCGGGAAGTGCCGCGTCGGCCAGCAGCGGCGCGGCCGCGTCCTTCGGCGCCAGCAGCGGCACCTTCATGCCCGCGGGCAGCGGCCAGGTGATGCCGATGGCCGGGTCGTCGTAGCGGATGCTGCCTTCGCATTCCTTGGCATAGACATCGGTGGTCTTGTAGAGGAAGTGCGTCTCGTCCTGCAGCGCGATGAAACCGTGCGCGAAGCCTTCGGGGATCCACATCTGGCGCCGGTTGTCTGCGCTCAGGTCGGCACCGCTCCAGCGGCCGAAGGTGGGCGAGCCGGGGCGGATGTCGACCGCCACGTCGTAGGCCGCACCCTTGACCACACGCACCAGCTTGCCCTGCGCATGCGGCGGGCGCTGGAAGTGCAGGCCGCGCAGCACGCCGGCCTTGCTGACCGAGTGGTTGTCCTGCACGAAGGGGCGCGGCAGCGGCAGACCCAGCGCCGCCAGCGCGACATGGAAACGCGGCTCGTTGTAGCTCTCGCTGAACCAGCCGCGGTCGTCGGCAAACACCGCGGGTTCGACGATGAGGACACCGGGCAGATCGGTCGGCAAGAGTTTCATCGTCAGAAGGCCCTTTCGCGCAGCACCTGCATCAGGTACTGGCCATAGCTGTTCTTGAGCATCGGCGCGGCCAGCGCCTCGAGCTGTGCGGCGTCGATCCAGCCCGCCCGGTAGGCGATCTCTTCCGGGCAGGCCACCTTCAGGCCCTGGCGCTTTTCCAGCGTGGCGATGAATTGCCCGGCCTCCATCAGGCTGTCGTGGGTGCCGGTGTCGAGCCAGGCGTAGCCGCGGCCCATGATCTCGACGTCGAGCTGGCCCTGGTTCAGGTAGTGCGCGTTGACGGTCGTGATCTCGAGTTCGCCGCGTGCACTGGGTTTGATCGACGAGGCGATGTCGCAGACCTGCTCGTCGTAGAAGTACAGACCCGTCACCGCGTAGTTGCTCTTGGGTGCCTTGGGCTTTTCCTCGATGCTCAGCGCGCGCTTGTTCGCGTCGAACTCGACGACACCGTAACGCTCGGGGTCGTTGACGTGGTAGGCGAAGACCGTGGCGCCGCTCTTGCGAGTGTCGGCCCGCGAGAGCAGCTGCGCGAAGTCGTGGCCGAAGTAGATGTTGTCACCCAGCACCAGCGCGCTGGGGCCGCCGCCGACGAAGTTGCGCCCCAGGATGAAGGCCTGCGCCAGCCCGTCGGGGCTGGGCTGCACGCAGTAGCTCAGCTGCATGCCCCAGCGGCTGCCGTCGCCCAGCAGGGCCTGGAAGCGGGGCGTGTCCTGCGGCGTGCTGATGACCAGCACCTCTCGCATGCCGGCCAGCATCAGCGTGCTGAGCGGGTAGTAGACCATCGGCTTGTCGTAGACCGGCAGCAGCTGCTTGCTGATCGCCAGCGTGGCCGGGTGCAGCCGGGTGCCGGAGCCGCCGGCCAGAATGATGCCTTTGCGTTGCATAGGGTCCTTCGCCTTCAGCGAGCGTGGATTTCGGCGAGCATGCGATCGACGCCTGCTTGCCAGTGCGGCAGGTGCAGGCCGAAGGTGGCCTGCAGCTTCGATGTCGACAGGCGCGAATTGAGAGGTCGCGCCGCCGGTGTCGGGTAGGCGCTGGTGGGAATGGCGTGGATGGCGTCGGGCGCGACCTTGACAGCCTGGCCATTCGCACGAGCCCATTCGATGACGTGGCGCGCGTAGCCGTGCCAGTTGACTTCACCACCGGCCACGCAGTGGTAGGTGCCCGCCAGCGCGGGTGATGCGCGGACGCGCGCGATGGCGTGCGCCGTCACGTCGGCCAGCAGTTCGGCGCCCGTGGGTGCGCCGAACTGGTCGGCAATGACGTTCAGCGTCGCGCGCTCGGCCGCCAGCCGCAGCATGGTGCGCGCGAAGTTGCCGCCGCGTGCGGCGTAGACCCAGCTCGTGCGCAGGATGAGGTGGCTGCAGCCGCTGGCGCGTATCAGCTGCTCGCCTTCGAGCTTGGTACGGCCGTAGACGCTCAGCGGGCCGGTGGGCGCGTCTTCGTCGCGGGCGTGTGTGCCGCTGCCGTCAAAGACGTAGTCGGTGCTGTAGTGCACGAGCAGGGCACCGCGCGACGCGGCTTCCTCGGCGATCACGCCGGGGGCGGTGGCGTTGAGCAAGCGTGCGAACTCGGGCTCGCTCTCGGCTTTGTCGACGGCGGTGTGGGCCGCAGCGTTCACGATCACGTCGGGGGCGACCGCGCGGATCAGCGCGCGCAGTGACTCAGGCTGCGAAAAATCGGCCTTCAGCGCACCCGGGCTGTCGAAGTCGCAACCGACCAGCTCACCCAGGGGCGCCAGCGCACGCTGCAGTTCCCAGCCGACCTGGCCGTTCTGGCCCAGCAGGAGGATCTTCATCGCGCGCTGTAGTTCGTCGCCAGCCAGTCGCGGTAGCCGCCGCTCTGCACGTTGGCCACCCAGTCGGCGTGCTCGAGGTACCAGCGCACGGTCTTGCGGATGCCGGTGTCGAAGGTCTCGGCCGGGCGCCAGCCGAGTTCACGTTCGATCTTGCGTGCGTCGATGGCGTAGCGCCGGTCGTGGCCGGGGCGGTCCTTCACGTAGGTGATGAGCCGGGCGTAGGGGCCGTCGGCGCAGGGCCGCAACTCGTCGAGCAGCGCGCAGACGGTGAGCACGATCTCCTTGTTCGTCTTCTCGTTCCAGCCGCCGATGTTGTAGGTCTCGCCAACACGCCCGCGCGCCAGCACCTCGCGGATGGCGCTGCAGTGGTCACCGACAAAGAGCCAGTCGCGCACCTGCTGGCCGTCGCCGTAGATCGGCAGGGGTTTGCCCGCCAGTGCGTTGACGATCATCAGCGGGATCAGCTTCTCGGGGAAGTGGAAGGGCCCGTAGTTGTTGCTGCAGTTGGTGGTCACCACCGGCAGGCCATAGGTGTGGTGCCAGGCGCGCACGAGGTGGTCGCTGGCGGCCTTGCTGGCGCTGTACGGGCTGTTGGGCTCGTAGGGGTGGGTCTCGGTGAAGGCCGGCGCGTCGGGCGCCAGGCTGCCGTAGACCTCGTCGGTGCTGACATGGTGGAAGCGGAAAGCGGCCCTGGCGCCTTCGTCCAGCGTGCCCCAGTAGGCCCGCGTCGCTTCGAGCAGCGTGAACGTGCCTTCGACATTGGTCTTCATGAAGGCGCCCGGGCCGTGGATGCTGCGGTCGACGTGGCTCTCGGCGGCGAAATGCAGCACCGCGCGTGGGCGGTGTTCGGCGAGCAGTCGGTCGAGCAGCGGGCGGTCTCCGATGTCGCCGTGCACGAAGACATGGCGCGCATCGCCTTGCAGCGCCGCCAGGTTCTGCAGGTTGCCGGCGTAGGTGAGGGCGTCGAGGTTGACGACGGGCTCGTCGCCGTGTTCGGAGCTGGCGAGCCAGTCGAGAACGAAGTTGCTGCCGATGAAGCCGGCGCCGCCGGTGACAAGGATGGTCATAGCGATTCAGGGGTGACCGATCGAGGCCTTGCGCGGAACCGGCTCTGCCTGGCCGCTGCAAGAGCCCCCTCGGGGGGTGGCGAAGGAGCGAAGCGACAAGCCTGGGGGTCTCACTTCCTTCCGTAGGTGTCCTCGAAACGCACGATGTCGTCCTCGCCCAGGTAGCTGCCCGACTGCACCTCGATGATCTCCAGCGGCAGCTTGCCCGGGTTGGCCAGGCGGTGCGTCTGGCCGAGCGGGATGTAGGTGCTCTGGTTCTCGGTCAGCATGGTGACCTTGTCGCCGTTGGTCACCTCGGCGGTGCCGCTGACGACGATCCAGTGCTCGGCGCGATGGTGGTGCATCTGCAGGCTCAGCGAGGCGCCCGGCTTGACCAGGATGCGCTTGACCTGATGGCGCGGCCCGCTGTCGATGCTGTCGTACCAGCCCCACGGGCGGTGCACCTTGCGGTGCAGCACCTGCTCGCCTCGCTGCTCGCGGCCCAGGCGATTCACGATGGCCTTGACGTCCTGGCTCTTCTCGCGGCTGGTGACGAGCACGGCGTCGGGCGTTTCCACTACCACCACGTCGTCCAGGCCCACCACGCCCACGAGCCGGCTGGTGGCATGCACCAGCGTGTTGTGGCTGTCGGTGACGATGGCATCGCCCACGCTGGCGTTGCCGTCCGCGTCCTTCTGTGCCACCTGCCAGACGGCGTCCCAGGCGCCGAGGTCGTTCCAGCCCGCCGCCAGTGGCTGCATGCGGATGTCGAGCACACCCGGGCATTTCTCCATCACGGCGTAGTCGACCGACTCACTCGGCACGGCAGCGAACTCGGCCTTGCCCGGGCGCACGAACTTGGCGTCGCTGCGGCGTGCCGCCCAGGCGGTGCGGCAGGCCGATGCAATGTCGGGGCGGAAACGCTCCAGCGCTGCCATCCACACCGAAGCCTTCATCACGAACATGCCGGCGTTCCAGTAGTAGCTGCCCGCGGCCACGTACTTTGCTGCGGTGGCCGCGTCGGGCTTTTCGACGAACTGCGCCACACGTTCACCGTCGGCGCGGATGTAGCCGTAGCCGGTTTCGGGGCGGTCGGGCTGGATGCCCAGCACTGTCAGCGCGCCTTCGGCGGCCATGGCCACGGCGCCGCGCAGGGCCTGCGTGAAGGCGGCCGTGTCGGTGACCGTCTGGTCGGCCGAGGTCACCACCAGCACCGGGTCGCCGCCCTCCTCCAGCGCCTGCAGCGCGGCCAGCGTGAGCGCCGGCGCGGTGTTGCGGCCCTCGGGTTCCAGCAGCACGGCAGCGGGCTCGGCCTGCATCTCGCGCAACTGGTCCAGCACCAGAAAGCGGTGTTCCTCGTTGCCCACCACCACCGGCGCGGTCACGTCCAGCTGCGCATCACCCAGGCCCTGCAGTCGTGCTGCCGCCTGCTGGAACAGGCTGGTGTTGCCCGCAAGCACGAGGAACTGCTTGGGGAAGCCGGCGCGCGACAGCGGCCACAGCCGCGTGCCGGAGCCGCCGGCCATGATGACGGGTTGCACAGAGATCTTGTTCATGCGCCGAAGCCCTCGGGGTTCATCGATTGCCAGCGCCAGCTGTCGGCGCACATGCGGTCCAGGTCGTGGCGGGCCTGCCAGCCCAGCAGCCGCTGCGCGAGCGCCGGGTCGGCGTAGCAGGCCGCCACGTCGCCCGGGCGCCTGGGGGCCACCTGGTAGGGCACGGCACAGCCGCTGGCGGCAGCGTAGGCGCGCACCACTTCCAGCACGCTGTAGCCGCGGCCGGTGCCCAGGTTGACGGTGAAGGGGCCCGGCGCGTCGAACAGCCGGCGCAGCGCCGCGACATGGCCTTCGGCGAGGTCGACGACGTGGATGTAGTCACGCACGCCGGTGCCGTCGGGTGTGGCGTAGTCGTCGCCGAAGACCTGCAGGTGGGGGCGCCGGCCTACGGCCACCTGGGCCACGTAGGGCATCAGGTTGTTGGGCGTGCCACGCGGGTCTTCGCCGATGCGGCCGCTGTCGTGCGCGCCCACCGGGTTGAAGTAGCGCAGGCAGGCGGTCTGCCAGGCCGGGTCGGCCACGCCCAGATCGCGCAGGATCTGCTCACCCATCAGCTTGGTCTGGCCGTAGGGGTTGGTGGCCGTCAGCGGCGCGTCTTCGGTGATGGGCAACGTCGCCGGGTCGCCATAGACCGTGGCGCTGGAGCTGAACACGATGCGGCGCACGCCACGCTTGTGCATCGTGCGGCAAACGGTGAGCAGGCCGCCGAGGTTGTTGGCGTAGTAGTCGAGGGGTTGCGCCGTCGACTCGCCCACCGCCTTGTAGGCCGCGAAGTGCACCGTGGCGTCGATGGCGTGGCGATCGAACAGCGTGGCCATCCCCGCGGCGTCGTTGACGTCGGCGCGCTCGAACACCGGCGCCCGGCCCGACAATTCGCGCAGCCGGTTCAGCACCTCGGGCGAGCTGTTGCTGAAATTGTCGACGCCGACCACGTCGAAGTCCGCAGCCTGCAGCGCCAGCCAGGTGTGCGAAGCGATGTAGCCTGTGGCCCCGGTGAGCAGGATGGTCGGCTTCATTGCAGCGTGGCCTGGGCGTAGCAGTTGAAAGACGTGGAGCGGCCCGGCGCGGTGAGGTCGCCACTGGCCTGGCGACGGCTGCTGGTGGTGTTGCAGCCAAGCAGCGTGCTGCGCCACGGGGCCCAGCGTGCGCCCAGCGCGAGGTTGGCGGTGCTGTCGTTTCCCGAACGCGGTGCCTGCGGAATGGGGCCGATGGTGGTGGCCACCAGCGAACGCCGGTAGACGCCGTAGCTGGCCGTCAACGCCACCTTGGCCGTCAGGTCGTGGTCGACCTTCATGCCCACTGCGCTGATCACCCGGCTGTAGTCGAGCGTGGCCGGCAGGAAGTTGAACTGCAGCACGGCATAGGAGTCCTGCCCCGTCTCGCGTGTGAAGAAAACGTTGGTCTTCAGCTTGCCCGTGGCCTGCCACGACCACGAGAGGATGCCCGTGGTGCCCGAGAAGTCGCGTTCCTGGTTGAGATCGAAGCGCGTTCTGCCGTTGCTGATGCGGGCGTCGATGCTGCTGGCGCCCGTGGGCCGCATCGACAGCGCCAGGTCGACGCTGGTGCGCTTGAAGCGGTCGGCAAGGTCTTCGCCGCTGGACGTGGTGCTGAACCGGGGGTAGACGCCGCGCGTGGTCGAAAGCGACAGCGTCACGCTGCCCATGCCGCTGGGACGCCAGCGCAGGCCCAGCGAGGCGTTGTCCTGCCTGAACTCGCGCGAGCGCACGACAGGGTCGTCGAGCGAGTAGCCCACGTCGCGGCGGCCGCCTGAGAGCTCGAGGCTGTATTGCGTCACCACGCCGACGCTGAGGCTGCCGTTGACGGCCCTGCTGGTGACCAGGTTCTTGCCTGCCAGCACGCCGAGCTGCTCGTCGTAGAGCGACAGGCTGCGGTCGCCGCTCACGCGCAGGCTGCCCGAGACGCGTCCGACCGTCGCCCAGTCGATGCCGGCATTGGCGCTGTAGGCCAGGTTGTCCAGCGCCGTATTGTTCGCGTAGCGGTTGGAGCGCAGCGACAGGCTGCCGTAGATCCGCTGGCGCGAGATGCGCTGGTCGAAGCCGGCCAGCAGCGAGATGGCGGTGATATCGTCGGCACGCTCGAAGCCCGGTGCGGGGTCGACGCCGTCGGCCAGCTGCAGCACGTTGGACTCGTGGCCGTGCGACAGCGACAGGCCGACGTAGTAGGGGCTGGTCTCGGCACCGGCCCCGTCATGAGCGGCGGCGCAACAGATCGAAACCACCAGCGCAGCCAGCCGAGCCGGCATGGGATGCACAGGATCGAGCGTCCCGCCGTGGAGCCGGGTCTGCCGGGCCGCAGGCGGACGGCCTGCGGCGAGGACACCGCAGGCGCTCACGGGCGAGGAACAGTCCGCAGGGACTGATTCTCGTCCGGTTCGGCCCCCTCGGGGGTTAGCGAGCGATAGCGAGCTTGGGGGCTTATTCAATACGCATTGCGGTCGAAGAAGACCAGCTTGATGGTGCGGGCGATGATCTGCAGGTCCAGCCCCAGCGACCAGTTGCGCAGGTACTCCAGATCGTATTCGACGCGTGCCTGCATCTTCTCGATGGTGTCGGTCTCGCCGCGGTGGCCGTGGATCTGCGCCCAGCCGGTGATGCCCGGCTTGACCTTGTGGCGCACCATGTAGGCCTTGATGAGCTGGCGGTACTGCTCGTTGTGCGCCACCGCGTGCGGCCGTGGCCCGACGATGCTCATGCGCCCCTGCAGCACGTTGATGAACTGCGGCAGTTCGTCCAGCGAGCTTCGGCGCAGGAAGGCACCGAAGGGCGTGATGCGCGGGTCGTCCTTGGTCGCCTGGTGCACCACGTCGCCGTCGTCCTGCACACGCATCGAGCGGAACTTGTAGACGACGATCTCCTCGCCGTCCAGGCCGTTGCGGCGCTGCTTGAAGACCACCGGGCCGGGTGAACTGAGCTTCACGCCGATGGCGATGAGCAGCAGCAACGGCGCGATCAGCACCAGGATGAACGTCGCAAGCACGAGGTCAGAGACACGCTTGACGAGCCGGTTCGTGCCCGTGAACGGGGTTTCGCACAGCCCCACCACGGGCACGCCGTTCATGTCCTGCAGCCGGCCCTGGATGATGCTGATGCCGAACACGTCGGGCACGAAGAAGACGCTGGCCGTGGTGCCCTGCACCTCTTCCAGCAGCGCCACGATGCGCGGCTGGCTGCCCAGCGGCAGCGTGATGTAGACCTCGTGCACGCCGCGCTCGCGGATGTAGGGCCCCACCTGCTTGAGGTTGCCCAGGCGCTGGCCGGCGGCGTCGGGGTCGACACGGTCGTCGGCGCGGTCGTCGAAGTAGCCCATGAAGAGCAGCCCGATGTCGCCGCGCACCTGGAAGGCGCGCGAGACCTTCACGCCCAGGGCGCCGGCCCCCACCACCACCGCCATGCGCCGGTTCTCGGGCCGGCTCGCGGCGCTGCGCAGCAGGCGGCGGCCGGCAAAAAAGGCCAGCCACTGCAGCACGGGCGTGATCAGCCCCCACCACAGCAGCACACGTGCTTCGAAGAGCTGCAGGCTGCGCGTGGCGTAACCGCACAGCGCCAGGATGACGAGCAGGCTGACCCACGAGGTGCCGATGTCGACGGCGGTGTTCAGCGGCCGGTCCCAGAAACGGTTGCGACCGGGGAAGGTCAGCGCAAAGATCAGCAGGCACAGCGTGAGGTCCGAGCGCCCGATGGGCACGTCGAACCAGGCCGACACGAGCAGGAAGACCAGCACCGTCAGCGAGGGCTCGAGGAAGGCCGCCACCAGCGAGGTCACCGACTGTGGCGCGCTGTAGAAGGTTCGCTTGTAGCCTCGGTCTTCGAACATCGGGGGCGGGAGGAGAGGCTTGGGGGTAGGCCGCGGTGGCTGCGGCCGCACACGTGGGTGACGACCCGCAACGGCAGGCGGTGGCCCGCCACTGGGTCGGGGATTCTCGCCCAGTTCACCCCCGGCGCCCGGTGGCCGCCGGCAGCGTGCGGCCCCTCATCGGCAGGGGGCCTGCCTACAATCGGGCAATGCTTCACAGTCTTCAAGCCCTGCTGGCTCCGGCCCTGGCCGAGCGTCTGACGCTCGTCATCAACCACGTCCTCAGCGGCGAATCGGTGGCCACCGAACGTCTGCGCCCGCATGCGGGCCGCACGATGTCGCTGGCGCTGAACGACTGGCCGCGGCTGCTGCCCGCGCCGCCGGCGCTGGCCTGGCGCGTCACGCCTGCCGGCCTGCTCGAATGGTGCGGCCTGGACGGCGCCCCCGAGCCCGACCTGGCCGTGCAGCTCGACGCCGGCAACCCGGCGCTGCTGCTGGCCCGCGCCCTGGGCGGCACGCCGCCGCAGGTGCAGATCGACGGCGATGCGCAGCTCGCCGGCGACGTCAACTGGCTGCTGCTGAACCTGCGATGGGACGTCGAAGCCGACCTCGAACGCCTCTTCGGCCCCGTGGTGGCGCACCAGCTGCACAAGGTCGGCTCTGCCGTGGCCGCCGCCCTTAGGGTGGCGCTGAAGACCGCCGCGCAGCTGGGCGAGCGGCTGCGCTCGCGCACGCCGTGACACATCGCGCCCGGCGCCGCCTGGGGCGCTGATGAAGCACTACGGTCGGCTGGTGACCATCGTGGTCACCGTCCTGCGTTTCGGCCTCGACGAGGTGGCGCTGTCGTCCTTCCGCCAGCGCTGGGTGCGAGCGCTGGTGCGCATCGCCACCGTCGGCCGCAGCCTGGACGCGCCGCGCGCCGAGCGTCTGCGCCGCGGGCTGGAGCGCCTGGGGCCGATCTTCGTCAAGTTCGGCCAGGTGATGTCGACGCGGCGCGACGTCATCCCGCGCGACATCGCCGACGAACTGGCCAGCCTGCAGGACAACGTGCCGCCCTTCCCGGCGGCGGTCTCGCGTGCGCTGGTCGAGAAGGCTTTCGGCCGGCGCATCGACGAGGTCTTCGAGAGCTTCGACGCCGAGCCGGTGGCCAGCGCCTCGATCGCCCAGGTGCACTTCGCGGTGCTCAAGGGCGGGCGCGAGGTGGCCGTGAAGGTGCTGCGCCCGCGCATGCTCGACATCATCGACCAGGACCTGACGCTGCTGCACCTGCTGGCGCGCTGGGTCGAGCGGCAATCGGCCGACGCGCGACGGCTCAAGCTGCGCGAGGTCGTGGCCGAGTTCGACGGCCACCTGCACGACGAGCTCGACTTCGTGCGCGAGGCCGCCAACGCCTCGCAGCTGCGTGCCAACATGGAAGGTTTGAACCTCGTGCTGGTGCCCGAAATGGTGTGGGCGCTGTGCACCCCGGGCGTGCTGGTGATGGAACGCATGAAGGGCGTGCCCATCAGCCAGATCGAGCGCATACGCGCCGCGGGCGTCGACATCAAGAAGCTGGCGCGCGACGGCGTCACGATCTTCTTCAACCAGGTCTTCCGCGACGGCTTCTTCCACGGCGACATGCACCCCGGGAACATCCAGGTCAGCCTGGAACCCCGGACCTTCGGGCGCTACATCGCGCTCGACTTCGGCATCGTGGGCACGCTCAGCGACTCCGACAAGGAGTACCTCGCCTACAACCTGCTGGCCTTCTTCAGGCGCGACTACCGGCGTGTCGTCGAGCTGCACGTGGAAGCGGGCTGGGTGCCGCCGGATGTGCGCGTCGACGCGCTGGAAGCCGCCATCCGCACCGTCTGCGAGCCGATGTTCGACCGCCCGCTGCGCGAGATCTCGCTCGGCCAGGTGCTGCTGCGGCTGTTCCAGACCTCGCGCCGCTTCAACGTGGAGGTCCAGCCGCAGCTGGTGCTGCTGCAGAAGACGCTGCTGAACGTCGAGGGCCTGGGTCGCGAACTCGACCCCGAACTCGATCTCTGGACGACGGCCAAGCCCTTCCTGGAGAGGTGGATGAACGACCAGGTCGGCCTGCGCGGCCTGCTGCGGCGCATGGAACGCGAGGCGCCTGCCTACTCGAAGATGCTGCCGCAACTGCCGCGCCTGCTGCACCGCGCGCTGCAGCGCCAGGGCGACCCGGGGGAAAGCGCTGCGCTGCTCGGGCTGCTGGCCGAACAGCGGCGCACCAACCGGCTGCTGCAGGGGCTGCTGTGGGCCGTCGGCGGCTTCGTCGCCGGCATGCTGCTGACACGTTTCTTCTTCGGCTGGTCGGGCTGAGGCGGCGGGGTCTACCCCGGCCCACTACAATTCCACCTTTCCAATCAATGGTTTAGCTCGGCCCTGACCTGGGCACAAGTTAGTTCCTCACTGTAACTTCGTTCAAAGACATGCCCATCTACGCCTACCGTTGCACGAGCTGCGGCCACGCGCAGGACGTGCTGCAGAAGATCTCGGACCCGGTGCTCACCGTGTGCCCGGCCTGCGGAACGGCCAGCTACGCCAAGCAGCTCACGGCGGCGGGCTTCCAGCTCAAGGGTTCGGGCTGGTACGTCACCGACTTCCGCGGCGGCAAGAAGCCCGAAGGCGAAACCGCCAAGCCGGGTGAGCCTGCGGGCGGCAAGCCGGCAGACGCGCCCGCGCCCGCGCCTTCCACCACCGATGCCAAGCCCGCTCCGGCGCCCGCGCCGGCCGCGGCCGCGCCGGCGCCGAGCCCCAGTTCGGGCACGAGCTCGGGCTCCTGAATCCCCACCCACATCCACCCAACGCGCCTTCGGCACGCCCTGCCTTCTGTGAAGAAATACCTCGTCGCCGGCCTGCTGGTCTGGCTGCCCCTGGCCATCACGATCTGGGTGCTGTCGTGGCTGCTCGGCGCGATGGACGGCGTCTTCGCTTCGCTGCTGTCGGCCACGCAGGCCGTGCTGCCCGAATCGGCGCGCGCGGGCATCGACCAGCTGCGCCGCGTGCCGGGCCTGGGTGTGGTGGCGATGGTCGTCGGCCTGCTGTTGACGGGCGTGTTCGCCGCCAACATCGTCGGCCAGTGGTGGCTGCGCCAGTGGGACCGCCTGCTCGGCAAGATCCCCATCGTCAAGAGCATCTACAACTCGGTCAAGCAGGTCTCGGACACGCTGTTCTCGACCAACGGCAACGCCTTCCGCGAAGCCGTGCTGGTGCAGTACCCGCGCCAGGGCTCCTGGACCATCGCCTTCGTCACGGGCCGGCCCGGCGGCGAGGTGGCCGAGCGTCTGCCCGGCGACTACGTCAGCGTCTACGTGCCGACCACGCCCAACCCGACCTCGGGCTTCTTCCTGATGATGCCGCGCTCGGACATCCTCGAGCTGAAGATGAGCGTCGACGAGGCGCTGAAGTACGTCATCTCGATGGGCGTCGTCGGCCCTGGGCCGGCGCCTGCACCGGTGCTGGCGGCTGCGGCCGGCGCGCCCCGAAATTGACCGGGCTGGCGCGGCCCGGCAGCCGGCCAGCCCTGACGGGCCGCACCGCGTGCAACGGTGCCGCCGCCCGCGCGAGTGCCACACCCTCCCGAACAATCTACAGCCATCTCCCCCTGGAGTGAAACGATGAGAACCACCTACTGTGGCCTGGTCAGCGAAGCGCTGATGGACCAGACCGTCACCCTCATGGGCTGGGCCCACCGCCGCCGCGACCACGGCGGCGTCATCTTCATCGACCTGCGCGACCGCGAAGGCCTGGTGCAGGTCGTCTGCGACCCCGACCGCGCCGAGACGTTTGCCACCGCCGAAGGTGTGCGCAACGAGTTCTGCCTGCAAGTGACGGGCAAGGTGCGGGCGCGCCCCGCCGGCACCGAAAACGCCAACCTCACCAGCGGCAAGATCGAGGTGCTGTGCCACGAGCTCGTGGTGCTGAACCCCAGCGTGACGCCGCCCTTCCCGCTGGACGACGAGAACCTCAGCGAGACCGTGCGCCTGACGCACCGCGTGCTCGACCTGCGCCGCCCCGAGATGCAGAAGAACCTGCGCCTGCGCTACCGCGTGGCCATCGAGGTGCGCAAGTTTCTCGACGAGCAGGGTTTCATCGACATCGAGACGCCGATGCTCACCAAGAGCACGCCGGAAGGCGCACGCGACTATCTCGTGCCCAGCCGCATTCACGACGGCCACTTCTTCGCGCTGCCGCAGTCGCCCCAGCTCTTCAAGCAGCTGCTGATGGTGGCCGGTTTCGACCGCTACTACCAGATCACGAAGTGCTTCCGCGACGAGGACCTGCGCGCCGACCGCCAGCCCGAGTTCACGCAGATCGACATCGAGACCTCGTTCCTGAACGAGCAGGAGATCCGCGCCATCACCGAGGCCATGATCCGCAGCGTCTTCCGCAAGACCATGGGCGTGGAGCTGCCGGTGTACGCGCAGTTGACCTACGCCGAGGCGATGCACAAGTACGGCAGCGACAAGCCCGACCTGCGTGTGAAACTCGAGTTCACCGAGCTCACCGAGGTGATGAAGACGGTCGACTTCAAGGTCTTCTCGGGCCCGGCCACCAGCGTCGGCGGCCGTGTCGCCGCGCTGCGTGTGCCCGGCGGCGGCGAGATGAGCCGCGGCGAGATCGACGCCTATACCGAGTTCGTGAAGATCTACGGCGCCAAGGGCCTGGCCTGGATCAAGGTCAACGACGCCGCCAAGGGCCGAGACGGCTTGCAAAGTCCAGTGGTGAAGAACCTGCACGACGCGGCGATTGCCGAGGTCGTTGCGCGCCCCGGTGCGCGCAACGGCGACCTGCTCTTCTTCGGCGCCGACAGGGCCAAGGTCGTCAACGACGCCCTGGGCGCGCTGCGCGTGAAGATCGGCCACAGCGAGTTCGGCCGCAACCACGGTCTGTTCGAGGACAAGTGGGCGCCGCTGTGGGTGGTCGACTTCCCGATGTTCGAGTACGACGAGGACGCGAAGCGCTGGAACGCCGTGCACCACCCCTTCACGGCGCCCAAGGACGGCCACGACGAGCTGATGAAGACCGACCCGGGGGCCTGCATCGCCAAGGCCTACGACATGGTGCTCAACGGCTGGGAGATCGGCGGCGGCTCGGTGCGTATCCACCGCGCCGACGTGCAGGCGCGCGTCTTCGAGGCACTGAACATCACGCCGGAAGAGCAGCGCGTGAAGTTCGGCTTCCTGCTCGACGCGCTGCAGTACGGCGCGCCGCCGCACGGCGGCCTGGCCTTCGGCCTCGACCGCATCGCCACGCTGATGACGGGGGCCGAGAGCATCCGCGACGTCATCGCCTTCCCGAAGACGCAACGTGCGCAATGCCTGCTGACCGGCGCGCCGAGCTTCGTCGACGAGGCGCAGCTGCGTGAGCTGCACATCCGGCTGCGCAACCCGACGCCCGCGGCCTGAACGGCTGAAATGGCTAAAATGGCCAGGTTGCCCGCAGGAGCACGGCCATGGATGTCACCGCCACCGAAGCCAAGAACCGCCTCGGCCAGATGCTCGAACACTGCCAGCGCGAGCCGGTGGTGATCGAGAAGTCGGGCCGGCGCCACAGCGTGCTGATCTCGGCGGCGCAGTACGACGCGCTGGTGGCTGCCGCTGCACCGGCCTCGGAGGTTGCGCAGGACCCCGGCCGTGCGTTCTATGCGAAATACAAGGATTGGGTCGACATGCAGAACGACCTGGTCGAGAAGTACGGCATCCCGGGTGAAGAGTTCCGCGCCTGGTAGGTACGAACGATCACCATGGCCCAGTTCGACGCCTACGAAAACCCGAGTGCCGCACAGCGCGAGGCCTTCCCCTATTTCGTGGTGCTGCAGAGCGACCAACTCGACCACTGCTCGACCCGACTGGCGATGCCCCTGGCGCGCACGCCGGCTTCGGCCGCCAACATGCCGCGGCGGCTGTCCCAGGCGGTAACCGTGCGTGGCGAACGGCTGTTTCTCGCGCCGCATCTTGTGGCGGCCTTGCCGCGCGCCGTGCTGAGGCGTCCGGTGGGGTCGCTGCGCGGCGATGCGGCGGCACTGATCGACGCGCTGGATGCCGTGGTCAGCGGTGTCTGAATCCACCCGATTCAAGATCCCGCGCTCGGTGCTGGTGGTCATCCACACCCCGGCGCTGGACGTGCTGCTGATCGAACGTGCCGACAAGCCCGGCTACTGGCAGAGCGTCACCGGCAGCCTCGACGACGAAGACGAAGCATTGGACGCCACGGCGCGGCGCGAGGTGCTGGAGGAAACCGGCATCGTCGTCGACCGCGTGGGCGGCGTGCTTCGCGACTGGCAGCAGCAGAACGTCTACACCATCTACGCCACCTGGCGCCACCGCTATGCGCCGGGCGTCACGCACAACACCGAGCACGTGTTCGGCCTCACGGTGCCAGCAGGCACGCCGGTGGTGCTGAACCCGCGTGAGCACCTGTCCCACGTCTGGCTGCCCTGGCCCGAAGCCGCGGCGCGCTGCTTTTCACCCAGCAACGCAGAGGCCATCCGGCGCCTGCCCGCACTGCCCGCATGAAGATCCGGCCATGACGCTGAACCCGATGAACTCCTCGAAGCTGCCGCCGCACACCGGCTTTGCCGGGCTGCGCGTGGCCACCTACAACATCCACAAGGGCGTGCGCGGCGTCGGTCCGCGCAAGCGGCTGGAGATCCACAACCTGGGCCTGGCGGTCGAGGCGCTGGATGCCGACCTCGTCTTCCTGCAGGAAGTGCGCGCCTTCCACACCCGCGAGGCGCGTCGCTTCGAGCGCACGAGCTTCGGCTGGCCGGCGCAGGGCCAGGCCGAGTTCCTGGCGCCCGACGGCTACGAGGTGGCCTACCGCAGCAACGCCTACACGCGCCACGGCGAACACGGCAATGCGCTGCTGTCGCGCTGGCCGATGGGCGACATCGGCCACCACGACGTGAGTGACCACCGCTTCGAGCAGCGCGGCATGCTGCACGTGCCGGTGCAGTGGAACGGCAGCACCGTGCACGCGGTCGTGGTGCACTTCGGCCTCGTGCACCGCAGCCGCGTGCGCCAGGTGCAGCGCCTGGCGCAGTTCATCACCGACGAGGTGCCGGCCGGCGAAATGCTGGTGGTGGCCGGCGACTTCAACGACTGGGGCGAACGGCTCGACGGCCCCATGGCCGAGCTGGGCCTGCGCCGCGCCGCGGCACCCGGTGCACGGCGTGCCGACTGCTGCACCTTTCCATCGCTGGCGCCGGTGTTCTCGCTCGACCGGTTCTACGTTCGTGGCCTGACCTGCCGCTCGACCATGGTGCCGCGCGGCACCACCTGGGCCCGCATGTCCGACCACCTGCCGCTGGTGGCCGAACTCGAACCCTGGATCGGCGACGGGCCGTGATGCCCTCGGCCGACCTGGTCAGGCTGCGCAGCTGGGCAACCGTGCCTGCACCGCGCTTCCTGGGCGGCAACCGGGTCGACCTGCTGCAGGGCGGCGACGAGCTCTTCCCGCGCATGCGGCAGGCCATCGAGGCGGCCACACGCGAGGTCTGGCTGGCCACCTACATCTTCCACGACGACCCGGCTTCCACGACGCTGGCCATGGCGCTGAAGGAGGCGGCGGGCCGTGGCGTCGAAGTGCATGTCGTCGTCGACGGCTTCGGCAGCATGGCCACGCTGCCCCGCGTGCGCGCGCTGTTCGCCGACAGCGGCGTGCAGCTCGAGGTCTTCCGCCCGCTCGACCGCTGGTACGCCTGGCTGCAGCCCGGGCAGCTGCGTCGGCTGCACCAGAAGCTGTGTGTCTGCGACGAGCAGGTGGCCTTCGTCGGCGGCATCAACCTCATCGACGACCGCCACGATATCAACCACGGCTGGACCGACGCGCCGCGCCTGGACTACGCGGTGCAGGTGCAGGGCCCGTTGGCCGAGCAGGTGCACGCCACCGCGCGCGCGATGTGGGCGCGGGCCCACCTGCTGAGCAGCTGGCGCGAGGAGTTCAAGGCGCTGGCCCGCAGTGCACGCCCGGTGAAGCAGGCCATGACCATGGTGCGCGAGCTGCGCGGCCAGCCGCAGCCCGGCGACGCCGCGGCGGGCTCAGGCGCGCCGGACACGCCCATGCGCGCCGCCTTCCTGGTGCGCGACAACCTGCGCCAGCGCCGCGCCATCGAACGCAGTTACGTCGAGGCGATACGCCACGCGCGCACCCGCGTGGACCTGGCCGTGCCCTACTTCTACCCTGGCCGCGGCTTCCGACGCGCACTGCGGCACGCGGCACGGCGCGGCGTGCAGGTGCGGCTGCTGCTGCAGGGCAAGGTCGACTACCGCATCGCCGCGCTGGCCGCGCGTGCGCTGTACGACGAGCTGCGCGCCCAAGGCGTGCGCATCTACGAGTACACGCCGGCCTTCCTGCACGCCAAGGTGGCGGTGGTCGACGACGACTGGGCCACCGTGGGCAGCAGCAACATCGACCCGCTGAGCCTGCTGCTGAACCTGGAGGCCAACGTCGTGGTGCGTGACGCCGGCTTCGCCGCGGCCTTGCGCGAACGCCTGCAGCAGGCCTTCGACCTGTCGCTGGAAGTGAGTGGCGCGCCGGTCCGCACCGGCTGGCGGCGCTGGTTGCACCGCGGTGTGGTGGCCTGGGCGGCCCACCTCTACCTGCGGCTGGCGGGTATCACGGGCCGGTATTGACGGTGGCCGGCGACGCCGACCTCATCGTGCAGCGCCCGGAAGGCCTGTATTGCCCGCCGGGCGACTTCTTCATCGACCCGTGGCGCGCGGTGCCGCGCGCCGTGATCACGCACGCCCATGCCGACCACGCACGCCGCGGCCATGGCGCCTACCTGGCCACCGCGATCAGCGCCGGCGTGCTGCGCGCGCGGTTGGGCGACATCAAGCTGCAAGGCCTGGCCTACGGCGAATCGGTGCTGATCGACGGCGTGCGCGTGTCACTGCATCCTGCCGGCCATGTGCTCGGCTCGGCGCAGGTGCGCATCGAGCACGGCGGGCGCGTCTGGGTGGCCTCGGGCGACTATTTCACCAGTGGCCACACCACCGACGTCAACGCCACCTGCACCCCCTTCGAGCCCGTGCGGTGCGACACCTTCATCACCGAGAGCACCTTCGGCCTGCCAATCTACCGCTGGCGGCCGCAGGCCGAGGTGATGGCCGAAATCGTGCAGTGGTGGGCGGCGAACGCCGCCGCCGGCCGCGCCAGCCTGCTGCTGGGCTACAGCTTCGGCAAGGCACAGCGCCTGCTGGCGGGTGTGCAGGCGGGCGTGGCCGCGGGTCTCGGCCCCATCGTCGTGCACGGCGCCGTGGAGCCGCTGAACCAGGCCTACCGCGAAGCCGGCGTGGCGCTGCCGCCGACACTGCGGCTGGAGGACGTGGCCGACAAGGGGCTGCTGCGGCGTGCACTGGTGGTCGCACCGCCGGCGGTGCTTGGCAGCGCCTGGGCGCGAAAGTTCGGCGAGACCAGCGACGCCTTCGCCAGCGGCTGGATGCAACTGCGCGGCGCGCGGCGCCGCCAGGGTGTGGACCGCGGCTTCGTGCTCAGCGACCACGCCGACTGGCCGGGCCTGCAGCGTGCCATCGCCGCCACCGGTGCGGGCCGCGTCATCGTCACGCACGGCTACGAAGCGGTGATGGTGCGCTGGCTGCAGCAGCAGGGCCTGCAGGCGGGCAGCTTCAGCACCGCCTATGGCAGCGACGACGGCGAATCAGCGGCCGGTGAGGCCGCTGCCGACGCGACCGTCGACGCCGTCCTGGACATGGACCTAGACACGGCCACCGGGGACGCTGCCGGCGCCTGAGCGCCAGCGGCTCCAGCCCAGCGCCGCCAGCGTCAGCAGCGCGAAGGCGGCCCCGGCGCCGAAGGTCCAGGCCGAGCCCAGCGTGTCCCACAGGAGCCCGGCGACGATGCTGGCCAGCAGCATGGCCACGCCGCTGGCCAGGTTGAAGAATCCGAAGGCGCTGCCACGCAGGTCGGCGGGCGCGTGCTTGGCCACCATCGCCGCCAGCAGGCCCTGCGTCATGCCCATGTGCACACCCCAGAGCATCACGCCCAGCAGCATCACGCCCCAGTGACTGGCGCTGGCGAGTACGAGGTCGGCCGCCACCAGGACGAGCAGCCCGCCAGCCAGCAGCTTGCCATGGTCCATGGTGTCCGAGAGTTTGCCGAAGGGGTAGGCCGATGCCGCGTAGACGACGTTCATCGCCACCATCACCAGCGGCACCCAGGCCATGCCCACACCCAGCTGCTGTGCACGCAGCACGAGGAAGGCCTCGCTGAACCGCGCCAGCGTGAACACCGCGCCGACGCCCACGACCCGCCAGTAGGCGCCGGGCAGCCGCGCCAGTGCTTCGCGGCGGATCGGGTTTACCGGCGGCTGGGTCGCGGCACGCGGTGCTTCCTGCACGCCGAAGAACAGCAGTGCCACCGCCAGCACGCCGGGAATCACCGCCACCCAGAACACGGCGCGGAAGTCGTTGGCCCACAGCAGCATCAGCGCCGTGGCTGCCAGCGGCCCGAGGAAGGCGCCCACGGTGTCGAGCGACTGCCGCAGCCCGTAGGCCGCGCCGCGCACGGCCGGCGGCGTGATGTCGGCCAGCAGTGCGTCACGCGGCGCGCCGCGGATGCCCTTGCCGACGCGATCGACAAAACGCGCCGCCACCACCATGCCCACGCCACCGGCCAGGGCGAAGAAGGGCTTGCTGAAGGCGCCCATCGCGTAACCCAGCACCGCCAGGCCCTTGCGGCGGCCCAGCCAGTCGCTCAAGGCACCCGAGAACACCTTGCTGATGAGCGCCGTCGACTCGGCAATGCCTTCGATCACCCCCACGGCCAGCACGCTGACGCCCAGCGTGCCCACGAGAAACATCGGCAGCAGGCTGTGCACCATCTCGGAAGACAGGTCCATCAGCAGGCTGACGAAACCCAGCACCCACACGCCAGCGGGCAGGGCAGTGCGGCTGCGCTCAGTCGAGATCAATTCAATCCACCTGTCTCGCGGGTGGGGCCCGACGGGGCAGGACTTGCGGGCGGAGTGCGGCCGCTTGCGGCCCGTTGCAGACGTTGGCATGCGGCTGCTTTGGCGCGTTGACTGAGGTGGCGGCAAAGGGCTGTCCGGGCGGGGCACGGCGGGCGACTGAAGCGGCCTTCGCTGCGCTCAGGCTGCCCTGCGGTGCTCGGGTCCATGG
>JAURZK010000078.1 GCA_030653505.1 Rubrivivax sp.
GCATCGTGCACCAGCACAAGATGCTGCACCTGGACATCAAGCCGGCCAACATCTTCGTCACCAACGACAACAAGGCCGTAATGCTGGACTTCGGCGCCGCGCGCGAGGTGCTGAGCAAGGAAGGCAACTTCATCCGCCCGATGTACACGCCGGGCTTCGCCGCGCCCGAGATGTACCGGCGCGATGGCACGCTGGGCCCCTGGACCGACATCTATGCCATCGGCGCCTGCATCTACGCCTGCATGCAGGGCTACCCACCCAACGACGCGCCGCAGCGCATCGAGAAGGATCGCCTGGCGCTGAGCCTGAGCCGGCTGCGCAACATCTATTCCGACAACCTCATCGAGGTCACGGAATGGTGCATGAGCCTGGACCCGCTGAGCCGCCCGCAAAGCGTGTTTGCGCTGCAGAAGGAACTGGCGCGCGAGACCGAGCGCCGCTACACCAAGTTGAGTTTCGGCGAACGGCTGAAGCTGCAGATCGAAACGATCAAGACCGGCCAAAAGGCATGAAGTGAAGCCCCCACGCTCGCTGGCGCTCGCTACCCCCCGTGGGGGCCGTCCGCCTACGGTCCGGCAGAGCCGGTTCCGTGGCGGGAAGCTGGGTCTCGTCTCCAGGCTTCATCCGGCGCGGATGCCGCTTCGTGTCATGGTCAGCTGAAGTGCAGTTCTCCGTCTACCAGGTCAGCCGCAAGGGCGGCCGCGAGAAGAACGAAGACCGCATGGGCTACTGCTACACGCGGGACGCCGGCCTCTTTGCGCTGGCCGACGGCATGGGCGGCCACCCCGAGGGCGAGGTGGCCTCGCAGCTGGCCTTGCAGACGCTGTCGGCGATGTTCCAGCAGCAGGCCAGGCCCAAGCTGGCCGACCCGGTGCGCTTCCTGCAGGAAGCCATCATCGCCGGCCACCACCAGCTGCTGCGCTATGCCACCGAGCGTGCGCTGCTCGACACTCCGCGCACCACGGTCGTGGCCTGCCTGATCCAGGGCAACGCCGCCTACTGGGCGCACTGCGGCGATTCACGCCTGTATCTCGTGCGTGGCGAGAAGCTCGTGGCGCGCACCCGCGACCATTCCTACTCCGAACTGCAGGAGACCCTGTCGCAGGTCGTGCCCATGCGCGACCGCGTCAACCGCAACGTGCTCTTCACCTGCCTGGGCAGCCCGGGCAAGCCGGTGATCGACACCGCCGGCCCCTTGCTCGTCCACCCGGGCGACCGCGTGATGTTGTGTTCCGACGGCCTGTGGGGCGCGCTGCCCGACAACGTCATCACCGATGTCCTGGCCAGGCACAACGTCGCAGACGCGGTGCCCGAGCTGGCCGAACGTGCGCTGCGCGAGGCAGGCGAGAAGAGCGACAACGTCACCGTGCTGGCCGTCGAATGGGAATCGGCGGAAGACAACGACAGCAAGAGCGGGATCTCCACGTTGTCGCTGGGTGACGAGGTGTTCGCTTCCACCATCCAGGCCAGCCTGGGCCCCGACGCCAACGCCGACGACCTGGACGAGGCCGAGATCGAGCGCAGCATCCGCGAGATCAACGAAGCCATACAGCGTTCGTCGAGCAAACGACGCTGACACCACCGCCGCCGCCCGGGGCCGCACCCGTCCTGGCGGTGCGGCCTCTTCGTTTTCTGCAAGGACTGCACCATGAGTTTCGAACGTTCTGCCGGCCGCCTGGCCGACGCGCTGCGCCCCGTCACGCTGGAGCGCGGCTACACGCGCCACGCCGAAGGATCGGTGCTGGTGAGCTTCGGCGACACCAAGGTGCTGTGCACCGCGTCGGTCGAAGAGAAGGTGCCGCCCTTCAAGCGCGGCAGCGGCCAGGGCTGGCTGACGGCCGAGTACGGCATGCTGCCGCGCGCCACGCACACCCGCAGCGACCGCGAGGCCGCCAAGGGCAAGCAGAGCGGCCGCACGCAGGAGATCCAGCGCCTGATCGGCCGCAGCCTGCGCAGCGTGTTCGACCTCACGGCGCTCGGTGAACGCACCATCAGCCTGGACTGCGACGTGCTGCAGGCCGACGGCGGCACACGCACGGCCGCCATCACCGGGGCCTTCGTCGCCGCGCACGACGCCGTCACGCTGCTGATGGCACAAGGCAAGCTGCACGCGAACCCCATTCTCGACTTTGTCGCCGCAGTCTCGGTGGGCGTGGTGCAGGGCGTGCCGCTGCTCGACCTGGAATACACCGAAGACTCCGCCTGCGACACCGACATGAACGTGGTGATGACGGGCAGCGGCGGCTACGTCGAGGTGCAGGGCACGGCCGAGGGCGCACCCTTCTCGCGCGCCGAGATGGACGCGCTGCTGGCGCTGGCCGACAAGGGCATACGCGAACTCAACGCGCTGCAGCGGCGCGCACTCGGGGCGGACTGATGCCTGGCCTGCGCCTGGTGCTGGCGTCGAACAACGCCAAGAAGCTGAGCGAGTTGCAGGCGCTGCTGGGCGACCTGGCGGTGACCCTGGTGACGCAGGGCAGCCTGGGCATTGCCGAGGCCGAGGAGCCGCACGCCACCTTCATCGAGAACGCACTGGCCAAGGCGCGCCATGCCGCCGTGGCCGCCGGCGGTGCGGCCATCGCCGACGATTCCGGGCTGTGTGTCGACGCGCTGGGCGGGGCGCCGGGGGTGATCTCGGCGCACTACGCGGGCGTTGTGCCCGCCAACGGCGAGCGTGAAACACGTCGACGCGTGCAGGACGCGGCCAACAACGCCCGGCTGCTCGATGCCCTGCGCGGCATCAGCGACCGCCGCGCGTACTTCATCTGCACGCTGGTGGCCGTGCGTCACTTCCAGGACCCGCAGCCGCTGGTGGCGGTGGGACGCTGGCGCGGCGAGATCCGCGACGCGCCGCACGGCAACCTGGGCTTCGGCTACGACCCGTTGCTGTACATCGCCGAACTCGGCTGCACGGTGGCCGAGCTGGACGAAGCGACGAAGAACCGGCACAGCCACCGCGCGCGTGCCACGGCCCAGATGCGTGCGCTGCTCCAGGACGTATGGCGCCTGTGATCCCGATCGCCGGCGTGGGCGCCGGAGCCGCAGATGCGGCCAGCCCCGCTTCGGTGCAACACTACCTGCGCCCGGGCACGCTGCAGCTGGCGGCGCTGCCGCCGTTGTCGCTGTATGTGCACATCCCCTGGTGCCTGAGGAAGTGCCCCTACTGTGACTTCAACTCGCATGAAGCCCGTGACGGCGCGCCCGAGCAGCGTTATACCGACGCCCTGCTTGCCGATCTGGAAGCCGCGCTGCCACTGGTCTGGGGCCGCCGAGTGCACAGCGTCTTCATTGGCGGCGGCACACCCAGCCTCTTCGCGCCCGAGGCCATCGACCGCCTGATCGGCGGCATCCGCGCCCGCCTGCCGCTGGAGCCGGGCGTCGAGATCACGATGGAGGCCAACCCCGGCACCTTCGAGCGCGAACGTTTCAGGGCCTTCCGCGGCGCCGGCGTGACGCGGCTGTCGATCGGCGTGCAGAGCTTCGACGACACGATGCTGGCGCGCATTGGCCGCGTGCACGACGCCGCGCAGGCGCGAGCGGCCGTCGCCGAAGCGCGCGATGCCTTCGACACCTTCAACATCGACCTCATGTATGCCCTGCCCGGGCAGACGGCTGAACACCTGGCCGCCGAGCTGGACACCGCGCTGGCCTTCGCGCCCCCGCACCTCAGCATCTACCACCTGACGGTGGAGCCGAACACGCTGTTTGCGCTGCAGCCACCAGTGCTGCCCGACGACGACGCCAGCAGCGACATGCTCGACCTCATCACCGAACGCACGGCGGCCGTCGGCCTGCAGCGCTACGAGGTCAGCGCCTTCGCGCAGCCCGGACACCGCTGCACGCACAACCTGAACTACTGGGAATTCGGCGACTACCTCGGCATCGGCGCCGGCGCACACGGCAAGCTGAGCTTCCCGCACCGTGTCTTGCGCCAGGTGCGCTGGCGCGAGCCTGCCGCCTACATGCAGCACGCGCTGGCCGGCAACGCGGTGAGCAACGCGCACGAGGTGAAGCGGCGCGACCTGCCCTTCGAGTTCATGCTCAACGCGCTGCGGCTGAGGGAAGGTTTCGAACTCACCCGCTTCGGCGAGCGCACCGGGCTGCCGCTGTCGGCGGTGAATACCGCACTGGCCCAGGCGCAGCAGCGTGGGTTGCTCGAGCACGATGTCGCTGCCGGCACGGTTCGCCCCACCGCGCGCGGCTTCGACTTCCTGTCCGACCTGCAGTCGATCTTCCTGCCGCCGGCTTCCGACTGAGCGGGCCGACTCAGACGCGCGAAGTCACCGTACCGGCGTGGGTGCGCAGCCACTCCACCAGCCTTGGTGCGATCTGCAGCAGCGGCAGTGTCTCGTGCGTGGCGCCGTGCGCGATGGCCTCGCGCGGCATGCCGAAGACGACGCAGCTGTGTTCGTCCTGCGCGATGTTGTAGCTGCCGGCGTCGCGCATCGTGCGCATCGCCCGCGCGCCGTCGGCGCCCATGCCGGTGAGCATCACGCCCAGGGCGTTGCGGCCGACCACACGCGCGGCGCTGTCGAACAGCACTTCCACGCTGGGCTTGTGGCGGTTGACGGGTTCACCGTCCTGCACGCGGGCGATGTAGTTCGCGCCCGAGCGCTCCACCGACAGGTGCAGCCCGCCCGGGGCGATGTAGGCATGGCCGGGCAGCACACGTTCGCCGTCGACGGCCTCGGCCACACGGATGCGGCACAGGCCGTTCAGGCGCGCCGCGTAGCTCTTCGTGAAACCCGGTGGCATGTGCTGCGTGATCATCACCGCCGGGCTGTCGGCCGGCAGGTTGACGAGCAGTTCGCGCGTGGCCTCGGTGCCGCCGGTGGAAGCGCCGATGAAGATGATCTTCTCGGTCGACAGGCGGCCCAACGACGCGATGCTCGCCGGCGGGTGCGGCAGCACGTTGGTCGCCATGGGCGAACTCGGCAGGCGATGCACCCGCGCGCGCGACGCGGTGCGGATCTTGTCGGTGATGTCGACGCCCAGCTGGCGCAGGCCGTCGGCAACCCCGATCTTGGGCTTGGAGACAAAGTCGACGGCACCCAGCTCCAGCGCCTTGAGCGTGACGTCGTTGCCGCGCTCGGTCAGTGTGCTGACCATCACCACGGGCATCGGCCGCAGCCGCATCAGGCGCTGCAGGAAGTCGATGCCGTCCATGCGCGGCATCTCCACGTCCAGCGTGATGACGTCCGGGTTCAGGTCGCGGATCATCTCGCGCGCCACCAGCGGGTCGCTGGCCGCGCCGACGCAGCACATGTCGGGCTGGCGGTCGATGATCTCGGCCAGCAGGCCACGCACGAGCGCCGAATCGTCGACGACGACCACGCGGATCTTGTTGCTGTTCATTTCAGTTGCTCCACCGCACATCACACGACGCGCCACGCGTGACGCGCGCGGTCATGACCAAGCCTTCCACCACGGAACCGGCTCTGCCGGGCCGTTGGTGGGCGGTCCCCCGGGGGGTAGCGAGCGCAAGCGAGCTTGGGGGCGTCATTTCGGCTGCGACCTGCCGTTCAGAAGAGGTCGACGCTGCCGCCGGTGCTGGCGGCCGGCGCGGCGCGTGCGGCGGCAGCGCGTTCCTGCGCCGCCAGTGCGTCGGTGTTGGCCGAGGCCAGCCGCTTGACCATTGCCTTGCCGCTGGCCGGCAGGTAGCAGACCTTGCGCGGGTAGATGTCGAGCACGTCCTTGCTGACCACGGTGATGCGCTCGGTGCGCAGGTAGTCCAGCACGAAGGTGGTGTTGCGTTCGCCGACGTTGAGGGTGTTCATGCCGCTGATGACGGCGCCGCCGCCGAAGACCTTGGCTTCCATCGTCGCGCGCGTGGCGCCGCGCTTGACCATTTCGCCGATCAGCAGGTCCATCGCAAAGCCGCCGTAGCGGCCGCTGTCGGCACCGCTGTCGCTGTCGGGCAGCAGGAAGTGGTTCATGCCGCCTACGCGCCTCTCGCGGTCCCACAGGCAGGCGGCGATGCACGAGCCCAGCGTGGTCATCACCAGCAGGTCTTCGTCGGCGACGAAAAACTCGCCCGGCAGCACCTTCACCGCATCGCTGTTGAAGCGGGCGTCGAAGAAGAAGAACGAGGCCTCGCCGGGCTTGCGCGGCTGCGCCCGCAGCCTGTCCAGCCGGCTCGGCGGAGCAGGGCTGGCAGGCACGGCGGATGCCGTGGCGGCGTGGGAAACGGGGGCCATTGCGGGGGTTATCGGCGGCGCCGGCGTCCCGCTTGAGCCGGCGTGTGCCCTAGCCGGTCAAGCAGCCGTGCGGACCAAGGCCTTGCGCGGTACCGGCTCTGCTGGGCCGCAGCAAGAGCCCCCTCGGGGGGTAGCGAACACAGTGAGCTTGGGGGCCTCATACCCGTTCGTAGACCGTCTTGCCGCGCAGGCGGAAGAGGTCGCGCGACTCGGTGAAGTTCTCGGAGTGACCGACGTAGAGCAGGCCGCCGGGTCTCATGGCGGCGTGGATGCGTTCCAGCACCTTGCGCTGCGTCGGGTTGTCGAAGTAGATCATGACGTTGCGGCAGAACACGAGGTCGAAGGGCTCGCCCAGCGCCGACCAGTTCGTGCTCATCAGGTTGAAGGCGCGGAACTCGATCAGCCGCGCCAGCTCGGGCTTGACACGGATCTGCCCGGCGTTGGCGCCCGTGCCACGCAGGAAGTGGCGCTTCGTGCGTTCGGCGCTCAGGCCGCGCGACTCGGCCGCATAGACGCCGCGCTGCGCGGTGACCAGCACCTTGGTGTCGATGTCGCTGCACACCAGCTTGACCTGCGCCGCCAGACCCAGCGTCTCGACCACGGTCATCGCCAGCGAGTAGGGTTCCTCACCGGTGGACGCAGCGTTGCACCACAGCCTGATCGGCCGCGCGGCGCGCGCGCGCAGGTCTTCCACCAGCGCGGTGAAGTGGTGTTCCTCGCGGAAGAAGTTCGTGAGGTTGGTGGTCAGGCAGTTGACGAACTCCTGCCATTCGGCCTCGGCCTCGGCGCCACTGGCGCGTTCCAGCCACTGCAGGTAGTCGCCGAACGAGGCGAAGCGGGTCTCGCGCAGCCGGCGCGACAGCCGGCTGTAGACCATGGCCTGCTTGCCGGCGTGCAGGCTGATGCCGGCGCGCTGGTGGATGAGTTCGCGCACGCGGGCGAAGTCGACCGGGGTGAGCGTGAACTCGGCCTCGGCACCGATCGGGGCCGCAGGCGTGAAGGCGGTGCTCATGGCGGGCGGTGTCGGTGCAAGGGTGGCCTGGGGCGGCCGTTGGGGGTAGCGGGGGGCCTGGGACGTGGCCAGCCGGCCCCGCAGTGTCGCGGCGATCGGCGGCCACCCATGCCCCGATTTGCAGGGCTGGGCGGGCCCAATTCCGGCCCCATTGGCCAAGGGGGGCGCTGCTAGACTCATCGCCCATCGTGGCCTGAGCCCGATATCCACTGCGCCTCTTGGACCAACCCACCTTTCCGCCCGCGACGACCCCGGCTGCTGCGTCCGCGACGCCGGGTGCACCGCCGTTGCAGCTGGAGCGGGCGCTGCAGCTGCTTGGACACTCCGGGCTGCCGCTGCCGCAGGGCGAGGCAGGCGGCCCTGCCTGGCTGCAGGCGGTGATCGACGCGCTGGTGGAGCTGTCCAGCCGCGACGCCCTCACGGGCCTGGCCAACCGCCGTGCTTTCGAGCTGGCGCTGAGCCGCGAGATCGACCGCGTGGCGCGCAGTGGCGAACCCGCGCTGCTGCTGACGCTGGACATCGACCACTTCAAGCGTGTCAACGACACCTGGGGCCACACCGCGGGCGATCACGTGCTGCGTGCGGTGGCCGGTGCACTGATCGACAGCGTGCGGCCGATGGACCTGGTGGCGCGTGTCGGCGGCGAGGAATTCGCCATCATCCTGCCCAACTGCGCCAGCGCCTTCGGCGAGACGGTGGCCGAACGGGTGCGCCGACGTGTCGAGCGCATGCCGGTGCCGGTGGCGCCCGGCCAGCAGATCACCTGCACCGTCAGCATCGGCGGCGCCTTTGCGCCGCAGTGGGTGCGTTCCACCGCCGCGTTGTGGGTCGAGCGGGCCGACCAGCAGCTCTACCTGGCCAAGGCCCAGGGCCGCAACCTCGTGCGGCTGGAGCCCACGGTGGTGTCCGTCGTCAGCAATGAAGAGCGGCGCCTGCTCTTCGAGACGTTTCAGTTCCAGGATCACGAATGACGATCACCGCCATCACCAGCGGCAAGGGCGGCGTGGGCAAGACCTTCGTCGCGGCCAACCTCGCGGCCGCGCTGGCACGCGCCGGGCAGCGTGTGCTGGTGCTCGACGCCGACCTTGGCCTGGCCAACCTGGACGTCATGCTCAATCTCTACCCGAAGATCACGCTGCACGACGTGTTCACAGGCAAGCACACGCTGGACGAAGCCATCGTGCCGGTGACGTCGGGTTTCTCGGTGCTGCTGGCGGGCTCGGGCATGGTCGAGTATTCGCGCATGACGCCGGAGATCCGCGAGCAGCTGCAGCGCGTGATCGCCGAGGTCGAACCGCGTTTCGACCACGTGCTGCTCGACACCGGTGCCGGCATCTCCGACGTCGTGCTCTACACCGTGTCGCTGGCCGGCGACGTGCTGGTGGTGGTGACACCCGAACCCACCTCGCTCACCGACGCCTACGCCACCATCAAGGTGCTGGCGCAGTCGCAGGGGCGGCGGCGCTTCAACCTCGTCGTCAACCAGACGCGCAAGATCGGCGAGGGCCGCGCCGTGCGCCAGCAGCTGCAGCAGGTGATCGACCGCTACGTCAACCCCGCGCTGGACAGCCCGGTGCGCCTGGACCTGCTGGGCGAAGTGCCGTCGGACCCCAGTGTGCGGGAGTCGGTGCAGCGCCGGCACTTGCTGACCGAGCTGATGCCCGGCGCACCGGCGGCGTTAGGTGTGGCCGCCGTGGCCACACGCATGCTGCCGGCCTGAACCGGCACCGTCACCCGCGGCGATGGAAGAGCCTGCAGGAGCGGCCCCCGCCGCCACGCCTTTCGAACGGCTCGGCGGCGAAGATGGCGTGCGGGCGCTGGTCGACCGCTTCTACGACCTGATGGACCTGGAGCCGCACTGCGCCGGCCTGCGCGCGCTGCACCCGGCCGACCTGTCGGGCAGCCGAGACAAGCTGCACTGGTTCCTGTGCGGCTGGCTGGGTGGCCCCGATCTGTACGTCGAGAGGTTCGGCCACCCGCGCCTTCGCGCCCGCCACATGCCCTACCGCATCGGCATCAGCGAACGTGACCAGTGGATGGCCTGCATGGTCCAGGCGCTGCGGGAGAACGAGGTCGACGAGGGGCTGGCGCAGCGCCTGGCGGAGTCCTTCTTTGGCACTGCCGACTGGATGCGCAATCTATGACGCCCCGCGGCGTCCGTTGGGTGCCGCGAGTGGCGCTCGTGGCGCTCTTGACGCTGCAGGCCTGCATCGTGGTGCCCCAGACCCGCGAGGTCTATGACCCCGCATGCCGCATGCTGACGCGCGAGTTGACGCTCGGAACCGCCGTGCTCGGCGGCTTCCAGTCCTGCGCCGGTGATGCCTGCGTGGCCATGCTGGCGGCGGCCGGCGCCGTCACCGCGGCCAGCATGGTGATCTCGGGCAGCATCGTGCTGGTGGGCAACGTCGTCTACTGGTTCGAGCGCCAGGGGCAGTGCCACCGGGCCGCGGCACCACTGCCGCCCGAGCCTCTTGCTTCGGCTGCCCACCGCTGAAGTCGGCGCCCGCGGCACACCGCGCCGCAAGTCGTGCCGTCACCCCAGAAGAACGATCAGCGCCCCGGCACCGCCCTGCGGCCCGCTGGCCTGCGCAAACGCGATGACGTCGGCGCACTGCGCCAGCCAGCGTTGCGCCTTGCCCTTCAGCACCGGCTGGCGCCCCGGCGAGCCGTGGCCCTTGCCGTGCACCACGCGCAGGCAGCGGTGGCCGCGCATCGCGGCGTTGCGCACGAAGGCGGCGAGTTGATCGCGCGCCTCCTCGCGGCGCAGGCCGTGCAGGTCGAGTTCGGCCTGGATGGACCAATGGCCGCGCCGCAGCCGTGTCACCACGTCGGCGCCGACGCGCGCGCGGCGGAAGCTCAGGCCGTCGTCGGTGAGCAGCAGCGTCTCGACATCCACCTCGTCGGACAGCGCCTCGCGCAGCGCCGCCTGCTCGTCCAGCAGGCGTTGGCGTGGCGTGGGCTCGGGCAGCGGCAGGCTGCGTGGCGCACGGCCATCGGGCGGCAGCGGCGTGACGGCGCCCACGGCGTCGGCGAACTGGCGGCGCAGGCGTTCGGCGGCGACCTGCTCGGCACGTTCACGCGCGGCGCGTTCGGCGGCTTCGCGCTCGCGGCGCTTCATCGTCTCGCGCAGGTGCGTCAACTCGCCCAGCGACCGCAGGCGCAGCGGGCGCAGCTTGCCCGGCGGCGTCGTCACAGCAACCCCCGCTCGGCCATGGACACCACGTGCCCCTGGCCGACGACGAGGTGGTCGAGCACACGCACGTCCACCAGCTGCAGCGCGCCGCGCAGGGTCTGCGTCAGGTACTCGTCGGCGCGCGAGGGCTCGGCCACCCCCGAAGGGTGGTTGTGCGCCAGCACCACGGCGCCGGCGTTCAGCGCCAAGGCCCGCTTGACGACCTCGCGCGGGTAGACGCTGGTCTGCGTCAACGTGCCCTGGAACATCTCTTCCAGCTGCAAGAGGCGGTGCTGGGCGTCCAGGAACAGCACCGCGAAAACTTCGTGCGGTCGGCCGCCCAGGTGCAGGCCCAGGTAGTCCTTCACGCGCTGCGGGCTGTCGAAGACGGGCGCGGCCTGCATCTGCTGCGCCAGCGCGCGGCGCGCCATCTCCATCACCGCCAGCAGCTCGGCGCGCTTGGCCGGTCCCAGGCCCTTGACGCCCTGCAGCCCGGCCGGCGCCACGTTCAGCAGCCCGGCCCAGCCGTTGCAGTGCGCCAGCACGTCGTCGGCCATCGCCACCACGCCGCGGCCCTTGTAGCCGGTGCGCAGCAGCAGCGCCAGCAGCTCGGCGTCGGCCAGCGCGGCGGCGCCGCGGGCGAGCAGCTTCTCGCGCGGGCGCTGGTCGGCGGGCAGGTCTTTCATGGGCTGCTCATAGAATGGAAGGCAGTCTATGCGAGGGCTTCCCGCTCGCCCTTCACCCCCTTGCATGCCCCCAAATTGCCCCAAAAAGGGTCCTCCCGCGTGAACCTCGTCCAGCCCGGCTCGTTCCTGACCCTGCACTACCGCCTGTCGGGCCCCGACGGCGCCGACGTGGTCAACACCTTCGACGACAAGCCGGCCACGCTGTCGCTGGGCACGGGCCAACTGGCGCCGGCCATCGAGGACAAGCTGCTCGGCCTGGCCGAAGGCACGCAGACCCGCTTCCAGCTGCCTGCCGGTGCCGCCTTCGGCGAACGCAACCCCGAGATGCTGCAGCGCGTGAAGCTGGCGCTGCTGCACGAGCTGGGCGACCCCGATGCGGAATACGGCGTCGGCGACGTGGTGCAGTTCCCCACGCCCGACGGCCAGGGCAGCTACGCAGGCGTGGTGCGCGAGATTGGCAACACCGGCGGCGCCGACTGGCTGCTTTTCGACTTCAACCATCCGCTGGCCGGCCAGCCGGTGTCGTTCGAAGTCAAGTTGCTGGGGGTGCTGTGATTTCGAAACACAACGGCGAAGTGCTGCTGGCCGAGCCGCGCGGCTTCTGTGCGGGCGTCGACCGCGCCATCGAGATCGTCGAGCGCGCGCTGCGCAAGTACGGCCGCCCCATCTACGTGCGCCACGAGATCGTGCACAACACCTACGTCGTGAATGACCTGAAGGCAAAAGGCGCCATCTTCATCGAAGACCTGGCCGAGGTTCCCCCCGGTGCCACGCTGGTCTTCAGCGCCCACGGCGTGAGCAAGGCGGTGCGCGTGGAAGCGGCGCAGCGCGGTTTCCAGGTCTTCGACGCCACCTGCCCGCTGGTGACCAAGGTGCATGTCGAGGTGGCCAAGCTGGCCAAGGAGGGCTACGAGTTCGTCATGATCGGCCACAAGGGGCACCCCGAGGTCGAGGGCACGATGGGTCAGCTCAGCGAAGGCATTTACCTCGTCGAGGACGTGGCCGACGTGGCCGGCGTGCAGCCGCGCGGCGACAAGCTGGCGGTGGTGACGCAGACGACGCTGAGCGTGGACGACGCCGCCGGCATCCTGGCCGAGGTCAAGCGGCGCTTCCCGCAGGTGCGTGAACCGAAGCAGCAGGACATCTGCTACGCCACGCAGAACCGCCAGGACGCGGTGAAGGTGATGGCGCCGCAGGTCGACGTCGTCATCGTCGTCGGCAGCCCCAGCAGCAGCAACAGCAACCGTCTGCGTGAACTGGCCGAACGCCTGGGCACCGAGGCGCACATGGTCGAAGGCGCGCAAGACCTGCAGGCGGCCTGGTTCGAGGGCCGCCAGCGTGTCGGCCTGACGGCGGGCGCCTCGGCGCCCGACGTGCTGGTGCAGGCCGTCATCGACCGTCTGCGCGAGTACGGGGCGCTCACCATCCGCAAGATGGACGGCGTGGTCGAAGACGTGCACTTTCCGCTGCCGCGTGGCCTGGGCAACCGGGGCATGAGCGAGGTCGTGCCTCCGCGATCGTGACGCTCCTCGTGCCGCGTGAAGCCGCACTGCACCTGCGCCAGGGCGGCGCAGCGACACGCGCCGTCCGCATCTGATCCGCTGAACCCGAAGGAGCCCCTCATGCTCGACCCCAACCTGCTGCGCCGCGACCTCGAAGGCGTGGTCGCCCAGTTGCAGCGCCGCAAGGACCCGCAGCCCTTCCTCGACGTCGCGCGCTACAGCGCGCTGGAAGCCGAGCGCAAGGCCATCCAGACCGAGACCGAACAGCTGCAGGCGCGCCGCAACGCCGCCAGTAAGCAGATAGGCCAGATGAAGGGCAAGGGCGAGGACACGGCCGCGCTGATGGCAGAAGTGAACGGCCTCGCCGAGCGCCAGAAGGTCGGCGCCGAACGCCTGGAAGCCGTGCAGGCCGACCTGCAGGGCATGCTGATGAGCCTGCCCAACCTGCCGCAGCCGGGCGTGCCGGCGGGCGCCGATGAAACCGCCAACGCCGAGGTGCGCCGCTGGGGCACCCCCGTGCCGATGGACTTCAAGCCGCGCGACCACGTCGACATCGGTGCCGCACTGGGCCTGGACTTCGAGACCGGCGCGCTGCTTTCCGGTTCACGCTTCACCTTCCTGCGCGGGCCCGCGGCGCGGCTGCACCGGGCGCTGGCCCAGTTCATGCTGGACACGCAGACGCTGGAACACGGCTACACCGAGTGCTACACGCCCTACATCGTCAACCGCGAGGTGCTGGAAGGCACGGGGCAGCTGCCCAAGTTCAAGGAGGACATGTTCTGGGTGACGCGGGGGGGCGACGAGGCCCAGCCCGAGCAGTACCTCATCAGCACCAGCGAGATCAGCCTGACCAACAGCGTGCGCGAACGCATCCTGGACGCGGCGCAACTGCCCATCAAGCTGACGGCGCACAGCCCCTGCTTCCGCAGCGAAGCCGGCAGCGCCGGGCGCGACACGCGCGGCATGATCCGCCAGCACCAGTTCGACAAGGTCGAGATGGTGCAGATCACGAAACCGGAAGACAGCGACGCCGCGCTGGAACAGATGGTGGGCCACGCCGAGGCCGTGCTGCAGAAGCTGGAACTGCCCTACCGTGTGGTGCTGCTATGCACCGGCGACATGGGCTTCGGCGCTGCGCGCACCTACGACCTGGAGGTCTGGCTGCCGGCGCAGGACACCTACCGCGAGATCAGCAGCTGCAGCAACTGCGAGGCCTTCCAGGCGCGGCGCATGCAGACGCGTTACCGCTCGGCAGCCGGCAAGCCCGAGTTCGTGCACACGCTCAACGGTTCCGGCCTGGCCGTGGGCCGCGCGCTGGTGGCGGTGCTGGAAAACCACCAGCAGGCCGACGGCTCGGTGCGCGTGCCGGCGGCGCTGCGTCCGTACCTGGGCGGCATGGAAGTGCTGCGGGCCTGATCCGCTAGAATCTGCGGCTTCGCTGCGCGCGAAGACCACCTTCGGAGAGATGGCAGAGTGGTCGAATGCACCGGATTCGAAATCCGGCGTACAGGTCTTCCTGTACCGAGGGTTCGAATCCCTCTCTCTCCGCCAGCTAGCAAGCAAAAACGGGCCTTCTGGCCCGTTTTGCGTTTCTACCCATCAAAAAGCCCAACATAGGAACGAAGCTCTGGATGGGCCCTACGCCTTACCAGGCGCCATTGGACCGCCGAGTCCAAGCTAGGTCCTGCCGCGGCCCCACGTTTGCGCGGCCAACTGTGGTCTTGGGGTAGCAGGCGTCCTGACCGCGCATGGGTCCAGGTACTGGCGCTCCCCACCACCGATGAACTGCTACGAGTAACTCTGCGTCAGCTCAGAAGTCACGCATTGCACGGGAACAACTTTGCAGCATTACTTGCCGGGGTACTGCGATACCGAAGTCTAGCCAGTGTATTACGTTGTAATAGAACTCATCTGCGCCTAAGTGTTCCGTAAGCATCTTGTCGATGGTCCGCTTCGATAATGCGGATATTGTTTTTAGCGCGACGATCTTTCGAAGGGTCGTGTTCTTTGATCGAAGCCAGATTGACAGTTGAGACGTGGGGATTTCGCGCACTCTTGCCGGCGGGAGCCGCAACAGCACTTGGCACAATAGAGCAGGCGGGAAATCCATCAATACGAGTTCCGGAACACGCTCCCTTCCCAGACTATAAATCACCTCGGCCGCAAGAGCGTATCTACTGCCGCTGACACCTCCGAGTAGCGCGCCGCCAGATAGGGCGTGCGGGCGCTCTAGAGATGCTGCAATTGCCGGGATGTCTTGCCAGTCGCCGAACTTTTTCAGAAAATTAAGATCTCCTGTTGAATAGTCGACGAAACCGCTCTTTAGCGTCTCCCGAACTAAATCTAGGTCTCGAATGCTCCCAGAACTGGTGATCTGATCTAAGGCGGAACGAACAAACTTCTTTCTCAGGAAATCTTCAAGATCGCGGACCTTATCTACAACATCAGTATCCCCGCCGTGCCTCTCTGCCATACTCGTCAGGGCTGCCGCAAACCGCTCCTTAAATTGGTCCCTGACAGCTACTCGAAGCGCGGGTTCGTAGACTTCGGGGTTCTTTTGAGCGAGCGCGAGAAATGCATGCTGTTCAAAAATGGCCTTGGCTGCCTCGCTCTGCAGTTCATCCTCAGTTAGGGTTAGCTTCTGGTCCTGTACGTATCGGTCAAACAGTGTCTCCCCGTCGGTATCGACTCTGTTCATCGCCAACATGCCTAGGCCGCGTCGGGACGAATCCTGCTTAACAATGAGTGTGGCCTTCGCTTGCTCAATCGAAATTGCTTTTCCGTGCGCAGCTAGTGCCAGCATTGCTTCGTAGCGCACGCGAGAACTGTCGTCGGCTAGCAATATCTCGGCGGTCGAAGCGGGCAGCACTTTGCGCCTTCGCAATTCCGTAACTGCCAGAACTCTTAGATCGGCGTTCCTCTGTTCCAGCGCCTTCAGCAACAACTCGCTAGCGAGATCGGTTCGTCGCGACAGTTGATCCAGTAAGGGCGCCTCCACCATTGCAGGGGAGAGTTCCAAGAGGCTGGGGAAGACTCGGTCCGGGGCCTCGCGTGCCAGAATATGCAGAATTGCATTGACCGCTACACTTTCCGTTTGAGAGTCTCCCCTGCTAGCTTCTTCACGCAAACGCAGGACGTCAGCAAGCTCGCCCCATTCAGCAAGGTATCCCATCGCGGCGTTCTTGACTCCCTTATCGAAGTCCTTTTGAAACCAGCTTTGGATTAGTTGCTCGCGGTCCGTGGATTCGTCATTCGCAAGCTTACTGCCGACAAGGCGCATCGCGGAAATTGCCGCTATCTGGCGGGCTGGATTCGATCTTATGATGGACGTAATGGCAAGCACCTGTGTCCCGAATCCTCCGGTTCCTTCGACCCAATGCCAGAGCGGGACATTCTCGGCGCTGTAGTTGTCTAACCCCGCATCGATAAGCGCTATTTGCTCATTCCTGCTGAATGCAGTCTTCTTGCGTTGGCGGTATAGGATGTTGGAGTCATGGACACCCAGACTAACCTCATCATTTCCTTGGGCAGAGATCATGACTGAAAGCAGTCGAAAGCGCGCGACTTGTGCAGCGGTGGGAGCGTAGTCCTTCTCCTGCTGCAGTTGGCTCAGTAGCGCCCTTAGGAACGACACACCCTCACGCGAAAGTGCTGTGTCTGCACCCTCCAGGGTCTCCGACTCGGCATGTGGATGGTCGTCCTTCTTGGCCGACTTGCTGCGCTGCGGCTCCTCTGCTATGTCGCCCTCGCCGAGCGCAATCGCAAAGCCTTGAATGCACTGGCGGAATATTCGCTCGAATGACGAGAGATCGGCAAAGGTCTTTGCCAACAGCTTTCGCTCAGAAAAGACCTGTTTGCGGAACTCCTGAACGCGCTTGAGTTGCTCTCCTGGGTCAATGAGGGCAGAGGGTTCAACGTCTTTGAGTAATAGATGAATATCCGGCCTTCGCTCGCGCTGGAATCGCTCTAGCGACAGGTTGAACTCTTCCTCGAATCCTGACGTGTAGCGGCCGGAGTCATCAGACGGTGTCCCCCATCGCTTCCAAAGCATTCCAACGAATAGATCGCATCCGTCGAGGTCACGATTAATCAGAGCCTGTGGCCGCCCCACGCCTGGGAGAGTGTCCTCCCAGCCCACGAGTTCCGCTTGGAATCCGAGTTTCTCAGAAAGCGTCCCGTTGTACTCGTCGACTACACGCTTTGCCGCCAAGCGCTCTTCTGCGAGATCATTGGGGGAAGCCAAGAATACCTTGAAGAATCGTCTTATTCCAGCCACTTATCAATTCTCCGCTTTTCGGCCACGCGTCGCCGACCACCGCTGTTGCGCCATTAGGAATGTAGCGAGCCTAGCCTATCGTAATCGGCGGGCGGTGCAGTGACGTGGTGAGTTGGCTTTGACGCCGGCGGAGCCATCGGCGATTGGCAAGTTGCCCATCCACAAGTTGTACGTTGTGAGCCAGCAGGAGGCCGCCCTTTTAGTGGCTCCAAAGATAGTGCCACATAGTTCAGAGCTAGGTGCATAATTGCATCATATCTTCTGAGCTACAGACGACAAATGGCCCACATCGCCTACCTCCGCGTTTCGACATCTGACCAGTCGGTCGAGTCACAACGCCACGCCATGCTGCAGGCCACGCACGCCGGGCAGTTCGACAAGGAATTCAAGGACGAAGGCGTGAGCGGTGCCATTCCTGCAGCGCAACGTCCCGGTTTCGCTGCTCTGCTGTCATTCGTTCGGGAGGGGGACACCTTGCACGTCTACGCAGTAGACAGACTCGGCAGAGACGCCCTTGACGTGCAGACCACCGTTCGAAACTTGATAGGCCGGGGCGTCACCGTTGACATTCACGGCCTCGGGGCAATCGCCCACGGCGTCGGAGAACTGATCCTTGCTGTGCTCGCCCAGGTCGCAGACATGGAGCGCAACCGCATAAAGGAACGCACCGCCGCTGGCCGAGACAAGGCGAGAGATTCACTTGAGGCCACTGGGCGTACACACCGCGGCAAGGTCAGCATGGGCAGGCCGCGAGGAACCGTCGGCAAGCCGGGCCAACGGACGGTTGTCGACCCTTCAGCTGTGCGCACCTGGCGCCAGGCAAACGGCAAGAGCATCGCTGAGACGGCCACACACTGGGGGCTGTCCGCGGCTAGCGTCAAACGCTATTGCGTGGCCAGCGCGAGCTAGCCAATTTCGCCCATGACCCGGTGTCGGCCTAGGTAAAAGGATGACACCTTCGAGCCCGGCAAGGGTTCTCATCTCAAAGTGTTCTTGAACGGCAGGCAGTCCACGCTGCCCATGCACGGCACCGCCGAGCTGGGCAAAGGGCTGGAGGCCGCGATCAAACGCCAACTCGGATTGAAGTGAGGCCGCCCATGTTCGACTACCCCGTGACCCTGACGCCTGACGGCGACACGGTGCTGGTGACCTTCCCCGACGTGCCCGAGGCCTTGACCTTCGGCGCCGATGAAGACGAGGCGCTGCTGCAAGCTGTCGATGCCCTGGAAACGGCGCTGTCGTTCTACGTCGAGGCGCGCAAGCCGCTTCCGGTGGCCAGCAAGGCCAAGCGCGGGCAACGCACCGTCCGTCCCTCGGCCCTGGAAGGGGCGAAGCTGGGCGTGTACCAGGCCATGACCGAGCAGGGTATCAAGAAGGCCGAACTTGCGCGGCGCCTGGGCTGGCACATGCCGCAGGTGGATCGGCTGTTCGACCTGCGCCACGCCTCGCGGCTGGACCAGATCGAAGCCGCGGCGCGTGCCTTGGGCCGGCAGGTCGAGGTGCGTGTGACCTGAGCCGTCACCACCGGGCGCCAGGCTTGCCGGTGTGCCAGTGCCGCCGGTTCGAATCCCTCTCTCCACCAGGCACCATGCAGACACGGACCCGCAATGGGTCCGTTTTGCCGTCCGAAGTCAGCCATGAGACCCCAGCGACCAGACCGGGCTTGACGCGACCGCCGACACCGCTGTGTTGTAGATACAGACTTGTATCTAAATCAGGCGTGCCCGATGAACCTGCAGATCTCGAAGTGGGGCAACAGCCTGGCGATGCGCATCCCTGCGGAAGTGGCACGCCGCTTCGGCCTGCGCGAGGGTGACAGCGTGCAGGCCCAGATCGCCGCCGACGGCAGCCTGGCCATCCGTCCCGCCGGCTGGAGCCGTCGCGCGTTTGCCGCGAAGCTGGGCGTTGCGCGCGAGGCCTTGCCGGTGGCTGCATCCGTCATCGACGAGCTGCGCCAGGCGGCGCGGTACTGAGCGATGGTCTACATGGACACCAGCGCGCTGGTGGCGCTGATCGTCAACGAGCCGCACAGCGCGGCCGTGGCCCGTTGGTACGCGGCCAGCCATGCCGAGCTGGTTTCTGCTGCCTGATGCGTGCCCGAGTTCGCCAGCGCCCTGGGCATCAAGCAGCGCACGGGGCAGCTCGATGCCGAGCAGGCGCGGCAGGCCCGGGGCCGCTTCGAACGCCTGGCCGCCAACGACCTGCAGTTGCTGCCGGCGGACCTGGAACAGTGCCATCACGCGGCCCTGATGAGCCTGGACGCCGCCAGCGCGCTGCGCGCCGGCGATGCGCTGCACCTGGCCTGCGCCCGACGTGCCGGCGCCAAGGCGCTGGCGACGCTGGACGCCGTGATGGCCCGCAACGCGCAGCGGCTGAAGATCAGGCCGGTGGCCTTCGCCTGAAGCGTCGCCGCTGGCGCATCGCCGAGGCAAGGCGCAAGGGCAGGGCGGCCCCGATGGCGCCCCGTCGCCCACCCGGCCTGCCAGTGGCCGGCGTCGGGCCCGACGCGGCGCGCGCGGCCCAGGGCTCCTTCGGCGGCGCGACGGGCGTTCAGCGCCACCAGGCGTTCCAGCAGTGTCTCCACGGCCGCGGCGCGGGCTTCGGGGCGGGTGTGGTCGGTCAGTGCCGTTTGCAGGTCATGCCAGCCGTAGGCCGACAGCACAGCGGCGTCGAGTTCGACGTGCAGGCTCTTCAGCACCGACACCAGGCCCTGGGTGTGGATCAGCTTGTCCTGCGCACTCAGCGGCTCGGCGCGGCGCAGTTTGTCCAGCACGTTGTACATGCCGGTGAGCGTGAGTTCGGGGTGCGCGGCCTGCTGCGCCTTGCGGTGGGTGTCGAGTTGTTCGGCCAGCGTGCGGATGCGGATGCGGGTGGTGAGGTCGGGGCTGAGGCAGGTGTCGTCGTGGGGGAAGGGGAGTGTCTCGAAACAAGGGCCATTGCGATTTCGGGGCCGGTCCTCCAGCGTGCCGCCCGTGGCGAGCGCCCACTCGACCTGGACGGATGCTGACAGGCAGCCGAAGTAGAGTGCGTCGGTCAGGGCGATACCGAACAGCGAACCATCCCAGAGGTGGCGTCCGCTGACAAAACCGAAGAACCGGTGGCCGGCGGGAACCGGCCCCGCTGCGCGCGCAGGGGGGCGGCTGCGCCGGCGGCCCGCGGAAGACGCACAATCCAGCCCGCGATGAAACTGCGCTCCCTGCTCCAGCCCGCGGCGCTGGCGGCCACGCTGGTGGCCTGCCTGGCCGGCTGCGCCACGCGCGCCGTGGACGTGCGTCCGCTGCCGGCCAACCCGGCCGAGTTCATCGCCTGGGACTGCAACCGCATCGACGACGAGAGCGACCTCGTGCAGCAGCGCGCCACCGACCTGGCCTGGACCGTGGACGAGCGCGTGGGCAACAACATCCTGGCCCTGGGTGTCGGCGTCACGGTGTTCTGGCCGGCGCTGTTCGCGATGCGGCCCGACGGCCTGGAAGCCGCCGACCTGGCGCGGCTGAAGGGCCGCTACGAGGCGCTGGCCGTCGCATCGCGCAACAAGGGTTGCCCGCCGCCGGCCGAGGGCCTGTCGGCCGCGCGTGCCGCCGCGCTGCCGCTGGCACTGGGCGAACGCCTGGTCTACGAAGACCGCCGCGACGCCCGCGGCCCGGCGCGCGAGTCGACGCTGGCGGTGAGCGCGCTGCGCCGCGGCGAGACCGAGTACCGCAGCGTCGAGGCCGGCCCGCCGCCTCGGCTGACCCACCTGTGGCTGCAGGACCGCGCAGGCAACATCGCCCAGGCACCGGACGGCGCGTTGCTCTGGCCGCGGCTGCTGCGCGGCGAGCTGGTGCTGGGCGCCGTGACCGCCGGCGACATGCTCGTGGCGGGCGACCCGCTGGCGCGCGCGCGCATGCGCGGCCAGGTGGTGGCCGTCGGCCCGCAGACGGTGGCCGGCCGGCGTTTCGACGCCGCCGTGATCGAACTCTTCGGCGACGCCCAGCAGGGCGACGCCAGCACCCGTGTCGACGGCGCCATCGTCGTCGACCGCGCCAGCGGCGTGCTGCTGCGGCTGGACCTGCGCAGCGACGTGGGCAGCTTCTCGCTGCAGCGCCGGCTGGTGCGGGTAGAGCCCGCGGGCTGAAGTCCGCGCCCGCGGGCCCGGAAGGGCTCGCGCGGCGCACCTGGGCCCGAACGCGACTTCACACGCCAGGGCTGACACAGATCTTTACCCTCAGCGCACAGGCCCGATACCCTGGCGGCGCAGCATCCTTTCCATCGTCAACCCACCAGGAAGAGACAGATGGACACCACCCGCACACAAGCTTCGACCCTGCGCATGGCGCAACACCCCATGCGCATGCTGGTGGCCACGGCCTGCGTGGCCTTTGCCGCCACACTGGCGCAGACGGCTGCGGCGCAGCCCACGGGCGGCCCCGGCACGGGACCGCACGGCGGCCACGGCATGGGCATGATGGACCACGGCGGCCCCGGCATGGGCCACCACGGCAAGCACGGCAAGCGCATGGGCGGCGAGCGCGGCATGGGCCGCATGCTGGACATGGTCGGCGCCAGCCCCGAGCAGCGCGCGAAGATCAAGGCCATCAGCGACACCGCGCGTGCCGACCTGCGCGCCCAGCGTGAAGCCGGCCGTGCGCTGCACGAGCAGGAACGGGCCATCTTCACCCAGCCCACGATCGACGCCAATGCCGCCGAGGCGCTGCGCCAGCAGAAACTGGCCCGGCACGACCAGGCCAGCAGGCGCATGCTGCAGATGAAGCTCGACATCGCCGGCGTGCTGACGCCCGAGCAGCGCAAGACGATGGCCGACCGCATGGCGCAGCGCGGCGCGATGATGGAGCGCCACCGCGCCGAACGCGGCGCGGCGACCGGCCAGCCGGCGCGTTGATGCGCAGGCCCTGCCGCTGAAGCCGCCACGGTGGCGGGGCCGCGTTATGCTGCCCCGCCACTTTCCCGTCACCCGAGCCCGTCCACCGCACCCACGCCAGCCCTGAACGATGAGCCGACTGCTGCTGATCGACGACGACACCCGTCTCACCGACATGGTGGGTGGGTACCTGCGCCAGAACGGCTTCGAGGTCGACACCGCGGCCACGCTGGCCGCCGGGCGTGAACAGCTCAAGCAGGCGCAGCACGACGCGCTGCTGCTCGACCTGATGCTGCCCGACGGCGACGGCCTGGACTTCACGCGCGAACTGCGCGGCCAGCCGCGCACGCGCCGCCTGCCGCTGCTGATGCTGACGGCGCGCGGCGAGCCGATGGACCGCATCGTCGGCCTGGAACTCGGTGCCGACGACTACCTGCCCAAGCCCTTCGAGCCGCGTGAGCTGCTGGCTCGGGTGAAAGCACTCTTGCGCCGCGCCGCGCCCGACGCCGGCGACGACGAGGTGCTGCGCTTCGGCCGCCTGGAAGTCGACCTCGGCGCGCGCCAGGCGCGGCTGGGCGGCGAGCCCTGCGACCTCACCAGTCACCAGTTCGAACTGCTCACCGTGCTGGCGCGCAGCCCCGGGCGTGTGCTCTCGCGCGACCAGATCATGGACACGCTGAAGGGCCACCCGCTGGAGGCCTTCGACCGCAGCATCGACGTGCACATCTCGCGCATCCGCGCCGTCATCGAGGACGACCCGAAGAACCCCAAGCGGGTGCTGACGGTGCGCGGCACCGGCTACGTCTTCGCGAAGAAGCAGGACAACGAATAGCGGCACCGGGCGCCACGTTTCGCCGCGCCCCTATCCCTGCACGCCGCCCACCCGCCCATGCGTTCGCTCTACCTCCGCATCTACCTCACCGTCGTCGCCGCGCTGGCGCTGTTTGCCGTGGTCTCGGGCTGGGTGGTGCAGCGCCACTTCGAGAGCCAGCGCGAAGAACAGCGTGTGATGATGCAGGGCGCGGTGCGTGAACGCGCCGAGGCCTGGGGCGACCTGCTGCAGCGCGCCATGCCCCCGGTCGCCGCGCCCGCCGCAGAGCAGGTGGCGGCGCTGCGCGAATGGTCGCAGCGTCTGCGCCTGCCGATGGCGCTGGACGACGCCGCCGGCACACGCCTGGGCGCGTCGGACAGCTTCGCGCGCCGCGAGGCCGACACCACCGGGCCGGGCGGCCAGCCCGGCGGGCGCGTCCAGCCCATCCGCTTCGACGACGGTCGCACGCTGTGGGTGCCGCGCTTCACGGGCATGCGCGGGGCTGGCGGTGCACGCCCGGGCGGCGAAGTGCGCGCGCCCTGGCGCGCGCCACCGCGCACATGGCCCGACGGCGTGGGGATGGTGGTGCTCCTGGTGGTGCTCTTCATCGCCGTCGCCGCCGGCGCTTTCCCGGTGGTGCGGCGGCTGACACGGCGGCTGGAGGCCCTGAAGCAGGGTGTCGAGGCCTTCGGCGCCGGCGCGCTGCACCAGCGCGTGGCCGAGGACGGCCGCGACGAGGTGGCCGCCGTGGGCGCCAGCTTCAACCGCGCCGCCGCGCGCATCGAGGCGCTGCTGCGTTCGCACCAGAGCCTGCTGGCCAACGCCAGCCACGAACTGCGATCGCCTCTGGCGCGGCTGAAGATGGCGGTGGCGATGATCGAGGACGCTGCGCCCGCGCAGCGCGAGGCGCTGCGACAAGAGATCCACACCGACATCGCCGAGCTGGACGCTCTGGTCGAAGAGGTCTTGCTGGCCAGCCGACTGGACGCCAGCGCGCCGCTGGAACCGCACGACCACGTGGGCCTGCTCGGCCTGGCCGCCGAAGAGGGCGCACGTGTCGGCGCGGCAGTGCAGGGCGACGACGTGCAGCTCAAGGGCGACGAACGCCTGCTGCGCCGCGCCGTGCGCAACCTGCTGGAGAACGCACGCCGCTACGGCGGCGGTGAGATCGACGTGCAGGTGCAGCGGCGCGCCGCCGGCGGCGCCGAGCTGCGCGTCCGCGACCGCGGCCCGGGCGTTCCCGACGCGTACCGTGAGCGCATCTTCGAGGCCTTCTTCCGCCTGCCCGGCCACGCCGAGCGCGAGGGCGGCGTCGGCCTGGGTCTGAGCCTGGTGCGCCAGATCGCCGAACGCCACGGCGGGCGTGTGCGCTGCGAAGCGCGTGAGGGCGGCGGCAGCTGCTTCGTGCTGGAACTGCCCGGAACCTGACCCAGGCACGGTTCAGCCGGGTTGCGACACACCCCGGTCACGCTGCTGGGCCCGGAACACCCACCACATGAAGCCGCCGAGCGCCACGCCGGCCAGCACCAACCCGGCCGTGGCCGCGAACCAGTAGCCCGGCGCGCCCTGCAGCGCGGTCGGTACGCGGCCCGAGACGTTGAAGGCCAGCTGGTAACCCCCGCCCAGGCCCACACCCCACAGCGCCGCGACATAGATCAGCATCGGCACGGTGGCGATCTTGTGCGCACGCAGCACGAAGGCGGCGATGGTCTGCGCCGCGTCGGCGGCGTGGAAGAGCGCCAGCCAGGCCACCAGCGGCAGTGCGGCGGCCAGCACGGCGGTGTCGCTGGTGTACAGGCCCAGCAACGGCTCGCGCAGCAGGTAGACACCGGCGCCCATCAGCGCGGCCAGGCCCGTGCCCACCAGCAGCCCGTGCCAGCCCAGTCGCCGGGCCTGGCGCCATTCGCCGGCACCGACGTGCTGCGCCACCAGCGTGCCGGTGGCATTGCCCAGCCCGAAGGGCACCATGAACAGCACCGACACCAGGTTGATGGCCAACTGGTGGCCGGCCACCGGCGTGGTGCCCAGCCGCGAGATGAAGAGGGCCATGAAGGTGAAGGCCGTCACCTCCACCAGGATGCCCGCGCCCATGGGCACACCCAGCTTCAGGTGGTGCAACAGCGCGCTGCGGTCGGGCGGCTGCAGGCCATGCCCCAGCAACTGGAAGCGGGCGTAGAAGGGGTCGCGCCGCAGCATCACGCCCGCCGCGATGGCCTGCGCCCACATCGCCACTGCGGTGGCCACGCCGCATCCCAACACGCCCAGGGCCGGCAGTCCCAGTGCGGGTGCACCCAGCACCAGCAGCGGCGTCAGCGGCAGCTTCAGCGCAAGGAGCACGGCCAGCTGCAGCTTCATGGCCTCCTTGGGCCGCGACACCGCGGTATTGAAGGCGCGGAAGATGGTGAACATCAGCGACGCCGGCAGCGAACAGGCCAGCGCCAGCAGGTAGCCGTGCACCCGCTCCGAGACCTCGGGGCCGGCGCGCGCCAGCAGCAGGAAGGGCTGCGGCAGCAGCAGCAGCGTGCTGCCCAGGGCACCCAGGCCCAGCGCGATGTAGACCGCCTGGTGCACCTGCCGCCCCGCCTCGACGTGGCGGCCGGCGCCGTAGAGCTGGCCGACGATGGGGGCCAGCGCCATCAACACGCCCATCAGCCCGATGAAGATGGTGATGTACGCAGCGCCGCCCACGGCCAGCGCCGCCAGGTCGGCCGCCGAGCTGCGTGCCACGAGCAGGGTGTCCAGGGTGGCGTAGGACAGCATGGCCACCTGGCCCACCACCACGGGCCAGGCCAGCGGCAGGATGCGGCGTGTGCTGTCGGTCCAGCGGCCTGGCGCCGACGGCGCCGGCGCAGCGGTGACGCCGCGGTGCGCGCCCGCAGCCGGCGCGCCGGTCTGCGGCCCGGGGGCCGGGGTCACGGGCCTTCGGCCTGCGCGTCCGAAGGCAAGGCCGGTGTGAAGATCGCGGGCGGTGGGTGGTCGGCGCCGGTGGCGAGGCGGGCGCGCTCGGCATAGCGGTTGAAGCGCCAGGCCGTGCCTTGCATCGTGATGCGGCGCCACACGCTGCGCTTCTGTGCCGGCGTGTAGGCCGGCCAGTGCTGCACCTCGTCGAAGCTGCGGCCGCAGCCTTTGCACGTCTCGTCGCCCTGGGTGGTGGAGCAGATGGCGATGCAGGGCGCGTCAGGGGTGCTGGCGTACCAGGCCAACCACGCGTCGGCGGCCTTCTTCGGCATGCTGGCCTCGTCGCACAGCGGTTCGCGGTAATAGACCATCAGCGCGTAGACCTCGGCCAGCGCGCGCACCTCGGCGCAGGCGGTGATGCCGTCGGGCGAGGGCGAACGCTCGCGCCACCAGTTGATGGCGGACTCGATGTCGGTGATGTGGATGCCGGTGGCCATGGGGGCGTGGAGTTTACCCAGGGGCCGGCGGCGCTGCGGTGCGCCAGACCGGCAGGGGCCGGTGCAGCCTCGGCACGCCTTGCGCGAGGCCGGTGGAACCTGCCCTCGACACCCGGGTTGAGGGGTTGATGCGGCATCTTGTCACGTGTGACGATGCGACAGCAGTTCAGGCGGCTGTCGCACGGTGGTGTGGCGGCGTCTTGACGCTCCAGACCACCCCCAGGAGTTTCGTTGATGCAGATGCAAGCCCTCTTCCGCGGCGCGTTGGCCCTGACCGCTGTCGCGACAGTCATGGCCGCCGCCCCTGCGCACGCCGTCCTCGTCTACAGCGGCCCGGTCAGCATCGCCATTCCCGACGACATCGACGGCGTCTATGTGAACCTGGTCACCGGGGCCTCCGGGGCGACGGGAGGGTCGGCGCCTGGCTGGGACATCAATCCGTACTCGGCCTTGGCGGGGCAGTTCAACCTGTGGGGTTTCACCACCACGACGTGGTTGTCGCCTTCGGGCGTCATCGGTGGCCCCTACCCGCTGGCTGCGGGCACCTCGATCGACGCGGCGGGCACCTTCTTCCGCCCGGGTGGCGGCACCGACGTCGGCACGCAGGTGACGCTGAACGCCGCGAACCTGTTCGGCGTGCGTTTCACCAATGAAGCCCTGGGCAACGCCATCAACTTCGGCTGGGTCGAGATCACCTTCGGCGCCAGTGCCGCCGAACGCAGCATCACCGGCTGGGCCTACGAGAACAGCGGCGGCGCCATCCTGGCCAACGCCGTGCCCGAGCCGGGCACCTACGCCATGATGCTGGCCGGCCTGGCCGCCATCGGCGGCCTGGTCGCCCGCCGCCGTCAGGCCTGAGCGCCCTGCCGGGCGGGCACCCGCCCGGCCTTCGATGACATCTCGAAAGACGGCCTGAACCCGCGTCGGTTCAGGCCGTATTGTTTTGCGCGGCCGCCTGCAGTGCCGCGCGTAAAGGGTCCAGCAGCGGCCCGTAGCCCGCCGCGGGGGTCGAGGTCCTCAGCATCGGCTGGCGAACCTGCAGCGCGCTCGGGGTGCGGATGGCGCGCTCGACGGTGTGGGACTGCAGGCAGCCCGCCTCGAACGGCAGGCCGCAGAAGGCCAGCAGTTCGCGGGTCTGTGTTTCGGGCTGCGCCACCAGGGCCTCGTAGTGCTGGATGCGGAAGTGGCCGGGCGCGTGCGCGGCCCAGCGGTCGCCTTCCTGTTCACAGGCCGCCCAGTACTGCGCCAGGCTGTCGAAGTCGTAGCTGAAAGCGGCCAGCCCCGGCGCGAACAGCTGCTTGTAGCAGGACCAGCAGGTCTCCAGCGCGTCGCGGCGGCAGTCGATGATGCGCGCCTCGGGCAGCATGGCGCGGATGGCACTGGCCCACATCCAGTTGTCGGGCAGCTTGTCGGTGGCGATGGGCCGCCGGCGCCGCCACGGCGCGCTGGCGCGCAGGTAGTCCTGGCCCAGCCGGGTCCAGTCGGCGGCGCTCGCTTCGAGCGTCCAGGCCGCGTAGGGCCGGCCGCGGCGCTGCGATTCCCCTTGCAGCACCAGTTGCAGGTAGGGCAGTTCGCTCGCGCCTTCCACCTCGGAGTGCGCGGCCAGCACCTGCTCGACCAGGGTGCTGCCCGAACGCGGCAGACCGACGAGGAAGATCACCTCGCGGCCCTGTGCGGAGGCCTGCGAAGACGGGCCTGCCGCGCCGTCGCGCAGCGCCGCCCGTTGGCGCGCGAAGGCCAGCCCGTCCCAGGGCGTGCCGGCGCGTACCGCGGCGTTGGCGCGCTGCAGCGCGGCCAACGCGCCGGCAGGGTCGCCGGCGTCTTCCAGCGCCTTGCCGAGCGCGAAGTCCAGCAGCACCCGGTCGCCGCCTGGCAGGCCGGGGGCGGCGGCGGTGCGCGCCAGTTGGGCGCGTTCGTCTTCGTCGAGCGCCACCGTCTTCAGGTCGACGAGCGTGAACCAGGCGCGCGCCGCTTCCCGCCCACTGGCGATCAGCGCCCGCGCGTCGCTCGCGGCCAACGCGCTCTGCCCCAGCGCCTTGGCGACACGGGCGCGCTGCAGCAGGCCCAGCGCCGAGGCGGGCTGCAGCCGCAGGTGCCCCTGCACCGCGCGCATCGCGCCTTCGTACAAGCCCACCTCGTCGCACTCCAGGCTGAGCTTGAGCCAGTGCTCGGCGCTGCGCGCCAGCGCGGCGGCGCGTTCCAGACTGTGTTCGGCGGCACCGACGTCACCGGAGCGTGCCTGTGCGCTGCCCAGCATGGCCCAGGCGCTGAAGTCGTCGGGTCGTGCCGCGACGACGGCTACCAGTTGTTCAGCCGACTGCGCCCACTCGCGGGCGTCGAAGTGCCGCAGCGCCTGCCACAGGCGCACCTCCGGGTGGTCGGGGGCTTCGCGGGCGGCCAGCAGCAGCCACTGCGCGGACATCAGGCGGTCGCCGGCGGCATGCAGTTGCATCACCTTGCGCATCATGTCGGCCTGCGCCGGGTTCAGGCCACGCAGGCGTTCGCGCAGTTCGGCAGCGGCCGGCGGCGGACGCGTCCCGGCGTTCGTGTCCCGGGGCCAGGTTTGTTTCATCGGGCGGACTCTGACAACGGTGTTCTGCGGACTCACGCCGAGCGCGGCGCCGCCATGGCGCCCCGCAGTGCCTGCCGACGCAGCCCCGGGCTGACGCGGTAGCGCTCGCCGCGGTAGTGGTGGTCCAGCGTGTCGAGCAGCGCCACGACCTCGGCCACGCGCCAGCGCGCCAGGAACTCGAAGGGGCCGGCCGGGTAGTTCACACCCAGCTTCATCGCCGCGTCGGCGCCCTCGGCCGTGCACACACCCTGCAGCACGGCGTCGGCGGCTTCGTTGATCAGCATCGCCAGCGTGCGCGCCACCAACAGGCCGGGTGTGTCGGCGAGCAACAGCGGGGTGTAGCCCAGCGCCGCAAGCCACATCGGCGCCTGGCTGTGCCAGCTGGCGTCGGCCTGCTCGGCCACCGCATAGGCCAGGGCGGTGCCGGGCGCACTCGGTGGCTGCGGGCGGTCGAAGACGGCCAGCCGCGCCACACCAGTGGCCACCGACAATTCGCTGGCCGTGCGGCCGTCGGTGAGCACCAGGCGTGCACCGTCGACCTCCACGCCCGTCCAGCCGCTGTTGCGCAGCCGTGCCGGCCCCCAGCCCTGCGCGGACAGGGCCTTCGTGGTGGCCTGCTCCAGCTGCTCGGCGATGTCGCCTTCGCCGTGCACGGTGACTTCGCGTGCCGTGGCCGGCGCACCGTGCAGCGCCACCGGCAGCGCCGTGCTGCCGTCGTCGGGGTGGCGGTAGAAACCTTGCCCGCTCTTGCGGCCCAGCAGACCGCCGACCACCATCTCGCGCTGCAGGCCGCTGGGCTGGTAGCGCCTGTCGTGGAAGTTGGCCTCGAAGACCGATTTCGTCACCGCGAAATTGGTGTCGTGGCCGATAAGGTCCATCAGCTCGCAGGGCCCCATGCGGAAGCCGGCGGCGCGCAGGCAGGCGTCCAGCACGGCGGGCGAGGCAGCCTGTTCCTGCAGCAGCGCCAGCGCCTCGGCGTAGTAGGGCCGTGCGATGCGGTTGACGATGAACCCCGGCGTGCTCGTCGCATGCACAGGCACCTTGCCCCAGGCCTGGCTCAGGTCGAATACCGCCTGGGCCACGGCGGCCTCGGTCTGCAGACCCGAGATCACCTCCACCAGCTTCATCATCGGCACGGGGTTGAAGAAGTGCATGCCGACGATGCGGCCCGGGTGCAACAGCCCGCCAGCGATGGCGGTGACCGAGATCGAACTGGTGTTGGTGGCCAGCACGCAGTCCGTATTGACAATGCCCTCGAGTTCCCGGAACAAGGCCCGCTTGGCCCCCAGGTCCTCGACGATGGCCTCGACCACCAGCGCCGCGGCGGCGGCGCGCGCCAGTGTGTCGACGGGCGTGATGCGTGCCAGCGTGGCCTTTGCCGCCGCGGCGTCGAGGCGGCCCTTGGCCACCAGGCCGTCGAAGGTGGAGGCCAGTTTCGCGTGGGCCGCTGCCGATGCGCCTTCGCGCGTGTCGTGCAGCCACACGGCATGCCCGGCCTGCGCCGCCACCTGCGCGATGCCGCTGCCCATGATGCCGGCGCCGACCACCAGCACCGGTGCACCTTGAAGTGATCGCGCGTTGCTGGCTGGGCTGGCGCTGGGCATGGCGGCTGTCCTCGTGGCGTGGCGGCACTGCGCCGGCGGGCAACAAGCTTAAGGCCTGGGCTCGCAGGTCGGTCCCGGGCCACGGCCGCGCCGGCGGTCGGGTGTCACCCCGTCCACGCGTTCGGGCTGATGCGTGACCTCAGCGCCGGGCCGCGATGCGCGCGGCCAACGCCTGGCAGCCGGCGGCGTGGCTGTCGGCGCCTTCGGTGTTGCCCGGGTCGAGCATCGGCAGCAGTGCCGCCAGCGGGTTGATCAGCGCCAGCAGCAGCGCCGCGCCCACCTTGCCGGTGAGCGGGTTGCGCGCCAAGGTGACGGCCGGCGCGGAGATGGGGCCGCTGACACGCAGTGGCGTGCGCAGTGCCAGCGGGCTGAAGTCGCGCGGGGCGACGACGACGCGCAGGTCCATCGTTTCGGTGGCCAGCGACAGCGTGCCGTCCATCCAGAGCACCGAGTCGGTGGCGTCCACCACCAGCGTGCGTGGCCTCAGTACGCCAGCCTTGGCCTCGAGGTCGGCGACGGCGCAGTTCACGGGCAGGGATTCATCGCCGCTGATCATCACGCCCAGGGTTTGTGCCAGGTCGAGCCCCGCCGCTTCGACGGCCAGGTGCGACAGCGTGCCGCCGCCCAGGCTGGTGCGCACGCTGCCCTGCAGGCTGGCCAGGATCTCGGCCGTCGACCGGCCCTGGCCCTGCAGCACCGCGCTGCCGTTCAGCTTGCCCGTCACCCACGGCGGCTCGCCTTCCTTGCGCGCCAGCCGCAACCATTGCTGCAGCAGCACGCCGGCCCAGCGCACGTCGGCCTTCCACAGCGCGGCCTCGCCGCGGCCGTCCAGCGACAGACCGCCTTTGAGCGAGCCTTGGGCGGTGCGCGCGTCGAGTTCCTTCAGTTCGAGCACGCCGTCGTTCAGCAACAGGTGGGCACGCATCGGCCGCAACGGTTCGAGCTTGGGTGTGTCGAGGTTGAGCTCGTCCAGGGCAATGCGCACGTCGGCGTCCATCACACGCAGCGCGGCGAGGTCGAAAGGCCGTGTCGGCAGCACCTTGCCACCGCCGCGCTTGGCGGCGCCGTCGACGGGCGTGCCCACGGCGGGGCCCAGGTCGGCCAGCAGCAGGCGCGGGCCGCTGAGCTGGCCCGTCAGCAGCGGTTGGCCCGGCCCGGACCGGTAGGCGAAGGTGCCGCGCACCCGGCTGCGGCCGATGGTGGCGTCGGCCACCTGTGCCAGCCACGTGGTGCCGCGGCGCTGCAATTCACCTTCAGCGATGAAGGGGGCGGTGGTGGGCAGCGTCACGCGCAGCGGGTCGCCGACGGCGGCCAGCGACGGGCCCTGCAGCTTGAAGTGGCCGTTCAGGCCGCCGCCCTCCAGCAGGCCGGTGGTGGTGCCGTCGAACGCCAGCGTGGCGCGTCCCAGCGTGGCCTTCAGCTTCAACGCCACGGCTTCGGGCGTGTCCTCGTCGGGGACGAAGGGCAGTAGGCCGCCCGACTGCAGCTCCAGCTTCAGCGGCTGGCGCTGGAAACGGCCGCCGGCGCTGAGCGTGAAGCGCGGCGCCGCGGCGTCGGGCGCGTTGCCTTCGGCCAGCGTGAGCTTGGCCTCGACCGCCGTGCCCTGCGCGGCGTCGGTGTAGTGCAGCGTGCCGTCCGCCACGCCCAGGCGGCCGAACTGCGGCAGCGGCGCGGGGGCGGGTGACGACGCGCTCGGCGCCGGCCCGAACTGCCACGAGGCACGGCCGTCGTCGGCGCGCTCGGCGTGCACGTCCAGGCGCGTGGCGTCCAGGCGGCGCACGCGCAATGCGGTGGTGCCGGTTTCGTCGTGCCAGGCGTCCCACAGCGCGCCCCAGCCGAGTTCGAGAGACACATCCTGCCCGTCCAGCAGATGAGGCGCCTTGCTCCAGTCGGGTGCACCGATCACCAGGCGCGAGGCCTGTACGCGCAGGCCACCCAGCACACGCAGGCTGAACGCACCGCCGTCGGGGGCCAGCGCCACTGGCCGGCCGAGGCGGCTGCCGAGCGTGTTCTCCAGTGGCGCACGCAGGAAGGCCCAGCCCGCGGCTTCGCCGAGCGCAAAGGCGGCCAGCAGCACCAAGGGCAGCGCCAGCGCCCAGCGGCGCCATGGGCGGGCCGGCGGGGTGGGCACGGCCGGTGACGGCGGCGTCTGGGGTGCCGCAGCCGCAACGGGGGTGGCAGGGGCAGGTGGGGTGTCGATGGACCATCGTGCGCTGCGCCGCGTCAGGCTGCCAGCAGCGGGTGGCCCGTACAACTGTAGGACGACAGGCCGGCGCGGCTGCCGGCGCCCCGGTCGGCCTCATGCGTCACGTAGCGCACAGACGGCTGGCGCCCGGCCCGCCAGCATGCCGCCGTGCCGCCTTGCGCACGCCCTCCGCGAACCCTGCCGCAGGCGAAGATGTCCCAGACGCGCGACGACGACCATTTCACCGCCGAGGCCGCCTGGCAACTGGCCCGCGGCGTCGGCAACGCCTGGCTGGCCGACGGTGTGCTCAGCATGGGTGCGGCGTTGGCCTACTACACGCTGTTCTCGCTGGCGCCGCTGCTGCTCATCGTCGTCTCGGTGGCCGGGCTGGTGTTCGGCGAGGACGCCGCGCGCGGCGAGATCCAGGCCCAGTTGAGTTCTCTGATGGGCAGCCGCGGCGCCGGCGCCGTGCAGGACCTGCTGGCCAGCCTGGACCAGCCCGCCGAAGGCCGCGCCGCGGCCACGCTGGGCGTGGTGCTGCTGCTGGTGGGTGCCACCACCGTCTTCGCCGAACTGCAGGATGCGCTGGACCGCATCTGGCGTGTCCCTGCGCGCCCCGGTGCGAGCGGCTGGCTGGCGCTGCTGCGCCAGCGCCTGCTGTCATTCGGCCTCATCCTGGCCATCGGCTTCCTGCTCACCGTTTCGCTGGTGCTCAGCGCCGGGCTGGCGACGCTGCAGCGCTGGTGGAACCCGATGTTCGGGCCCTGGCTGGAGAGCGCGGCGCTGGTCAACGCGGTGGTCAGTTTTGCGCTGGTGGCGGCAATGTTCGCCGGTGTCTACAAGGTCATGCCGCGGGCCTACGTGGCCTGGCGCGACGTCTGGACCGGCGCGCTCTTCACCGCGGTGCTGTTCACTCTGGGCAAGATGGCGATCGGCTGGTACGTCGGCCGCAGTGGCGCGGTGACGGGTTTCGGCGCCGCGGGCTCGCTGGTGGTGGTGCTGCTGTGGGTCTACTGGTCGGCGCAGATCTTCCTGCTGGGCGCCGAGTTCACCTGGGTGTACGCAAACCTGTTCGGCTCGCGGCGGCCGCGCACCATGGCGCCAGCTGTTCCAGCACCTGCCGTGTAGCGGCCTGCGCGGCGCGCACACCGCCGGCGCTGTCGGCGGTGGTGGCGGGCACGGTGGCGCTGAAGTCGCGGCTGCCCAGCACCTGGCGTGTGGCGCCGTCCACCAACGTCGCGCGCAGGGTCAGCGTTACCGCGCTGTCGCCGCCGTCGAAATCCTGCCGCAGGCGCAGCACCTCGGTGTCCAGCCGCAGCGTGCTGGCCGCGGCGCGGGGCGCAGAGACCACTGCGGCAAAGGCGCCGCTGCGCTGCAGCGCGGCCACCCGCAACGGCGCCAGCAT
>JAURZK010000134.1 GCA_030653505.1 Rubrivivax sp.
CAAGCGGCCCTACAGCCGCGCCGCGACGAGCCAGAAGTGCATCCGCGCCGGCGGCAAGCACAACGACCTGGACAACGTGGGCTACACCGCGCGCCACCACACCTTCTTCGAGATGCTGGGCAACTTCAGCTTCGGCGACTACTTCAAGAAGGACGCCATCCGCATGGCCTGGGAGCTGCTGACGGTGCACTTCAAGCTGCCCGCCGACAAGCTGTGGGCCACGGTCTACGCCGAGGACGACGAGGCCTACGACATCTGGAAGAACGTCATCGGCCTGCCCGCCGAGCGCATCGTGCGCATCGGCGACAACAAGGGCGGCCGCTACCTGTCCGACAACTTCTGGATGATGGGCGACACCGGGCCCTGCGGCCCGTGCAGCGAGATCTTCTACGACCACGGCCCCGACGTGGCCGGCGGCCCGCCCGGTTCACCCGAGCAGGATGGCGACCGCTACATCGAGATCTGGAACAACGTCTTCATGCAGTTCAACCGCACCGAAGACGGCGTCATGCACAGGCTGCCTAAGCCCAGCGTGGACACCGGCATGGGCCTGGAGCGCCTGGCCGCGGTGCTGCAGCACGTGCACAGCAACTACGAGATCGACCTCTTCGTTAACCTAATCGACGCCGTCCGCCGGGAACTGTGGGCTGTCGCGAAAGATGACGAGTCGGCGCGCCCGTTGAATGACCCTGCGTTCATGGTCCCTTCGTTGAAGGTCATCGCCGACCACATCCGCGCCTGCACCTTCACGGTGGTCGACGGCGTGATCCCCGGCAACGAGGGCCGCGGCTACGTGCTGCGCCGCATCGCACGCCGCGCCATCCGCCACGGCTACAAGCTGGGCGCGCGCAAGCCGTTTTTCCACAAGCTGGTGGCGCCGCTGGCCGCCGAGATGGGTGAGGCCTATCCGGAACTCAAGCGTGAGGCCGTGCGCGCCACCGAGGTGCTGAAGGTCGAGGAGGAACGCTTCTTCCAGACGATTGCCAACGGCATGCAGATCCTGGAAGACGCGCTGGCGAAACTGGGAACAGCGGGTACGAGGCAGATCGACGGCGACACCGCCTTCAAGCTGCACGACACCTTCGGCTTTCCGCTCGACCTGACGGCCGACGTCTGCCGCGAACGTGACGTGACGGTGGACGACGCCGGCTTCAACGCCGCGATGACCCGGCAGCGCGAGAACGCGCGCGCGGCGGCCAAGTTCAAGGTCGCCGCTGGCCTGGCCTATGACGGTGATGCCACGCAATTCCACGGTTACGAACACCTGGTGTGCGAACACAGCAAGGTCGTGGCGATCTATGCCGAAGGCACGCCGGTGCTGAAGGCCCAGGCCGGCGACGACGTCGTCGTCGTGCTCGACCACACGCCCTTCTACGCCGAGAGCGGCGGCCAGGTGGGTGACACCGGCGAACTGCGCAACCCGCGCAGCCGCGTGATCGTCGAAGACACCGTGAGGGTGACGGCCAGCGTGCACGGCCACCAGGGGCGTGTCGTCGAAGGCGAGATCGAGGTCGGCGACAGCTTCGTCGCACGTGTCGACGCCGAGCAGCGTGCGAAGACCGTGCGCAACCACAGCGCCACGCACCTGATGCACAAGGCGCTGCGCGAGGTGCTGGGTGGGCACGTGCAGCAGAAGGGCTCGCTCGTCAACGCCGAGCGCACACGTTTCGACTTCGCGCACAACGCACCGGTGACCGACGCGCAGGTGACGCAGATCGAGGCCATCGTCAACGCCGAGATCCTGGCCAACGCGGCGACGCAGGCGCGCTTGCTGCCCATCGAGGAAGCGCAGAAGACCGGCGCGATGATGCTCTTCGGCGAGAAGTACGGTGACGAGGTGCGGGTGCTCGACATCGGCGGCAGCCGCGAGCTCTGCGGCGGCACGCATGTGCAGCGCACCGGCGACATCGGCCTCTTCAAGATCGTCGCCGAGGGCGGCGTGGCCGCGGGCATACGCCGCGTCGAGGCCGTCACGGGCAGCAATGCGCTGGCGTATCTGCAGCAGCTGGAAGGCACGGTCAATGGCCTGGCCGGCGCGCTGAAGGCCACGCCCGCAGAAGTGCCGGGGCGTGTGGCGGCGCTGCAGGACCAGCTGCGTGCGCTGGAGAAGGAAGTCACCGCGCTGAAGAGCAAGCTGGCATCGTCCCAAGGCGACGAACTGGTCGCACAGGCCGTCGACATCAAGGGCATCAAGGTGCTGGCCGCGATGCTGCAGGGCGCCGACGCCAAGGCGCTGCGCGAGACCATGGACCAGCTGAAGAACAAGCTCAAGAGCGCGGCCATCGTGCTGGCCGTCGTCGACGGCGGCAAGGTGCAGCTGGCGGCGGGTGTCACCCCCGATCAGATGGGCAAGGTCAAGGCCGGCGAGCTGGTGAACTTCGTCGCCCAGCAGGTGGGCGGCAAGGGTGGCGGCAAGCCCGACCTGGCGATGGCCGGCGGCAGCGATGCCGCGGCACTGCCGGCGGCGCTGGCCAGCGTGGCCGGCTGGGTGGGCGAGCGGGCCTGATGCCCGCGCCACCGGCCGGCAAGCCCCGGCCGCGATGACAAAGGGGGCCGAGGCCCCTTTGTTTCGATCGCAGGGCCGCGAGGCCCCGGACGCGTCGGTTCAGAACTCGTAGCGCAGCGTGGCCTGCACGGCCCACTGCGATTCGCCGCTGGCCTGCCGCGTCTCGAGGCGTTCCAGCGAACCCATGCTGTAGACGTACTTGCCGTTCTCTAGACCGTTGAAGTTGACAAAGCTGCGGTTAGACGGGAAGCCAATCTCGTTGACGCGCCCCCACTTCTTGTTCAGCAGGTTGCCGAAGTTCAGGATATCGAGTGTGAAGACCGCCTTGTGGTCCTTCATGAAGCCCGGCAGCTCCTGGCTGAGGCGCACGTCGACGTTGTTGGCCCATGGCGCGAAGCTGGTGTTGCGCTTGACGACGCCACCCTTGGATCCCGAAAGCGTCGAATCGCTGTTGACGATTTCCCAGAAACGCGCCTCGGCGGTGGCCGATGCTGCGCCACCGGTGGTGCCATCGGCGCCGCGGAAGATCACCTCGCCGGAGCCCGGCGCCGACGGGATGTACATCAGGTCGTTGCCGCCGATCTCGTCGCCGTTCATGTCGTTGATGAAGGTCCAGCTGTAGGGCTTGCCCTTGCGGCCTTCGTAGAACATGCCCACCGTGGTGCGGTAGTTGCCGATGAGGGCCTTCGTCCAGCTCAGGCTGGCGTTGAAACGGTCTTTGATCAGGTAGTTCGAGTTGGCCAGTTCCTCGGCGTTCGGGTCGAAACTCATGCGCCCGTTCCAGTTCGAGTTCGACGTCGACGAGGTCAGTGGGCTGACTTCCTTGGCCGTGGTCTTGGTGTACGCCACGCTCCAGCCAAAGCCGTCGCGTGTCGGCTGGCTGATCGACACCGTGAGCGCATCACCGCCGCCCTTGCTGGTTTCCGTGGCCAGAAGCGCGCGGCGGTAGCTGTTGTTGCTGAGCGCGCGCACACGCGAGCCCGTGCAGGCGCCCGAGGTCGAGAACGACGAACCCGTCCAGCAGCCCGAGTTGTAGGTCTGCGGCGTGTAGAACAGCGGGCGGCCGTCCGGACCATTTGTAGCCGTCGGTGCGCCCAGGTTCAGGTTCTTGTAGTAGATGCCCGAGTTGGTCTTCGTGTGCAGCCACTCCACGCTGGCCACGAGTTCGCCCACAACCGGCAGCGCAGGAAGTTCGGTTTCGAAAGCGAGGTTGGCCTTCCAGACGGAGGGCTGTTCGAGGCTCGGCGACAGGAAGTCCATGTCCGGTTGCGGCGCCGCGCCCTGGCCGGGCTGGGTGGCCGGGTTCGGGTTGAAAACCAGCTGTGCGCCGCTGTCCGCGGTACGGCAGGCAGCGAAGTTGGCGCAGGTGAAAGAACCCACGGCAATGCCGGTGTTGCTGAACGGGTTACTCAGCCACACGTTGGCCGCAGCACCCTGGAACAGGCCCAGGCCGCCACGCACCTGCATGCGGCGCTCGCTCTTGCCACTGAGGTTCCAGTTGAAGCCCAGGCGCGGCTGCACCAGGTTGTTGCCGTCCAGCGTGTTGTCGTTGCGCACGCCAAAACCGCCTGTTGCGCGGCCGGTCACGGGGTCGGGCGCGCCCGGTGCGGCCGACGCCGCAGCATTGAAGAGCGGCTTGGTGGGCACGCTCTGCTGGTCGATGCGCAGGCCGACCGTCACGTTCAGTTCTGGGGTGACCTTGAACGTGTCTTGGGCGAACAGGCCGGTGTTGGCGTAGCTCCAGACGGCCACGGCATCGTTCAGCGTGCGGCCACCCTGAGGCGCCGTGACGGTGTAGCTGGAGGGCAGGCCGCGCTGGAAGTTCTCCAGTGTGGCCAGGTCGCGCTGAGCAGATGTGAGCCCATTGCAGTCGGCGGCGACGCGACCGGCAGCTGGTCCGCCCACCCGGCCGAAGGAATACGTCACCGGCGATCCAGCGGGATTTGCTGTGGTCCCAGGCGCACCTTCGCAGCGGAAACCATAGTTGCCGTTGGTGTTCTGCGCGAAAGCGTTGTAGACCTTGTTGTCGGCGTAGTCGGCGCCGAACTTCAGTTCATGCGAACCCAGGTTCCAGGTGCCGCCCGCATAGATGTCGGTGGTCTTGGTCTCCAGCACGTTGAAGTGCCGGCTGAGCTCGGTGCCGAGGTTCAGGAAGCGGTCGTTGGCGCTCACGCCGGCCGGCGCGCCCGCAGGCAGCGCGCCAGAGAAGCGCAGGCCGATGGCTGGGAGCCGCGTGCCGTTCACCGCCGTCGGCACACTTTCATAGTCGCGCTTGGAGACCTTGATTTCTGTGCTGAAGGCCGGCGTCCAGTCGGCAAACCATTGACCGACCACGCTCTCGATCGACTTGTCCTGGTTGTACCACCAGGAACTCAGCGACAGCCCGGTGGCCGAGAAGCCGACGATGTTCGGCTCGGTCTGTTCCGTCTTCGTGTAGCGCAGGTTGGCGCGGTGGTTGTCGTCGATGTTCCAGTCCAGCTTCAACAGTGTGTCTTTCACCGAGACCTTCAGGCCGTCGGGCACGGTGGACGAGCCCGCGTCGAAACCCCAGGTGTTCTTGGCGATCGAGATCGCCTGGTCGATTGCGGTCTGGGTGATGCCGACGTTGGTGTTGCTGCCACCGAGTGGCCCGAAGTTGGGGCTCGTTCGCGAACTGGCCAGTTCTTCGTAGCTGGCGAAGAAGAAGAGCTTGTCCTTGATGATCGGGCCACCTAGGGTGACGCCCTTGGTGTCTTCCTTGAAGGCGGGCGCGTCGAAGTAGCCGTCGATGGTGCTGTTGTAGCGCTTGCCGACCAGATTGTCGTCACGCCAGACGTAGTAGAGGCTGCCCTTGAACTCGTTGGTGCCGCTCTTGGTGACGGCGTTGATGTTGGCGCCTGTGTAGCCCTTTTGCGTGACGTCGTAGTTCGACAGGTTGACCTGGACCGACTGGATGGCGTCGATGGATATCGGCTGCTTGATCGTCGGCAGGTTGTTGGCTTCCAGGCCGAAGGTGTCGTTGGTGGTGACGCCGTCGATGGTGATGCTGTTGAAGCGCGTGTTCTGGCCGGCGGCGGATATCTCGCCGCGTTCCTTGTCAGTCTGGCTCAGGCGCGGGTCGGTGCGGGCATAGTCCTGCAAGTTGCGCTGAATGGAGGCAAACGCCGCCAGTTCGCGGCTGCCGATGTTGGTGCCCGAGCCCATAGCCGATGGGTTGAACTGGCCGGCCGCCGCGCGCCCGGTGACGACGATGGTCTGTGTCGTCGCGCCCAACTGCGCATTGATGGTGCCGGTCTCGGCCAGCGTCAGGAACACGCCCTCGCGCCGATCGGTCACGCCGCCCTGGCTGATGGTGATGGTGTAGGGGCCACCGGCGCGCAGGCCGCGCGCGCCATAGCGGCCGTTGGCATCGGTGGTGACCGTGTTGGTGGACCCCGAGTCGACGTGCAGGATGGCCACGGTGGCGCCGGCCACGGGCCTGCCGTCGGCGCCCGTCACCTGGCCGCCAATGGCGGCCGTCGTGTTCTGTGCCAGCGCCGGCGCGGCGGCCACCACGGCCACCGCCACGGCCATCGCCGTGCGCGAAAAACCCATCCAGTCCCGGTTGTTCATCAGTCAGCCCTCAAGATGGAAATTGAAACCGCGCTCGTGGTGCGGCCTGTCGTGAAACTATGCAACGAAGCCCGGCCGCTGGCGCGGCCCGGCATGACGTTGTGCGTTGGCAGAAATCCGGCTTGACGTTGCCGCCCAGCTGTGTTGCACCGGTTCGCAAGAAGCGTGCCCCGCGATGATCCCGGCGGTGCATGCCATTTTGGTGACAACGCGGCCCGTGGGACACTGCGGTTGGCGTTTTCGCCACGCTCATTCGAGTGCCCGCCGTGCCCGACTTTTCCGCCGCCCCCGTCCTCGTCCGCCGCGCCCGGCCCGCCGACGCGGCCGACTTTGTGCGCATGATGGGTCGGCCCGAGGTCTACGGCAACCTGATGCAGCTGCCCATGCCCAGCGAGGAGATGTGGCGCAAACGTCTCGAGGGCCAGGCGGAGCCGCACGCGGTCGACATGCACCTGGTGGCCGAACTGGGTGGCCGCGTCGTCGGCAGCGCCGGCCTGCACCCGGCACCGCAACTGCGCCGCCGCCATGTCGCCATGCTGGGCATCAGCGTCGAGCCCGCCGCGCAGGGCCAGGGTGTCGGCAGCGCGCTGATGCAGGCGCTGTGCAGCTACGCCGACGGCTGGGCGCAGATCCTGCGCATCGAGCTCACCGTCTTCACCGACAACAACCGCGCCATCCGCCTCTACGAGCGTTCCGGCTTCCGCCACGAAGGCACGCACCGCGCGTATGCCCTTCGCGACGGCGTCTTTGCCGATGTGCATGCGATGGCGCGCCTGCACCCCCGTCCCCCGCTGGCCGCCTGGCCGGCCGAGCCTGCACCATGAACCCCCGCCCGCCGCGCCAGAACACCACCGCCGAACTCGAGGCCTTCGACGCCGCCTGCGAACGCCTGGCCGGCTTCGACCCCGCCATCAGCTTCGAATGGGTCGACGGCTTCCTGGCCGCGCTGGCCGCCGCGCCGCGCCTGCCGCCTCCCGAAGACTGGCTGCCCGCGCTGTCAGGCGACGCCTTCGAGCGTGCCTACGCCGACCCCGAAGACCACGCCCGCGGCCTTCAGGCGCTACAGGCGCGTCTTAAGGTGCTGTGCGACCAACTCGACCCCGAGGCGCTGCTCGACGCCCCCGACTGGCTGCGGCTCGACCCGCTGATCGCCGAGGTCACCGACGAAGACCGCCGGCTGATGGTCGAGGAAGACGGCGTCCCCGAGGCGGAGGCGGCCGCCTTCCAGACTGGCAGCTTGTGGGCCGACGGCTTCTTCGCCGGCGTCGACGCCTTTCCCGACCTGTGGACCGAGCCCGCCGACGAGCAGGCCGAGGAACTCTTCAGCCAGGCCTTCGACCAGATTGCCGCGCTGCTGATGCCCCCCGACAGCGAAGAGTGGAAGGCGCACCTCGCCAGCCACTACCCCAAGGGGGCACCCACGCGCGACGACCTGCTTTCCGAGGCCTGCATGGCGGTGCAGGACCTGCGACTGTTCTGGGTCGACTTCGCGCCCAAGCCCGAGACGCGGCGTGTCGAGCCCGCGCCGGGAAGAAACGACCCGTGTCCCTGCGGCAGCGGCAAGAAGTTCAAGAAGTGCCACGGAGCCTGAGCGGCGATCACGCGGCCCAGGTGTGCGCGCCTAGGCGTAACGCAGCGCCGTGGCCTTGCCCCAGAACACGCGGTAGGAAAACACCGTGTAGCCCAGGATGGTGGGTACGGTGATGGCGCAGCCGATGGCGATGACGGCCAGCGCTTCGGTGGCGCTGGCGGCCTGCCAGATGGTCAGCTTGTCCATCACGACATAGGGGAACAGGCTGTAGGCCAGGCCGATGGCGCCGAGCAGGAAGACGGACACCGTCAGCGTGAACGGCAGCCAGCACAGCTTGCCGAGCACACGCTGCGAATTGAGCATCGCACGTGCACCCACCAGCGCCGCCAGCGTCATCAACGGGATCGGCATCAGCGCGATGAACTCGGGCATGCTGAACCACTTGCCGCGCACCGTCTCGCTGACCACCGGCGTGGCCAGCGAGATCAGCCCCATGCCGATGACCACCGGCGCCCAGGCCAGCTTGGCCCACTTCACGGCGTGACGCTGCAGTTCACCCTCGGTCTTCATGATCAGCCAGCCAGCGCCCAGCAGCACGTAGGCCGCCGGCAGCAGCAGCGCGATGGCACCGGCGAAGACCATGAAGATCCAGCCTTCCTGCAGCCCGGTGATGTAGCGCCCCAGCATCCAGCCCTGCGATGCCGCGGCGAGGCCCGAACCGGCGAAGAAGGCGAAGTTCCACAGCGGCTTGCGTGCCGCCTGCGCCTTGACGCGGAAGTCGAAGGCCACGCCGCGCAGGATCAGCCCCACCAGCATCAGCGCCACCGGCAGGTAGAGCGCACCCAGCACCATGCCGTGGGCCTTGGGGAAGGCGATGAGCAGGATGCCCACGCCCAGCACCAGCCAGGTCTCGTTGGCGTCCCAGAAGGGGCCGATGCTGGCGATCATGGTGTCCTTCTGGTCGTCGGTGGCGCGGTGCAGCAGCAGGCCGACACCGAGGTCGTAACCGTCGAGCACCACGTACAGCAGCATCGACAGGCCCATCAACCCCATGAAAACGACGGGCAGGGTGGTTTCCCAGTTCATGCGGCGGCCCCCACGGCTTGGTTCTTCGGCACGTCGTACATGTCCACCGGCTTCTCGGCCATGTACTTCACGACGCCGACATAGGCCACCAGCAGCGCCAGGTAGACGCTGACGTAGAGAGTCAGGGTCAGCGCGATCATGGGTGCCGGCACCGCCGAGGCCAGTTCATCCACGCGCAGCAGGCCGAAGACCATGAAGGGCTGGCGCCCGACCTCGGTGACATACCAGCCCGACACCGTGGCCACCCAGCCCGAGAAGCTCATGCCTGCCAGGCCCCAGAGCAGCGGCCGCGGCAGGCGCTCGGCCAACCAGGCGCGGCGGCGGTAGAGCCACAGCCCGGCCCAGCTGAACAGCAGCATCAGCATGCCGGTGCCCACCATGATGCGGAAGCCGTAGAACAGCGGTGCCACCGGCGGGTGTTCCCAGCCCTTGACGCCCTTGAACTCGTCCAGACCGCGGATCTCGCCGTCGAGGTCGTGCTTGAGGATCAGCGCCGCGAGCTTGGGGATGCCGATCTCGAAGTGGTTGCTGCGCGTGGCCTCGTCGGGCACCGCGAACAGCAGCAGCGGCGCGCCGCGCTCGGTCTTCCAGATACCTTCCATCGCCGCCACCTTCTGCGGCTGGTGCTGCAGCGTGTTCAGCCCGTGCATGTCGCCGGCCAGGATCTGCAAGGGGATCAGCACCGCACCCACCGTCAGCCCGGTGCGCAGCGCCTTGGCCGTCGAGGCATTGGCCTTGCCCTTGAGCAGCTGCCAGGCGCTGACACCGGCGAGCACGAAGGCCACCGTCAGCCCCGAGGCCAGCAGCACGTGCACCAGTCGGTAGGGGAAGCTGGGGTTGAAGATCACCGCGGCCCACGACTGCACGAAGAACTCGCCGTTCTCGCGGATGACGTGGCCGGTGGGTGTGTGCATCCACGAGTTCAGCGCCAGGATCCAGAAGGCGCTCATCGTCGTGCCGAAGGCCACCAGGAAGGTGGCGACGAGGTGCGCGCGTTCGCTCACCTTGCCGTGGCCGAAGAGCATCACGCCCAGGAAGGTGGCCTCGAGGAAAAACGCTGTGAGCACCTCGTAGCCCAGCAGCGGCCCGGCAATGTTGCCGATGCGTTCCATGTACCCCGGCCAGTTGGTGCCGAACTGGAAGCTCATCGTGATGCCGCTGACCACACCCAGCGCAAAGGTCAGCGCGAAGACCTTGGTCCAGAAGCGGTAGGCCATCAGCCAGGCGTCGTCGTGCGTCTTCAGCCAGCGCAGGCGGAAGAAGAGCAGCGTCCAACCCAGCGCGATGCTGATGGTGGGAAAGAGGATGTGGAAGGTGATGTTGGCCGCGAACTGCATGCGGGCCAGGAGCAGGGCGTCCATCGGGTGATGTTCTTCGCTGTCGGAGTAGGGCAGCATAGCCAGCTTGGGCTCTGGGTACACACTTATCGCAACGAGCCGGCGCGTGCGGCAAGGTCTTCGACATGCCTGGCCGCCACGGGCCGGCGCGGGCCGACGCTGCTAGAGTCCCGCCCCATGGCCAGCCCCACCGACCTGCAAGGCAGGCACATCGTCCTCGGTCTGACCGGCGGCGTGGCCTGCTACAAGGCCGCCGAACTGACGCGGCTGCTGGTCAAGGCCGGCGCCACGGTGCAGGTGGTGATGACCGACGCGGCGCAGCAGTTCATCACCGCGGCCACCCTGCAGGCGCTGAGCGGGCGCGCCGTGTTCACCAGCCAGTGGGACACGCGCGAGCCCAACGCGATGCCGCACATCAACCTGTCGCGGCAGGCCGACGCCATCCTCGTGGCGCCGGCCAGCGCCGACTTCATCGCCCAGCTGGCGCAGGGCCGTGCGGGTGAACTGCTGGCGCTGTTGTGCCTGGCGCGGCCGGTACAGACCTGCCCGCTGCTGCTGGCACCCGCAATGAACCGCGAGATGTGGTCGCACCCGGCCACGCAGCGCAATGTGGCGCAGGTGGCTGCCGACGGCGCCGTGGTGCTAGGCCCGGCTGCCGGCGACCAGGCCTGCGGCGAGGTCGGCGACGGCCGCATGCTCGAGGCGGCAGAACTGCTCGACGAACTCGTCGCCTTCTTTCAGCCCAAGCTTTTGGCCGGCCGCAGCGTGCTGGTGACCGCAGGACCCACCTTCGAGGCCATCGACCCCGTGCGGGGCATCACCAACCATTCCAGCGGCAAGATGGGGTTTGCCGTCGCACGCGCCGCGGCCGAAGCGGGCGCGCGGGTGACGCTGGTGGCCGGCCCCGTGCACCTGCCCACGCCGCGCGGCGTGCGCCGCATCGACGTCGTCAGCGCGCAGCAGATGGCCGATGCCGTGTTGCCACTGGCGCCGGAACACGGTTTTTTCGTCGCCACCGCTGCGGTGGCCGACTGGCGGCCAGTGCAGGTGGCCGACCAGAAGCTGAAGAAGGACCGCAGCGCGGGCGCGCCGACTTCACCACCCCCGCTGGTGCTGACCGAGAACCCCGACATCCTGGCCGCGGTGGCGCGCCTGCCTGCAGGCCAGCGCCCCTGGTGCGTGGGTTTTGCGGCCGAGAGCGAGCACGTGGTCGAAAACGCCCGCGCCAAGCGCTTGCGCAAGGATGTGCCGCTGATCGTGGCCAACCACGGGCCGTCGGCCTTCGGCAGCGAACACAACACGCTGGTGCTCGTGGACGCGCAGGGCGCGACCGAACTGCCGCGCGGCGACAAGCTGACGCTGGCGCGCGCGCTGGTCGCCGAACTGGCGCGGCGTGCGCCCGAAGTGCAGAGGTGAGTCCGTGGAGGTGAAGACCACGCTCAACGTCGTCGACGTGAAGGTGCTCGACCCGCGTCTGGCCGAAACCATGCCGGCCTACGCCACTTCCGGCAGCGCCGGCCTGGACCTGCGTGCCTGCCTCGACGCCCCACTGGAGCTGCAACCCGGGGCCGCCGCGCTCATCCCCACCGGTCTGGCCATCCACATCGCCGACCCCGGCCTCGCCGGCTTGCTCTTGCCACGTTCTGGCCTCGGCCACAAACACGGCATCGTGCTGGGCAACCTGGTGGGCCTGATCGACAGCGACTACCAGGGCCCGCTGATGGTGAGTTGCTGGAACCGCGGCAGCGCGGCCTACACCGTGCAGCCGATGGAACGCATCGCGCAGCTGGTGCTGGTGCCGGTGGTGCAGGCGATGTTCCGTCGGGTCGAGACCTTCGAGGGCAGCGCGCGCGGCGTGGGCGGCTTCGGCTCGACCGGCCAGGCTTGAGGCACGGCGGACTTCGCTCTTCGGCCCGTGGCGGCTAGTGCAATGCGCCTGGCGTCGCCGCCGGTGCGCCGGCCAGGACCGTGATCGGCGACGCGCCCACGCTCTTCGCTTCGATCTCCTCGACCGTGGCCTCGCGCACGTCGCACACCTTCACCGCCAGGCGCAGCGACATGCCTGCCAGCGGGTGGTTGCCGTCGAGCACCACGTGCGAGGGGTAGATCTCGGTGACGATGTAGACGTTGTCGGCCGGCATGTCGGTCGTGGCGTGGCCCTTGGGCAGACCTTCGAAGGCCATGCCGGTTTCCAGCTGCTCGGGGAAGAGCTTGCGGTCCTCGAAACACACCAGCTCGGCGTGGTAGTCGCCGAAGGCGTGTTCGGGTTCCAGGTGGAGCTGTAGCTCGTCGCCGGTGACATGGCCGGCCAGGGCTTCTTCCACCTTGGCCAGCAGGTCGTTGCCGCCGAAGAAGAACTCCACCGGCTGCGGCAATTCGTCGATGGGGCGGTTCTGGCCGTCGCTGAGCGTCCAGGTCAGGCTTACCACGCAGGGGTCGGCAATGATCATGAGGGAATGATGGCACAGGGCCTGGCGCCGGCGCCGCGGGCGCCGGGCATGGCCCAGAATGGGACCATGGACGTGAACGCCGCAACGCCGCTGCTCGGTGGCCTGAGCCCCGCCGCCTTCATGAAGCGGCATTGGCAGAAGAAGCCGCTTCTGGTGCGCCAGGCCTGGCCCGGCGTGGCACCCCCTCTGGCAAGGCCGGCGCTCTTCGATCTGGCCGGGCGCGACGGCGTGGAAGCCCGACTCGTGCAGGCCCGGGGCCCGCAGCCGCAGGACTGGCAGGTGCGCCACGGTCCCCTGCCGCGGCGTGCGCTGCCGCCGCTGTCGCGTCCGGGCTGGACGCTGCTGGTGCAGGGCCTGGACCTGCACGTGCCCGCGGCGCACGAGATGCTCTCGCGCTTCCGTTTCGTGCCCGACGCGCGGCTCGACGACCTGATGGTGTCCTGGGCCAGCCCCGACGGTGGCGTGGGCCCGCATGTGGACGCCTACGACGTCTTCCTGATCCAGGTCCAGGGCCGCCGCCGCTGGCGTGTGGCGCCGCCAGCGGCCCGCGGTGTCGAGCCGGTGTGGGTGGAAGGGGCACCGCTGAAGCGTCTGCGCGACTTCAATCCCACGCTGGACTGGGTGCTGGAGCCGGGCGACATGCTCTACCTGCCCCCCTACTGGGGCCACGACGGCACCGCGGTGGGCGGCGACTGCATGACCTGCTCGGCGGGCTTTCGCGTGCCGGCCGCCGGAGAACTGGCGCGTGAGCTGCTGCTGCGGCTGTCCGAGGACGAGGGCGACCCCAGCCTCTACCGCGACCCGCAGCAGCCAGCCACGACACAGCCGGCGGCGATTCCGCCGGCGTTGGAGGCCTTCGCCCGGCAGGCGCTGCAGCGCCACCTGGCCGACCCGCTGGCGCTGCCGCGTGCCCTGGGCGAGATCCTCACCGAGCCCAAGCCGAACGTCTGGTTCGACAGCCACGACGCCGAGCTTGCGGCCGACGCCAGCGCCGCATTGCGGCTCGATCCCCGCACGCGCATGGCCTACGACGCCCGCCACGTCTTCGTCAACGGCGAGTCCTTCGTCGCCGCCGGCCGCGACGCGCGGCTGATGCACTGCCTGGCCGACGCGCGGTGGCTTTCGGCACGCGAGCGCCGGGCCCTGAGCGCCGGTGCAGCCGAACTGCTCGCGGAATGGCGCGCTGCGGGCTGGCTGCACGAGGTGACAGCATGACGGCCCCGACACCGCCCGCCCCGCCGGCGCTGCCCGTCATCGACAGCCGCCGAGGCTGGCACGTCGCCGTGCAGTGGGGCTTCACCACCGCGATGGCGCAGGGCGCGCGGCGCATCGTCGCCGTCGACCCGACGTTTGCCGACTGGCCACTGGACGACGCTGCGTTGCTGCAGGGCATGACCGACTGGCTGCGCCTGCCGCAGCGCCGCCTGGTGTTGCTGGCGGCGAATTTCGACGAGCTGCCACGGCGCTGCCCGCGCTTCAATGTATGGCGCACACCCTGGACGCACGCCATCGAAGGCTGGCAGGTGCCCGAGGACCTGGCGCGCGACCTGCCGACCGTGCTCAGCTGCGACGGGGCCGTGAGTGTGCAACTCATCGACGCCTTGCACTGGCGCGGCCGGGCGGCGCTGGACGAGCGCCGCGCACGGCAATGGTGCGAGGTAATTGATGTCGTTCTGCAACGCTCGGAACGTTCGCTAGCGGTCAGAACCCTCGGTCTCTAGGGATACCCCTTAGTTCAGCTATACTTACGGGTTAGGTTCGCCGGGTGTCGGCCTTGCGGACCGTCTTTCAGTTCGGGTTTGCCCTAGATTCCTTGGGATTTGGGTGGCCCCGGCAGAAGTTTCGGTTCCCGACCCACCACCTCCATTAGAGACCCACATGAACAAGTCCCTCGTCATCGCTTCCCTGGTTGCTGCCTTCGCCCTCGCCGCCTGCGGCAAGAAGGAAGAAGCCCCGGCGCCTGCCCCCGCTCCCGCTCCGGCCGCTGCGCCCGCGCCTGCTGCTGCCGTGGCCGATGCCGCTGCCAGCGCTGCTTCGGCCGTGGCCGACAGCGCCTCGGCTGCCGTTGGCGCCGCCAACGCCGTTGCCGCTGCCGCTTCGGCCGCTGCCAGCGCTGCGAAGTAAGACGACGCGCCGCAAGGCGTCCGTCGTTGCAGGAAAGGCCGCCGCGAGGCGGCCTTTCTCTTTCAGGGCCGACTTTCCGGCGGCCCCTGCTCAGGACGCTGCTTCGAGCCCGCTGTCGAAGTGCGCCTTCATCAGCCGCGCCGCAGCGGCGCCATCGCGGGCCTCGATGGCCTGCATCAGGGCGCGGTGCTCGGCCAGCGACTCTGCCAGCCGCCCCTGCTTGAACAGCGAATGGTGGCGGTTGAGCTTCATGACCTTGCGCAGGTCCTGCACCGCCTGAAGCGCCCAGCGGTTGCCTGCAACGTGCAGCAGCGTGACGTGGAAGCGTTCGTTGGTGGCGAAGAACTCGTCGCGCCGGCGCACCTGCTTCTCCAGCTGCGCGTGCAGCGCCGCGAGTTCGGCGCGCTGTACCTCGGTGGCCCTGGCCGCCACGGTGGCCGCGGCATCGCTTTCCAGGAGCGCCAGCAGGTGGTAGATCTGCGCCACGTCGTCGCGCGACATCTCGGTGACGTAGGCGCCGCGCCGCACCTTCATCGTCACCAGCCCTTCCGCGGCCAGCACCTTCAGCGCCTCGCGCAGCGGCGTGCGGCTGATGCCGAAGGCCGCGGCGAGCTTCATCTCGTCGATCCAGCCCCCCGGTTCCAGCTCACGCGCGAAGATCTGCTGGCGCAGGCGTTCGGCCACGTCCTGGTACAGCGCGCGCGGCGACAGCGGTGGTTTCGGTTCGGCGAGGTTGGCAAGCGTGGCCAAGGCGGTGGTCTGTCAGGATGACGTGGGTTTTGAATTCATAATTATGCATAATGCGCGGCCACCCTCAACGGTGAATGTGACGGCGGCGCGATTTCCGACGGCCTGGCCCGTCGCGGTGGGCCATGAGAGCAGGCCCAGGAGAGATTCATGAGCGAAGAGAAGACCCCGTCCGGGATTGCACCGGCCACGCTGGCGCAGTGGCAGAAGGCCGCCGCGAAGTCCGCCCCCGGTGGCGACGTCGGCGCGCTGACCTGGACCACGCCCGAAGGCATCGCCGTCAAGCCGCTCTACACAGCGGCCGACATCGCCGCACTGCCGCAGCCCGCGCTGGCCGACACGCTGCCTGGCTTTCCGCCCTACATCCGCGGCCCGCAGGCCACGATGTATGCGGTGCGGCCGTGGACGATCCGCCAGTACGCGGGCTTCTCGACCGCGGCGGAGTCCAACGCGTTCTACCGGCGCAACCTGGCCGCGGGGCAGAAGGGCCTCTCGGTGGCCTTCGACCTGGCCACCCACCGGGGCTACGACTCGGATCATCCGCGCGTGGCGGGTGACGTCGGAATGGCGGGCGTGGCCATCGATTCCATCCTCGACATGCGCCAGCTCTTCGACGGCATCGACCTGTCCGCGGTGTCGGTGTCGATGACGATGAACGGTGCGGTGCTCCCGATTCTCGCGCTGTACGTCGCTGCCGCCGAGGAGCAGGGCGTGCCGCCGGAGAAGCTTGCCGGGACC
>JAURZK010000098.1 GCA_030653505.1 Rubrivivax sp.
GTGCTCGACCGCATCGGCGCGCAGGCGCGCGCGGTGCTGGCCGTGCTCAGCCCGCATGCGGCACCGGCCGACACCCTGCCCGGCCCGCTGGGCAGGCACCAGGTGGTGGGTGCCATCCGACGCTTGCTTCTGGCCGCCGCACCGGGCAAGGAAGCCCTTGTGCAGATCGACGACGCGCACCTGGCCGACGATGCCGACGTCGACGTGATCACGCAGCTGGCGACCACCGGCGCCGGGTTGTGTGTGCTGCTCGCCGCGCGCCCGCCTGCCACAGGCACCGCGCTGGCCCGCGCCCTGGGCCGGCTGCAACGCTCGGGCGTGCTTCAAGTGCTCGATCTGGAGCCGCTGCCAGAAGACGAGTGCCGCAGGTTGGTGACGCGCGCGGCGCCAGCCGGCATGTCGGACGACGTGGTGGCGCGCATCGTGCGCGCTGCCGAGGGCAACCCCTTCGCGGCCATCGAGCTGGCGCGCAGCGCCGGCGCCAACGCCGATGGGCGCTTGCCTGGCGGCGTGGCCGAAGCCATCACCGAGCGGCTGTGCGACGTGCCCGACAGCGCGCTGAGCCTGCTCAAGTGGATGGCCCTGTGCAGCGACGAATTCGATGTCGCCACCGTCGAGGCGCTGGCGGCCGAGGCGCAGGCGCCCAGCCTGGAATCGCTGGACGCCGCCTTGGCCGCTGGCGTGCTGCTGCCGCTGGCCAGCCGCTACCGCTTCCGCCACCACCTTGTGCAGCAGGCACTGATCGACCAGGTGCCGCCGCACCGGCGGCTGAAGATGCACCGCCGGATCGCCGCCCGACTGGCCGAGCTCGACAGCCCGCCGGCCGGCATTGCCCGCCACTGGCTGGAGGCTGGCCACCGGCGCGACGCGATGCCCTGGCTGCTGGCCGCCGCGCTGGAGGCTGTGCGCCTGGCCGCCTTCAGCGATGCGCTGCGCCACCTTGAGCCGCTGCTGGCGTTTCAAGCCGACCATGCCGAGGGCCTGCGGTTGCGCGCCGAGTCGCTGGACGCCATGGGCGAACCCGCCGCGCTGGCCGCGTACCACGCAGCCGCCGACGTCGCGGGTGAGCCCGAGAGCCACAACCTGCGTGCCAAGGCCGCTCTGGCGCAGGTGAAGCTGGGTGATCCGAAGGGCGCGCTCGTCGCTCTGGCCGGCCTGACGCCCACCAGCGTCGAAGGCCGACTGTGCGAAGCACTGGCTTACAGCGGCGCGGCCGCGCTCGGCACGGGCGACCCCGCCGTCGGCACCGCCAAGGCGGCGGTGGCGCGGCAGCTGGCGCTGCAGTCGGGTGACACCACCTCGCTGGTCATCGCCTCGTGGGCCCAGGCCGCGGCAGCGCATGCGCGCGGCGAGCTGCATCGCAGTGTCTGGGCCGACCTGCACGAGACCAGCCAGGTGCCGCACCTGGCGCTGCGTGTCTTCGACGGCCACCTGTGCATCACCCAGCGCTTCCTTTATGGTGCGCGGCCCTACGCCGACGTCATCCACTTCGCTCAGACCCTTTCAACCGAGGCACAACGGCTGGGCGCCGGACGCGGCCATGCCTTCGGCGTGACGCTGCGCGGCGAGGCCGAGTGGCTGGCCGGCAACTTGACCGAAGCACGCGAGCACCTGCGCGAAGGCGCCCGGCTGCACCGCGCCATCGGCGGGCCGGTGGGCGAGGCGCTGTCGCTGCAGCGCCTGGCCGAACTGGCGTTGCACGAGGGCCACCGCGACGAGGCCCGCGCCCTGATCGACGAAGCACTGGACGTGGCGCGCCAGACCGACATCGGCTTTCACCTGCTCGACCGCATCTACGGCACGCGCATCAACCTGCATGCCGACGACCCGGGGGCCGCACTGCATGTGATGGAGGACGCCAGCGTCTCGGTGCGCGGGCCGCTGGAGACCTGCCCGGGCTGCCGCATCACCTTCGCCGTGCCCGCGGCCATCGCCGCCGCGCGTGCCGGCGAAGTGGCGCTGGCCGAAAAGCACGAAGAACAGTGCGCGTACCTGGCCAACGTGGTGATGCGCCTGCCGGCGTGGTACGCCGCACACGACGAGGTGCGCGGGCATATCGCGGCAGCGCGCGGCACGGCCGGGGAGGCGCTGGCGCGCTTCACCGCCGCAGCGGCGCGCTTTCGGGAGGCGGGGCACCCGATCGACGCCGAGCGCTGCGACGGGTGGGCCAGGCAGTCGAGGTAGCGGACAGTCAACGGCGCGGTGCGTCGCAGTGCAGACCTGCGGACCTGCCGCACTAGGTAAGTCAACGAGGCGCAGAATGCCACCATCGTCGTTCCACGCCCCGGGCGCCTTCCGACCACGGGCAACATCCGATGAAGCTCGCCAACCCGATTCCTGGCCCCGGTTTGCTGTCGCGCACCCTGCGCGTGGGTGCCAGCCAGGTGCTGGACTTGCCTGTTGCCGCGCAGCCGGGGGCAGTTTCAGGCCTCGGCAGCATCCCGACCGCCACGCCGATGGGCCTGCCTTTGGGCACGCAGTTGTCGGTGTCGTGGCGTCTGAAGTTGCCGCATCCGCTCGCGACCCCGCCAGCTCAGTCAACCAAGCCCAGTCCGACCCCCATCACGCTGGCCCATGTCACCAAGAATGTCGGCATCGGCCTGGGCCTGGGGGGCACGACCATGACGCTGATGCCGCTGGCCCAGGCCGCGACGACGGCGGAACTGTCCACTCGCTTGACCCAGTATGGTTTCGCGCCGGCCACCAGCGAGGTCATCGCACAGCAGGGTCTGGACTTCGCGCGCTCGCACGCCGGGCAGCTGACAACCCTCTTCGTCGCTGGCACTGCCGTGGGCGTGGGTGTCGTCGAAGCCGTGCGCCCCGACTGGTCATGGACCCGCAAGATCTTGACCGGCAGCTTGCTCGGTTTGGCGTTGCTGGGCCTCGCCGGATGGGGCCATCACATGGGCTGGTGGGGCCAGGATGCCGCGCAGAAAACCAGTCCGCCGGCGTCGCCACATGCGGTGATCAAGAACCCCGCCTCGCCGCCCTGAAGCCGCGTGCTGATCGGCCTGGAGTCGTCGGCAGTCCACGAAACCGGGCACCACTTCGAGTGGCCGCGCAGCCGAGCTGTGAAACCGGTCAACCGCCGCTCAGCGCCAGCACGACGGCCACGAAGTCGTCCGGCTGCAGCGCATGGTGAAGCTCGCGCACGCCGACGCCGTTGACGAAGATGCGCATGTTCGGCCGCAGCCGGTTTTGCTCGTCGACGACGCGAAAGCGCAGCCCGGGGTAGCGGCGGTCGAGTTCGGCGAACAGCGCGTCGAGCGTGTCGCCCGTGGCCTCGACCTGCCCCACGCCCGTGTAGCTGCGCAGCGCGCCGGGAATCAGCACCTGCATCCGCCGGCCTTCGATGCTTGGCCAGATGTCATGCCAGCTCCGCCACTTCCACGGCATAGATCTCGGGCAGGTGGCGGGCGATGTTCGACCAGCGCGCGCCTTCGTCACGCCCTATCCACAGCTCGCCGCTGGTGGTGCCCAGGTAGAGCGCCGGCACCGCCTGCCTGTCCGCTGTCATGGCCTGGCGCTTCACGGTCCACCAGGCCTGGCTTTCCGGCAGGCCCTGGTCCAGCCGGTGCCAGGTGCGGCCGGCGTTGCGCGTGACATAGGCGGCCGGCCGGCCCCCGGGGCTGGTGCGCGGCCAGACGTCGGTGCCGTCCATCGGGAAGACCCATGCCGTGTCGGCGTCGCTCGGGTGCACGACCATAGGGAAGCCGATGTCGCCCACCCGCTTGGGCATCTTGCGGCCGATGCGCTGCCAGATGTCACCTTTGGCGTCGCCCGACGGCCCGCCCGACCGGTCGAGCCGGTAGATGCCGCAGTGGTTCTGCTGGTACAGCCGGTCGGGCTGGCCCGGGCACAGCCGCACGCAGTGCGGGTCGTGGAAGCTGATGTCGGCAGCGTCGAAGCCTTCGACCACTTCCAGGCCCTGGATCAACGTGGTCCAGCTGCGACCGGCGTCACGCGACTCGTGCACGCCGCCACCCGACATCGCGAAGTACAGGTGCGCAGGGTCGCGTGGATCGACGATGATGGAGTGCAGCTTCGGCCCGTCTGGCGTGCCGTCCTGCGCCGAGCCCATCCACCCGCGGAACTTCGGGTCGTCGTTCACCGCCGGCAGCGGCGTCCAGCTGACGCCGCCGTCCTCCGATCGGAACAACCCCTGCGGCGAGGTGCCCGCGTACCAGCTGCCGGTTTCGCTGGCATGCCCCGGTGTCAGCCAGAAAGTGTGGTCGACCGCCCGGCCGGGCAGCCCGCCGGTCGCAGGGGCGAAGGCCGGCGGCTGCTGCGCCTCCTTCCAGCTGCGGCCGAGGTCGGTGGAACGGAAAACCGTCGGCCCGAGGTGGCCGGTCTTGGCCGCCGCGAGCAGCGTGCGGCCGTCGCGCGCGTCCAGCTGCACGTGGCTGATGTTGTGGCCGAGGAAGTGCGGGCCCTCGGCCGTCCAGGCCTGGCGTCTGGCATCGCCGTGGAAGAACCACGCACCCTTGCGTGTCGCGACGAGGATGACGATGCGCGTCTGCGCGGCCGCGGCGCGGCGTGCGGGGGCTTTGCGGGAGACTGTCGAAGGGGCAGCTGTCGGGCTCATGGGATCCTCCGGGTGGGCTGGGGTTGTTTGTTTCCGTTGCGGCCGGCGGCCGCGGGGTCGACGGTGGGCAGCACGAACCTGCGGCACGCAGGCTCGCACCGCGTCAGAGCCTGACGATTTCCTTGAAGCCGCCCCAGAACATGCGCTTGCCGTCGAAGGGCATGTCTTTCATGGGCATGTCGGCCATCAGCGGGTCGGTCATCACCTTCTTGTTGACCGCATCGCGATGGCGCCGTGACTTGAAGACGATCCACGAGAACACCACCAGCTCGTCGGGCTTGAGCTTCACGGCCTGGGGAAAGGACGTGAGCTTGCCGGGCTTGACATCGTCGGCCACGCACTCGTGGACTTCGAGCGCGCCGTGCCGGATCCACAGGGCGCCGTACTTGCGCGCCATGCGGCGGTAGTCGGCGAGTCTTTCCTTCGGCACGGGAACCACGAAGCCATCGACATAGACGCTCATGCTTTGCCTCCTTCGGGCGGGGTGTGGTGCGCACGTTCGAGCAGCAGCTCGCGTTCGCGCGCGTTGCGGGTGAGTTCGGCGGCGCGCAGCCACAGCACGCGCGCTTCGGCGTGGCGGCCCAGGCGGGCCAGCAGGTCGGCCAGCACGCTGGGCAGCAGGTGGTAGTGCGCAAGTTGCCCGTGCGACACCAGGGCCTGCACCATGGGCAGCGCGGCAGCCGGCCCGTGGGCCTGGCTCACCGCCACCGCGCGGTTGAGCGCGACGACCGGTGAATCCTGCTGCAGCATCAGCGCGTCGTAGAGGGCGCAGATGCGCAGCCAGTCCGTCGCTTCGGCGCGGGCCGCCTGCGCGTGGCAGCCGGCAATCGCCGCCTGCAAGGCATAGGGGCCGAGCGGCTGCCGCGCGGCGCGGCACAAGGCCTCGGACTGGGCCAGCGCCGCCTGGCCGCGGCGGATCAGCAGCCGGTCCCAGCGGCTGCGGTCCTGGTCCATCAGCAGCACCGCTCGCCCCTGTGCATCGACACGCGCCGGCGTGCGCGAGGCCTGCAACTCCAGCAGCGCCTGCAGGCCATGCACCTCGGGTTCCAGGGGCGCCAGCGCCGACAACATGCGCGCCAGCCGCAGCGCCTCGTCGCACAGGGCCGGGCGCATCCAGTCCTGCCCCTGCGTGGCGGCATATCCTTCGTTGAAGATCAGGTAGACCACTTCGAGCACGGCGGCCAGGCGTGCACCGAGCTGCTCACGCGGCGGCAGTTCGAAGGGCACGTGCGCATCCGCCAGGCAACGCTTGGCGCGGACGATGCGCTGCGCCACAGTCGCAGCAGTGGCCAGGAAGGCGCGCGCGATTTCCTCCGTGCTCAGGCCGCCCACCAGCTTCAGCGTCAGCGCCACCTGCGCATCGCGCGAGAGCACGGGGTGGCAGGCGGTGAAGACCAGTCGCAGCAGGTCGTCGCCCACGGGGTCGGCCTCGGCGGCCAGCAGGGTGTCGATCACGCTGGGCACGACCATCGCCTGGCGCGCTTCGTCGTCGCGCGCCAGGGCCTCGTTCGCCGCCGCGGCCAGCGCGCGGTGGCGCAGCCAGTCGAGCGCGCGCCGCTTGGCGGTGGTGGTGAGCCAGGCACCAGGTTTGTCCGGCACGCCGTCGTGCCGCCAATGCTCGAGCGCGGCGACGAGTGCATCGGCCGCCAGCTCTTCGGCCACGCCGACGTCGCGCGTGAGCCGTGCGACGGCGGCGATGACCTTGGCCGCCTCCAGCCGCCAGACCGTGCCGATCGCCTCATGCGTCGCCTGCGTTGTCTCGTGCACGGCGCTACGGTGCTCCACGGCGCGGCGCGTGTGCCGCGTGTTCCTTCAACCGCTGCCGGACGACACGACGGATCAGGTCGTAGGGCATGGCCCCCGCCAGCGGGAACGCCAGGTTGCCCTTCTTGCCGAGGTACGGCGCAAGGGCGGCAAGCAGCGCAGCGTCGCCGCGCACCGGCGGGTAGACGCCGATGTGGTGCTTGAACGCCGAAAAGTAGATCAGCACGCCGCCCTGCCTGAAGGCCGGCATGCGGTAGCTGATGCCTTCCTGCGCCAGGGGCGCCTCTTCGTGCAGGATGGCCTGCAGGCGTTGCACGATGGGTTGCACGGCGCTGGCCTGCATCGCGATGTAGTCGTCGATGCCCTTGACCACGGCAGGCGGGGCGTCCAGGCGCCCGGCCGCCGTCGCGATGGTCTCGGTCCGGGGCATGCTTGGCCCTCAGGCGTTGCCGGGCACGAAGTCTTCGTTCTCGAACAGCTGCCGCACCTCGATCTCGCAGGCGCTGCCGTGCTGGGTGGGGTTGGGGTAGCGGCGCGCCCACTCGACGGCCTCGTCGCGCGTGCGCACCTGGATCAGCGTGTAGCCGGCGATCAGCTCCGGGGTCCGTGCAAAGGGGCCGTCGACGACCTGCCGGCTGCCGTCGCCACCGATGTGCACACGCCAGCCGTGTGACGATGCCTTCAGGCCCGCGCCGTCGAGCAGCACGCCGGCACGGGCGAGTTCCCCGTGATAGGCACCCATCTCGGCGAGCAGGGACGGCACAGGCATGGTGCCGGCTTCGCTGTCGGCGGTGGCCTTGACGATGATCATGAAGCGCATGGGTTCATCCTCCTGAAGAGCGCGGTGTCCTCCACACGACGAACGGGCGCGCCTGGAATCGACAATGCCGACGCCGTCCCCGGGAAAGCACCGATCCGTTCAGGTGAAGCAGGGCCCGGTCTCGCGCACCTCGACGGTGGCCCAGGCCGCGGCGGGGCAGCGCCCGGCCCAGTCCAGCGCGGCCTGGCGCGTGGCGCAGTTCAGCAGGAAGAAGCCGCCGACCATCTCCCTGGCTTCGGCAAAGGGGCCATCGAGCACACGTGGCGCGGCGGCGCCTGCGGGGCGCTGCAGCCGGGTTGCTGGCGTGGCCAGCGAACTGCTGGCCATCAGCACGCCGTCGCGCCGCAGCTCTTCGGTGAAGTCGAGCATCCGCTGGTAAAGGGCCTGCCCGCCCTCTACCCCGCGCTCCTCGCGCTGGCCGACGGGTTCGATGATGAGCAGCATGTGTGGCATGGTCGTATCCCCGTGCAGAGTCGATGCGGAGCCGGCATTGTGTGCGCGCCGCAGCTGCACGGCGAGCCGGCAGCCGTCGGCGCGGGGGATCATGCCGCAACCGTGCCGCAACCCCTTGCCGCAACCCCGCCTTCAAGTTGAAGACCCTCGCGGTCGATATCCTTGCAGACCGCGGCCTCGTGTCTGCGCCGTCCGTCGTCCACCGCCCCGCTGCAAGAAAAGTGCTTAAGAAGATCACCGTCGAGCAGTTGCGCATCGGCATGCACGTGCACAAGCTGGAAGGCAAGTGGATAGACCACCCGTTCTGGAAGACACGTTTCATGCTCGACAGCACGGCCGACCTGGAGCGGCTGCGCAGCAGTGGCCTGGTGGCGTGCTGGATCGATCCCGGCCTGGGGCTCGACGTGGCCGATCCGGTGCTCGACGACCCCGTGCCGCCAACCGCAGTGCACGGTGCCGGCGCGGCCGGTGAGCGCGCCGGCACGACCTCGCCTGCCCCTGCCGTTGCCACGCCGGCCAGCGCGCCGCGCCCGATGGCCGCCGAGCTCAAGGAGGCCGCAGCGATCTGCGACCGCGGCCGTGAGGCCGTGGTGGCGATGTTCGGCGAAGCGCGCATGGGCAAGACCGTCGACGCCGACGGCTGCCTCGACCTGGTGGACGACATCGCCAGCTCCATCCTGCGCAACCCCGGCGCGCTGGTCAGCCTGGCACGGCTGAAGACACGCGACGACTACACCTACATGCACTCGGTGGCCGTGTGCGCGCTGATGGTGGCGCTGGGGCGGCAGATCGGGATGGACCAGGATCAATGCCGATCTGCCGGCCAGGCCGGCCTGCTGCACGACATCGGCAAGGCCGTGATGCCGCTGGAGATACTGAACAAGCCGGGCAAGCTGAGCGAAGGTGAATTCAGGATCATCCGCAGCCACCCCGAGCGTGGCCACGCCTTGCTGGTGGAAGGGCACGGTGCCACCGCCGAGATGCTGGACGTGGTGCTGAACCATCACGAACGTGTCGACGCCACCGGCTACCCACGGCGGCTGCCGGCCGAACAGCTGTCGCAGCTGGCACGCATGGGTGCGATCTGCGACGTCTACGACGCCATCACGTCCAACCGCCCCTACAAGGCAGGCTGGGACCCGGCCGAGTCGATCGCGCGCATGGCCTCGTGGAAGGGCCAGTTCGACGGCGCGCTGTTTGCGGCCTTCGTGCAGAGCCTGGGCATCTACCCGACAGGCTCGCTCGTGAAGCTGGCGTCGCAGCGTGTGGCCATCGTCGCCGACCAAAACCCGGGCAATCTGGTCGCGCCGGTGGTGATGGCCTTCTACTCGATGCGTTCGCAGCTGCGCATCACGCCGCAGCGGCTGGACCTGGCCGATGCGGGCTGCAGCGACCGCATCGTCGGCCGGCATACCGAGGACTTCAGCGGCTTCGGCAACCTCGACGAGCTCTGGGCCGACCCCGAGGTGCTGCGCAGGCGCGGTCGCTGACGCGGCTGGGCGGCTGACTCAGGCTCGCGACTTGAAATCGCCGCTCGCCCTTCGTCAGGCGCCCAAGCCCTTCCGGGCCCGTGCGTCCGGACTCAGCGCGTGGCGCGGCGGCGCACGGCGTCGATGTAGGCGTTGCCGTCGGGCGGCAGCCCGCTGCGCTGGCTGGCCCAGATCATCTCGCCCAGGCATTCCATCACCTCGTGGTGCGCGGCATGCAGCGAGTTGCGCCGCGCCGCCAGCAGTTCCACCGCCTGGCGGATGCCGGTGGGCTGGTCGATGGCCACCTGCTCGTGGATGGACAGGTGCATGGACAGGTGCAGGAAGGGGTTGGTGCGGCCGTCCTCCACGCTGTAGACGGCGGCCAACGCCGCGGCCTCGTCGGCGAGTTCGGCGTGGTATTCGGGGTGTTCGGCGGTCCAGCGTACGGCGATGGCTTCCATCGCGTCCAGCGGCCGGCCGTCACGCTGCTTGGCGTGGGCGGCGCAGAAGAATCGCCGCACGTCGGACTGGGAGGGCTGGAACATCCGAGAATTGTCGCCCCGCGCGCGGTCCGCGCCGCGACCGCCAGCCCATCGGGCCCGACAACCCCCAGCCCGAAGGCTTCAAGACTTGCTCGCCTCCCTGCCCGTCGTCCAGGACCCCTGGTTCTACGCCGTCGCCGTGCCCGCGGTGCTGATCACGGGGCTGTCGAAGAGCGGCTTTGCCAGCGGCTTCGGCTCGCTGGCCACGCCGATGATGGCGCTGACGCTGCCGGTGCCGCAGGCCGCGGCCATCATGCTGCCGCTGCTGCTGGCGATGGACGCCACCGGCCTGCAGCAGCTCTGGCGCGAGCGCAACCGCGCACTGGTGCGTCACCTGCTGCCGTGGGCGCTGCTGGGCACGGTGGTCGGCACGCTGCTCTTCGGTGTGTTCTCCAGTGCCGCCGTCGCCGGTGTGGTGGGGGCGCTGACGCTCGCCTTCCTGGCGCAGCGCCTGCTCTTCCCACCGCGCGCGGGCGGGCCGCCGGCAGCACGCTGGGTGGGTTCGGCCTGCGCCACGGTGTCGGGCTTCACCAGCTTCGTCGCGCATGCCGGCGGGCCGCCCATCAGCGCCTGGCTGCTGCCGCTGAAGCTGCCGCCGCGTGAACTGGCGGCGACGATGGCGGTGTACTTCGGCGTCGTCAACCTGTCCAAGGTCGGGCCCTATGCCTGGCTCGGCTTGCTCGACCTGCGCAACATGGTCACCGCGCTGCTGCTGATGCCGCTGGCACCGCTGGGCGTGTGGGCCGGCGTGTGGCTGACGAAGCGTGTCAGCCCGGTGCTGTTCTACCGGCTGGCCTATACCGGCATGTTCCTGACCGGCGTGAAACTGCTGTGGGACGGGCTGCGCTGACGCGCCATTACCATAGGCGCCATTCCGCCCGGGGGCGGCCCAGCGAGGAGCACAACATGCCCGTGATCGTGGTCGCCAACCCCAAGGGCGGTGTCGGCAAGAGCACCCTGGCCACCAACGTGGCCGGCTGCCTGGCCGCCGCGGGCCACGCCGTGATGCTGGGCGATGTCGACCGCCAGCAGTCCAGCCGACAGTGGCTCGACCAGCGCCTGCGTGTGCTGCCACCGCTGCCGCGCATCGCCGGCTGGGACGTCACCACCGACGAGCTTGTCCGCCCGCCCAAGGGCACCACCCACGTCGTGCTCGACACGCCCGCCGGCCTGCACGGCAAGCGGCTCGACGCCGTGATGAAGATTGCCGACCGCCTTCTCATCCCGCTGCAGCCCAGCCTCTTCGACATCCAGGCCACGCACAACTTCGTGCAGGAGGTGCGCGCGCACCGCCGTGGCCACGAGGTGAAGTTGGGCCTGGTGGGCATGCGCGTGCGCGAACACACGCGCGCCAACGAGCAGCTGCACCACTACCTGAGCACGCTGCCGTTGCCCGTGGTGGCCTGGCTGCGCGACACGCAGAACTACGTGCAGCTGGCGGCACGCGGGCTGACGCTGTGGGACGTGGCGCCCAGCCGCGTCGAGCGCGACCTCGAGCAATGGGCCCCGCTCGTCGCCTGGGTGGCCTGAGGCCGGGGCCGCCGCGTGAAGCACCATGCCACGCTGGCCGGGCTGCAGGCGCTGGTTGGCCAGGACATCGGTTGCAGTGACTGGGTGACGGTCGACCAGGCGCGCATCGACCTCTTCGCCCAGGCCACCGGCGACCACCAATGGATCCACACCGACCCGGAGCGCGCCGCCAGCGGGCCTTTCGGTGCCACGGTGGCCCACGGCTACCTCACGCTGAGCCTGGTGCCGATGATGTTCGAGAGCGGCTTTGCCATCGACGATGTGCGGCTGGGGGTCAACTACGGCCTGAACCGCGTGCGTTTCATGGCACCGGTGAAGGCGGGCAGCCGGCTGCGCGGCCACTTCCGGCTGCTGGGCTACGCGCCACTGGACGGCGGCGCGCAGCTGACGGTGCAGGTCAGCATCGAGGTCGAGGGTGCGGTCAAACCGGCCTGCGTGGCCGAGACGGTGTCGCGGCGCTTCGTCTAGCGTCGAACCGCGGCGCACCCCCAAATTGGGGGCGCGGCAGAGGATGAGCGCAGGCTCACAATGGTTTTGTACTCGGCTTGGAGGCGACATGAAGGTGCTGCTGGTTGACGATCACCCGCTGGTTCTCTCGGCGCTGCAGCAGGTCATCCAGACCGTGGGCAGCGAAACCACGGTGGTCGGCGTCGACAGCGCCGCCGCGGCGCGCGCCGCGCTGAAGGCCGACGCCGACTTCGACCTCGTGCTGCTCGACCTGGCGCTGGGCGACGCCGACGGCTTCGACGTGCTGGTCGAATTCCGCGCCGCCTACCCGGCGGTGCCGGTGGTCGTGGTGTCGGCTTCCGACCGCGCCAGCGACGTCATCCGCGCCATCGACAGCGGCGCCATGGGCTTCGTGCCCAAGCGCAGTTCACACGCCGAACTGCACGAGGCGCTGCGCATGGTGATGACGGGGGCGATGTACGTGCCACCGTCGATGCTGGGCCTGGACTTCACGCGCGAGGTGCACATGGGCGACACCGTGCCCGGTGTGATGCGCCCGGCCGGCGAGCCGGCTTTCGTGAGCACCGGCGAAGCCCCGCTAGGCCCCGGCGCGCGCGCCGAGCCGCACCAGAAGGTGCCGACGATGGCCGAGATCGGCCTCACGCCGCGCCAGGCCGAGGTGCTGTCGCTGCTGCTGCAGGGCCTGCCGAACAAGCTCATCGCGCGCCAGCTCAACCTGTCGGTCGAGACCGTGAAGGACCACGTCGCTGCGGTGCTGCGCGCCCTGGGTGTCAGCTCGCGCACGCAGGCCGTGCTGGCGGTGAGCCAGATGACGCAGGGGCAAGGCAGCTCCTTCGCCTGGCGGCTGCCCCCACGTTGACCACCCGATGGCGGCCCACCCGGCAGCGCTGGCACAAGACACGGATGCGTTCGCGCCGGCCGTCGTGACAGCCGCCTCGCCGTCCCGGCAGGACAACGCTGCCGCCTTGCCGCCGCCGTGGTCGGCCGCCGATGCTGCCGCCGCGGGCCGCGTCGACCACATCCGCGCGCTCTACGTGCAGACGCCGGCCACGCTCACCGGCAACCTCATCGGCATGGTGCTGATGACGGCCATCTTCGGGCCGCTGGCCGAGCCGGCGAAGATGCTGGGCTGGCTGGCGGTGGCCGCCACGCTGTGGCTGCTGCGGCTGGCGCACTACGCACGTTTCCGCCACCAGCGCGACGCCGACGGCGACACGCTGCGCCTGTGGCGGCGCAGCTGGATGGTGCTGGTGCTGGCGCAGGGCGCGCTGTGGGGTGTGGCGGTGTGGCTGTTCTGGGGGCTGGGCACGCCCTACCACGTGGTCTCGCTGATCCTCATCGTCTACAGCTACTGCCTGGGCTCGGTGCAGCTGCTGGCCACGCAGTCGCGGGTCTTCCTGGCCTTCATCAGCCTGGTGCTCACGCCCACCATCGTGCGCATCGCCAGCGACAGCTCGCAACCCTGGCACCTGCAGCTGGCCATCATCCTGACGCTGCTGTTCTGCATCACGGTGCTGATGGCACGCACCTACGGCAGTGCCCTGGGCCAGGCCATCTCGCTGAAGTCGCGCACCGACGACCTGGCCGAACGCCTGCGCCACGAGATGGTGGTGACCGAAGAGGCCCGCCGTGTCGCCGAGGAAGCCCGCCGCGCCGCCGAGGCCGCCAACCGCGCCAAGACGCAGTTCTTCGCCGCCGCCAGCCACGACCTGCGCCAGCCGCTGCACGCCATGGGCCTGTTCGCCGAGGCGCTGCGCCAGCGCAGCCACGACCCCGAGGTGGCCAGCCTGGTGAACAGCATCAACGAAAGCGTCGACGCGCTGGAGGGCCTGTTCGGCGAACTGCTCGACATCACGCGCATCGACACCGGCGGCGTCGAAGTGCACCCGGCGCCGGTGCGCATGCGCGACCTCTTCCAGCGCCTGCGCCTGCACTTCGAACCGGTGGCCTTCGAGAAGGGCCTGATGCTGAGTTTCCACGGCGAGCAGCATGTGGCGCACGCCGACCCGGTGCTGCTCGAGCGTGTGCTGCGCAACCTGGTCAGCAACGCCATCCGCTACACCGACGACGGCGGCGTGCTCGTCAGCTGCCGCCTGCGCACCATGGCCGAGGGCCCGCGGCTGCTGCTGCAGGTCTGGGACAGCGGCATCGGCATTGCCGAAGCCAGCCTGCCACGCATCTGGGACGAGTTTTTCCAGGTCCACGGCAACCGGCCGCTGGAAGCGCACCAGCGCAAGGGACTGGGCCTGGGGCTGGCCATCGTCAAGCGTCTCGCGGCGTTGCTGGAAGCGCCGATCGACGTGCGTTCACGCATCGGTCACGGCACCGTGTTCAGCCTGCAGGTGCCGGTGGGCAAGGCACCCCGCAGCAGCCCCGAAGCCACGCCGGGCAGCGTCAAGCTGCCCATCGGGCTGACGCTGGACGGCCGCTTCATCCTCGTCGTCGAGGACGAGGCCGCGGTGCGCGAAGGCCTGGTGGTGCTGCTGCAGGCCTGGGGCGCGCGTGTCATCGCCTTCGACACCATCGCGGCGCTGCAAGCCTGGCTGGCCACGCCCGGCATCGAGCCTCCCCACCTGCAACTGGTGGACTACCGCCTGCCCGAAGGCCGCACCGGCATCGAGGCGCTGGTGGCGATGCGCGCACGCTGGCCCGAGCGCAAGCTGCCGGCCATCGTCATCACCGGCAGCAGCATGGGCGGGCACGAGGACGAGGCCGTGACGCACGACTACCACCTGCTGATCAAGCCCGTGCTGCCGAACAAGCTGCGCGCGATGATCGCCTTCAAGCTGGGCGTGAGATAGGGCCCCCCAGCTCGCTGGCGCTCGCTACCCCCCCGGGGGGGAGGCCCCGCAGCGGCCCGGCAGAGCCGGTTCCGCGCGGGTGGCTGGGTGACGCGGCACCCTGCGAGTGCGTGATGCCTACGCTGTGGGGTAGGTGCCGGGCATCAGGATCCTCCGGTCGACGTTGCGGATGTCGGTGTGGCCGCAGAAGGCCATCGTCACGTCGAGTTCCTTGTGGATGATCTGCAGTGCCTTGGTCACGCCGGCTTCGCCCATCGCACCCAGGCCGTAGACCATCGCGCGGCCGATCATCGTGCCGCGCGCGCCCAGTGCCCAGGCCTTAAGCACGTCCTGGCCGCTGCGGATGCCACCGTCCATCCAGACCTCGATCTTGTCGCCTACCGCCGCGACGATGGCCGGCAAGGCCTCGATGCTGCTGGGCGCGCCGTCGAGCTGGCGGCCGCCGTGGTTGCTGACGACGATGGCGTCGGCGCCGCTCTTCACCGCGAGCTGGGCGTCCTCGACGTCCATGATGCCCTTCAGGATCAGCTTGCCACCCCACTGTGCCTTGACCCAGGCCACGTCGTCCCAGTTCAGCCGCGGGTCGAACTGCTCGTTGGTCCAGGCGGCCAGCGAGCTCACGTCGCTGACACCCTTCACATGGCCCACCAGGTTGCGGAAGGTGTGGCGGCGCGTGCCCATCATGCCCAGGCACCAGCGCGGCTTGGTCGCGATGTCGAGCATGTTGCCCAGCGACGGGATGACGGACGCGCGCAGCTTGTTCTTCAGGTCCTTGTGACGCTGGCCGATGACCTGCAGGTCCAGCGTCAGCACCAGCGCACTGCACTTGGCGGCCTTGCAGCGGCCGATCATGGCCGCCATCGCATCGCGGTCGCGCATCATGTAGAGCTGGAACCAAAATGGCGCCGTGGTGTTCTCGGCGATGTCCTCGATCGAGCAGATGCTCATCGTCGACAGCGTGAACGGGATGCCGAACTTCTGCGCCGCGCGGGCGGCGTGGATTTCGCCGTCGGCGTGCTGCATGCCGGTCAGTCCCACCGGCGCGATGCACACCGGCATCTTCACGTCCACGCCCACCATCTTCGTGGCCGTGCTGCGGTTCTCCATGTTCACCGCCACGCGCTGGCGCAGCTTGATCTTCTGGAAGTCAGCGCTGTTCGCGCGGTAGGTGGTTTCGGTCCAGCTGCCGCTGTCGGCGTAATCGTAGAACATGCGCGGCACGCGCTTCTTCGCCAGCACGCGCAGGTCTTCGATGGTGGTGATGACGGTCATGGGGGGTTGTGCTCCTCGAAGCGCCGCATGCTACCGACCGCGCCGGCCTGCGCGATGCGGGCCTGCCCGCAGTCCTGCCGCTGCGTTACAGCTTCACCAGCGAAGCCGCGCGCACACCCAGCAACCGCAGCCGGCGCCCCAGGTCCACACGCTTCAGGCACAGCCCGGCGGCATGGCGGATGGCCGCGGCGTCGGCCACCGGCTGCGGCAGCGTGAGGTCGCGCGTGACGGTCTTGAAGTCGTCGAAGCGCAGCTTGATGCCGATGGTGCGCCCCGCGTAACCCTTGCGCTGCAGGTCCGTGGCCACCTGCTCGGCCAGGTGGGTGAAGACGGCACCGAGTTCCTCGCGGTCGCGCACCGCGTGCAGGTCGCGCTCGAAGGTGGTCTCGCGGCTCATCGACACCGGCTCGCCGCGCGTTTCCAGCGGGCGGTCGTCGACGCCGTGCGCGGCGTCGAAGAGCCAGCGGCCGTAGCTGCGGCCGAAGTGTTCCACCAGCCAGGGTCTGTCGCGCTGTGCGAGCTGGCCGATGGTCTGCACGCCCAGCGCCGTCAGCCTGGCTGCGGCCTTGGGGCCGATGCCGTTGATGCGGCGCACGCCCATCGGCCAGATGCGGGTGGGGACGTCGTCGTGAGTCAGCACCGTCAGGCCGTCGGGCTTGTCCAGCTCGCTGGCGATCTTGGCCAGCAGCTTGTTCGGCGTCACGCCTATCGAGCACGACAGCCCGGTGCGGCGGCGCACGTTGTTGCGGATGTCCTGCGCCACCGCGCGCACGCCGCCCTGCGGGTCGTGGCCCACCGCGTCCTGAGCACCGGGCACGTGCGTCAGGTCGATGTAGATCTCGTCGATGCCCCGGTCCTCGATCACCGGCGCCACCTCGGCCACTGCGGCCTTGAATTCGCGCGAGTAGTGGCGGTACTGCTCGAAGTCCACCGGCAGCAGCACGGCCTGCGGCGCCAGCGCGGCGGCCTTCATCAGGCCCATGCCCGAGTGCACGCCGAAGTCGCGTGCGGCGTAAGTGGCGGTGGTGATCACGCCGCGGCCGGCGTAACCGGCCAGCGTCGCGAACCGGCGTGTGCCGTCGGGCTGCAGCGCCGGCTGGTGGCGGCGGCCGCCGCCGATGACCACCGCTTGCCCGGCCAGTTCGGGGTAGCGCAGCAGTTCAACCGACGCATAGAAGGCGTCCATGTCGAGGTGGGCGATCCAGCGGCGTGGGGGCATGTTGGCGGGGTGGGCTGCGCGAGCGTAACGCGGCAGGGCCGGGTCAGCAGGTCACCTGGCGGGCGCTGCCTGTCGTTCACCAGAAGACACAATACTTCGTACAAATGTGCATAAAGCACATTTATACTGCGGACAAGCGGTGCCGGTGTCGGCCACCGCAACAACCGGGAGATACACCATGTCCACCCCTCACAACCCCACCCGTCGCCAGGCTCTCTTTACCGCTACCGGTCTGGCCGCAGCGGCCTTGTTGGCCGCCTGCGGTGGCGGCGGCAGCGACGCCGGCGCCCCTGCCGGCGCCGGCCCGGCCACGCCCGCCGACGCCAGCACCTACACGCTGGGCGCCATCACCGGTTTCGGCTCGGTCATCGTCGGCGGCGTGCGCTATGACGACAGCCGCGCCGAGTGTGTCGACGAAGACGGCAACGCCCGCGACCGCAGCCTGCTCAAGCTGGGGATGGTGGTGGCCATCGACGCCGGCGCCGTCAACCGCGCCGACGCCTCGGCGCTGGCGCTGCGCATCCGCATGGGCAGTGAAATCGTCGGCCCGGTGGGCACCATCGACACCGCCGCGTCCACCGTGCAGGTGCTGGGGCAGACGGTGCTGGTCACCACCAGCACGTTGTTCGACGAAACGCTGGCCGGCGGCCTGGCGGCGCTGGCGGCCGGCCGGGTGGTCGAAGTCCACGGCATCCTCGACCCGGCGAACGCCCGCATCGTGGCCACGCGCATCGAGGCCGAGGACTCGCCGGCCGCCTACAAGGTGCGCGGACCCATCGCCAACCTCGACACCACCGCCAAGACCTTCACCGTCAACGGCGAGCTCATCTCCTACGTCGCGCTGCCCGGCGTTCAGGTGCCGCCCGGCTTGACCAACGGGCAGATCGTGCGTGTGCTGCTGCAGACGACGCAGGCGGGCGGCGCCTGGGTGGCCATCGCGCTGCGCGGTGGCCTGCGCCTGCCCGACCGTTCGGGTGAAGCGCACCTGGAAGGCGTGATCACGGCATTCACGACGGCTGCCGAATTCAGCGTCAACGGCCTGCCCGTGGATGCCCGCGGCGCCAGCTTCCCCGACGGCACCACCGGCATCGGACTCGGCGCACGTGTCGAGGTCGAGGGCATGGTGGTGAACGGCGTGCTCATGGCGAGCAAGGTCGAGATCGAGGAGCGCGGGATGCCGATGCGGCGCCAGTTCGAACTGCGCGGCGAACTCGGCAACCTGAACACCGCCGGGAAGACCTTCGCGCTGCGCGGTGTGACCGTCTGGTACGGCGGCGCAACGATGGAGTGGCGAGACGGCACCGAGGCCATGCTGAGCAACGGCCGGCGCATCGAGGTGAGCGGCGTGCTCGCCGCCGACCGCACACGCCTGGAAGCGCGGCGCATCGAGTTCAAGTGATGGCCCTGCGCTGAAGCCCCGGGCCGCCCGCTACAGTGCGGGCGGCCCGTTCTGGCTGCCCCATGGACCTCCACCCCGACGCCCCCCTCCCGCCGCCCGGCACGGTCCCCGAGCAGCCCGCGCTGCGCGAGGCGCTGGCCGGGCTGATGGCGTCGGTGGCGCGCCTGGCCGTGGCGCGTGGCCTGCCTTGCGCCGAGGCCGAAGAGATGCTGCGCCTGGCCTTCGTGCAGGCCGCCGCACGGGCCCATCCGGGGCTGCCCGAGCACCGCAAGGTCAGCCGCATCAGCACCACCACCGGCATCAACCGGCGCGAAGTCACGCGCCTGGTGCAAGTGGCGCAGCAGGCGCAGCCGGCACCACGTGCGCGTTCGGTGGCCAGCGAGGTCTACACGCACTGGCGCACGCAAGCGCCTTACCGCGGCACCGACGGTGAACCCCGGGTCCTGCCGCGCCTGGGCCCGGCGCCCAGTTTCGAGGCGCTGGCCCAGGCCGTGACGCGCGACGTGCACCCGCGCAGCCTGCTCGACGAGCTGTGCCGGCTGGGCCTGGCGGCCTGGGACGAAACCGGCGACACGGTGCGCCAGACACGTGAGAGCTTCGTCGCCCACGGCGACCTCGTGCGCCAGCTCGGGTTTCTGGGCGACAACGTCGGCGACCATCTGCGTGCCGCCGTGGCCAACGTGATCGACGGCGACGACCGTGCGCACTTCGAGCAGGCGGTGTTCGCCGACGGCCTGTCGGCCGAGTCCATCGCCTCGGTGCGTCCCGCCGTGCGCGCGCAGTGGCAGGCGCTGCTGCGGGCACTGGCGCCGGCACTGGAGGCCCGCGTCGAGGCCGACGCCACGCTGCAGCCACCGCCACGGGGCCGCCTGCGCGTGGGCCTGTACACCTACCACGAGGGCGCCGATCCGGCGCCCGAACCCTCACCGCGCGAGCCCCTTCGGCCGCGCGCGAACCGAAAGAAGTGAGATGAACACCACCGTGACCCGCAACGGGGCCCTGCGCGGCCTGCTCGCCACCACGCTCGCGCTGCTCGCCGCCGTGGCCATCGTCGCCGGCTGCGGCGGTGGTGTCGGCAGCGGCGGCACCGGCAGCTTTGCGTCCGGGCCGATCACGGGGTTCGGCTCGGTCATCGTCGGCGGCGTGCGCTTCGACGACAGCGGGGCCGAGGTCGTGGACCTCGACGGTTTCCGCCGCAGCCGCGACGAGCTGCGCCTGGGCATGACGGTGGAGATCGACAGCTCGGCCATCACCACCGGCAGCGCAGGTGCCACCGCCACGGCCCAGCGCATCCGATTCGAGAGCGAGCTGTCGGGCCTGGTGGGCGTGGTCGACGTGGCCGGCGGCAGCTTCACGTTGCTGGGCCAGCGTGTCACGGTGGACGCGGCGACGGTCTTCGATGAAGGTCTGGACGGCGGCCTGGCCGGCCTGCGCACGGGCGACATGGTCGAGGTCTACGCCGTGTTCGACAGCGCGCAACAGCGTTACCGTGCCACGCGCGTGGAGCCCGCGCCGCTGGCCCGCGGCCTGCGCCTGCGCGGCCCGACGTCCGAGGTCAACACGGTGGCGCAGACGCTGCGCGTGGGGGGCATCAGCTACAGCTTCGCCGGCGCCAGCGGCGTGCCGGCGGGGCTGGCGGCGGGCCAGTTCGTGCGCCTGCGGCTGGAAGCCGAGCTGCTGCCCACGCCGGGCTGGGTGGTGCGCAGCTTCGGTACCGCGCTGCGGCCGCTGGCCGACGCCGACGGCGTGAAGATCGAGGGCCTGATCTCGGCCTACACCTCGCCGGCGGCGTTCAGTGTCAACGGCCGTGCCGTCGACGCCAGCGTCACCATGCCCGGCGCAGGCCTCGGCGTGGGGGTGCGTGTCGAGGTCGAAGGCAACCTGCGTGGCGACGTGCTGCGCGCCACGCGCGTGGTGATCAAGAGCGAAGACGACGTGATCGGCCGCGAGTTCGAACTCGACGGCCACATCGCCAGGGTGAACGCCGGCGGCGCCAGCTTCGTGCTGCGCGGTGTCACGGTGAACACCGGGCGCCCGGGCTTGCGCTATGAGGGCGGCACGGCGGCGGACCTCAACGAAGGCCGCCGCGTCGAGGTGCGTGGCGTGCTGTCGACCGACCGCCGCAGCGTCGACGCCACACGCATCCGTTTCCGCTGAAGGGGCTGCGGGGCGCGGCCTACACTGGCGCTTCCATCCCGTCTGAGGAAGCCGCCGTGTCCGCACGCTTCGAAGCCGCTGTCCGCCGTTCCCTGGCAGGCTCTGCCGCCGCCTTGTTCGCGGCGCTGGGCTGCATCGCGCTGCTGCTGCCGCCGCTGGCCGAGCGCACGCTGGCCACGCCGCTGCGCACCGCGCTCACGGTGCTGGCGCTGGCCGGTGCGATGTTGCTGCACTGGTGGCTGCTGGGCCGCACCGCGCGCCGCCTGGGCCAGTCGGTGGCGGGCTGGGTGGGCTTGTCGGTGCTGCTGTTCCCGGTGGGCAGCGCCGCGGCGCTGATGCTGCTGGGCGGCGCGGGTCGCGCGCGGCACGGCGACGCGCACGCGATGTGACGGCGAGGGCCACGGGCAGCCGCAGCGCGCACGCTGCGGGTGGTGGGTCGCTCAGCCCGCCAGCCGCGCCCGGTGCCGCGCCACCTGCGCCAGCACTTGCGCCGGCGCGGTGCCGCCCAGCAGGTTGCGCGCGGCCAGCGAGCCGCGCAGCGTCAGCACCTCGAACACGTCTTCGGCGATCTCGGGGTTGAAACCCTGCAGCGTGGCCAGTGGCAGTTCGGCCAGGTCCACGCCCTGCTGCAGGGCCACCTTCACGGCGTGGGCCACGGCCTCGTGCGCGTCGCGGAAGGGCAGGCCCTTCTTCACCAGGTAGTCGGCCAGGTCGGTCGCGGTGGCGTAGCCCTTCAGCGCCGCGCGTTCCATCGCGTCCTTCTTGACCTGGATGCCGCCCACCATCTCGGCCATGATGCGCAGCGTGTCGGCCAGCGTGTCGACGGTGTCGAAGAGCGGTTCCTTGTCTTCCTGGTTGTCCTTGTTGTAGGTCAGCGGCTGGCCCTTCATCAGCGTCAGCAGCGCCATCAGGTGGCCGACCACGCGACCGCTCTTGCCGCGCGCCAGTTCGGCGACGTCGGGGTTGCGCTTCTGCGGCATGATGGATGAGCCGGTGCAATAGCGGTCGGCGAGGTCGATGAAGCCGAAGTTCTGGCTCATCCACAGCACGATCTCCTCGCTGAGCCTGGAGACGTGCACCATGGCGATGGCCGCAAAGCTGCTGAATTCGAGCGCGAAGTCGCGGTCGCTGACGGCGTCCAGGCTGTTCTGGCACACGCCGTCGAACCCCAGCGTCTTCGCCACGCGCTCGCGGTCGAGCGGGTAGCTGGTGCCGGCCAGCGCGGCGGCGCCCAGCGGCAGCTGGTTCACGCGCTTGCGCACGTCGGCCAGGCGTTCGGCGTCGCGCGCGAACATCTCCACGTAGGCCAGCAGGTGGTGCGCAAAGCTCACCGGCTGCGCCACCTGCATGTGTGTGTACCCGGGCATCACGGTTTCGCTGTGCTCGGCGGCCAGTGCCACCAGCGCCTGCTGCATGGCCTTCAGCAGCACGGCGAGCTTGTCGATCTCGCCGCGCAGCCACAGGCGCACGTCTGTGGCCACCTGGTCGTTGCGGCTGCGGCCGGTGTGCAGGCGCTTGCCGGCGTCGCCCACCAGTGCGGTCAGGCGGGCTTCGATGTTCAGGTGCACGTCTTCCAGCGCCAGCTTCCACTCGAAGCGGCCTTCCCCGATCTCCTCGACGATCTTCGCCATGCCGCGTTGGATCTCGGCCAGGTCGTTCGCGGCGATGACACCCTGCGCGGCCAGCATCTCGGCGTGGGCCAGGCTGCCGTCGATATCGGCGCGCCACAGGCGCTGGTCGAAGCCGACGCTGGCGGTGTAGCGCTGCACCAGTTCGCTCATCGGTTCGCTGAAAAGGGCAGACCAGGCCGCGTGCTTGTTGGCCAGGGGGTCGGAGGAGCGGTCGTCTGACATGCGCGGGGCGCCGCAGAGGGCGTGGGCGGAGGGGAAGCTCCGTATTATCCGGGCACCCCCTGGCACCCCCTGGCACCCCCGGCACCCGCTGCCTTCCGATGAACCCCCCGGCGCCGAACGAACCCGACTTCAGTTCCACCGCCGACAGGCCCGCCAGCCTGTGGCCCGAGAGCGCGCGCCTGTCGGACGCCCCCAGCGCCGGTTTTGCCAGCACCCGCTTCGACCCGCTGGCCGAGGAACGCGGCCGGCTGAATGCACAGGCTGCCGCCAGTTTCGACGTCTGCCACCCTGCGCTGGCGCTGCGTGCGGTGCTGCTGGTGCAGGTGGTGCTGGCCGTCGCTGCGTTGGGCGGTGCACAGACGTTGGCCGCCTGGGGCGCGCGCCAGGCGGCGTTTGCCTTCGGCGGCGTGGCGGGCACGGTGCTGTGGCTGGTGGTGGTGTGCGCGCTGCAGCGGCCGCTGCGTGCCCTGGGCGCCGCGTCCCGGGCCGCCGTGGTGCTGGGGCTGGGCGGTGCGGCCGGTCTGCTGGCCTGGTGGCCGCTGGCCTGGGCCGGCCTGGCCGGCGAGGGACACGCCCTGAAGCTCGTGGCCGTGGCGCTGTCGGGCGTCGGCTTCGCGGCGCTGCTCTGGGCCTGGCTCGACCTGCGTGCGCGCATCTGGCACCCTGCCAATGCCAGCGCGCGGCTGGCCGAGTTGCAGTCGCGCATCCGTCCGCACTTCCTCTTCAACGCGCTGAACACGGCGCTGGCGCTGGTGCGCGTGGACCCGGCGCGCGCCGAGGCGGTGCTGGAAGACCTGGCCGAACTCTTCCGCGTCGCGCTCGCCGAGGTGGGCGCTTCGGTGTCGCTGGCGGAAGAGATCGCGCTGGCCCGCCACTACCTGGCCATCGAGCAGGTGCGTTTCGGCCCGCGGCTGGTGGTGCAGTGGGACATCGACCCCCGTGTGCACGCCGCGCGCGTGCCGCCGCTGGTGCTGCAGCCGCTGGTGGAAAACGCCGTGCGCCACGGCATCGAGCCCGCCGCGCGCGGCGGCCGGGTGTGGGTGAAGGCCGTGGTGCAGCGTGGCCAGGCAGTAGTGACGGTGAGCAACACGTTGGCCGGCGATCCTGGACAGCCCGGCCACGGCATGGCGCTGCACAACGTGCGCGAGCGTCTGCGCCTGCTGCACGACGTGGGTGCGCAGGTCGATGTCTGGCGCAAGCCCGGCACGGACGGCGAGGCCGACCAGTTCCATGCACGGGTCATGCTGCCGCTGCCATGAGCGTGCTGAAGGCTTTCGGCCCATTGCTGTCGGTCGCTGGCGTTGGGCGTGCTTGCGTTCGTGGCTGCAGGGCGGCGGCGTCACCTGCGTTCTCCGACCCACCGCGCGGTCGACCACTGTGGCCAGTCCACCGCCCTGCCATGAACACCGCCATCGATGACCCACCTGCCGGGCGGCCCCGCATGGGGTCTACGCCCGCAGGTGCCACCGCCACCCTGCGCGTCAGCCGGTGGCACGCCGATACGCACGCCACCGCCGGTGGTTGGCCGAGGGTGTTGGGTGGGGTGCGGAGTGAAGTAGAGGAGGAGGCCCGGGCGAAGCCCGTGCCGGGGGACATGAACGCAGCACCCCACCCAACGGCCTCGGCCTGCGCCGGTGCTGGAGCGCGAGAAGCACGAAAGCAGACGGTCGCGAACGTCCGCAAAGGGCCGAAAGCCGCCCCCGCAGCGGGGCGCCCGTGACATGAACGTACTCATCGTCGACGACGAGCCCCTGGCCCGTCTGCGCCTGCGCTCGCTGTTGCTGGGCCTGCCGGAATTCGACGTCAACGTCGTTGCCGAGGCCGGTGACGCGCAGGAAGCGCTGGTGGCGCTGCATGCGAACCCGGTGGACGCCGTGCTGCTGGACATCCGCATGCCCGGCCTGACGCCGCACGAAGGCCTGCACCTGGCGGCGCGGCTGAAGGCCATGCCGCAACCGCCGGCGGTGATCTTCGTCAGCGCGCACGCCGAACACGCTCTGAAGGCCTTCGAACTCGAGGCGCTGGACTACCTGACCAAGCCCGTGCGCAGCGAACGCCTGCGCGACGCGCTGCAGCGTGTGCGCCAGCGCCTGCAGCCGGTGTCGACGATGCACGCGGCGCTGCTGGACGCGCCGGCGCTGGTGGTCAACGACCGTGGGCGCACGCTGCGCCTGCCGCTGCCCGAGGTGCTGGTGCTGAAGGCGGGGCAGAAGTACGTCACGCTGCGCACGCCGCTGCGCGAATACGTGCTCGACGAGTCGCTGTCGGAACTGGAGCAGCGCCTGGCCGCGCTCGGCGGCGACCTCGTCCGCATCCACCGCAATGCGCTCGTGGCGCGCCACGCGATACGTGAACTGGCGCTGCGCGACGCCACTGACATTGGCGACGACGTCGGCGACGGCTGGGCCGTGCGCGTGGCGCCGCTGGACGAATGGCTGGCGGTGTCGCGGCGCCAGGTGGCGGCGGTGCGGGCGGCGCTGGCCGCGCAACGGTGAAGCCCAGGCGGGCCGCGGGCCGGGCCGCCGCGGCGGCGCTGCTGGCCGTTCTGGCGTTGGGCGCGCTGCTGTGGTGGGCGCTGCGCCCGGCGCCGGTGCACGAGACACCGGCCAGGTTGCCCGCGGCGGCCACGCGGGCATCGGGCGTGTCCATCGAAGTGCGCTTGCCCGAGAGCCCAGTGGCGGGCGCATCGGCTGCGCCCACTGCGGCTTCGCCCGCTGCGTCCTGGCCTGCGCTCGAGGGCACAACCGGAACGGCCGCCGGTACCGCCACGCCAGTCGCCGACGCCCCCGTGTGGGACCTGTGCGGCGTGGGGCGTCTGCCCGTGCCGCGCGGCGCGACCGCGCGCATCGACCCCGAGCAGGCGCTGGCCGCCCTGCCACCCCACCTGGGACGCGACGCCCTGATCGACGCCTACCGTGCCCTCTTCGCCGCGCTGGACGCCGGCCCGCCGCGCTGGCGTGCCGCGGCGGTGATGCTGCGCGGCAGCGATGCCGCGGGCCGGCCGCAGGCGCTGGCCCTGCCCGAGATGGCGCGCAGCACCGACGATCCCGTGGTGGCGATGTGGGCGCAGCAACGCTGCGACCTTGGCGCCAGTTGCCTGGAGATGGCCGAGCGCTGGGCGCAGGTCGAGCCGCAGAACATGGCGCCCTGGGTCACGCTGCTGGCCAGGCAGCCGCAGCGGCGTGACGAACTGATGGCGCGCATGGCTGCCGCCACCCGCTTCAACCGCCACGCGCAGGCGCTGTCGCTGGCCATGCTCGAAGCGATGCCGGCCGGGGTCGCGCCCTACGTGCAGCCAACGCTGTGGGTCGAGGCCATCGGCACCGAGGCGGCGATGTCGATGCCCAGCTTCAATGCGGTGTTCGACCACTGCCGCGACCCGCTGGCGCCAGGCAGCGATGCCCTGCGGACCTGCACCGCCGTGGCGCGCACCCTGGTCGAGCGCAGCGACGGCTTGACCGGTGTGCGACTCGGCCTGCGGCTGGCCGAACGCAGCTACCTCAGCAGGGCCGAAGCCGCCGCACGCCGCAAGGCAGTGGACATGCTGCTGGTGCCATCGGACGATCTCTTCGACCGCCAGCAGCCCTTGTCCTGCGCCGACGTGGCGCGCACCCGGGCCTGGGTCGAGCAGCGTGCCCGGCTCGGTGAACTCGGTGCGCTGCGGGCGCGCGCGGCGCAGCGCGCCCCATCGGCCGCATCGGGCTCGCGCTGAAGCGGCGCCGGCGTCGTCAGCCGGTGTTGCGCAGCCCGGCCGCGATGCCGTTGATCGACAGGTGGATGCCGCGCTGCACGCGTTCCAACGCAGCAGGGCTCTCGCGGCCCTGGCGGTGGCGGCGCATCAGTTCCACCTGCAGGTGGTTCAGCGGGTCCAGGTAGGGGAAGCGGTGCGCGATGCTGCGCGCCAGCGCGGCGTTGGCCTGCAGCGGTTCGGCCTGGCCGGTGATGAGCATCAGCGCGTCGTGCGCACGCTGCCACTCGGCGCGCAGCAGCGTGAAGATGCGCCGGGCCAGCTTCTTGTCGTCGACCAGCTCGACATAGCGCGCAGCGATGCGCAGGTCGCTCTTGGCCAGCACCATGTCCAGGTTGGACAGCAGCGTGCGGAAGAAGGGCCATTGCCGGTGCATGCGCTGCAGCAGCGCCACGCGCTCGTCGCGGTCGCCGCCGGCGATGAAGGCCTCGATGGCACTGCCGAAACCGCACCAGCCCGGCAGTGCCATGCGGCACTGGCCCCAGCTGAAGGACCAAGGAATCGCGCGCAGGTCCTCGATGGCGCGCGTGGCCTTGCGGCTGGCCGGTCGGCTGCCAATGTTCAGTTCGGCGATCTCGCGTATCGGTGTGGCGGCGAAGAAGTAGTCGGTGAAGCCGGGTGTGCCGTAGACCAGCCGGCGGTAGGCCTGGAAGCTGGCTTCGCTGATCTGCGCCGCGGCGTCGAGGAAGGCCCGGGGCGCGCTCTTCGTCGGGTTCAGCAGCGTGGCTTCGAGCGTGGCCGCCACCAGGGTTTCCAGGTTGCGGTGTCCGATGTCGGGGTTGGCGTACTTGCTGGCAATCACCTCGCCCTGCTCGGTCAGCCTGATCTGCCCGTTCACCGTGCCCGGCGGCTGCGCCAGGATGGCCTGGTAGCTGGGCCCGCCGCCGCGACCGACGGTGCCGCCACGGCCGTGGAAGAGGCGCAGCGTGATCGGCGGCGCGCCGTCTGCGGCCATTTCGGCGAAAAACGCTGCCAGCGCGGTTTCGGCGCGGTAGAGCTCCCAGTGGCTGGTGAAACTGCCGCCGTCCTTGTTGCTGTCGCTGTAGCCCAGCATCACGTCCTGCTCGCCGCCGCTGGCGGCCACCAGCGCGCGCACGCCGGGCAGGGCGTAGAACTCGCGCATGATGGCTTCGCTGCGCCGCAGGTCGCCGATGGTCTCGAACAGCGGCACGGTGATCAGCGCTGCGCTTGCCGGGCTTTCGACGTTGTCCAGTGTGCCGGTGAGCAGGCCGGTCTCCTTCTGCAGCAGCAGCACTTCCAGCAGGTCGCTCACCTCCTCGGTGTGGCTGATGATGCAGTGGCGGATGGCATAGCGGCCGTAGCGCGTCAGCGCCTCGCGCGCGGTCTCGAAGATGGCCAGCTCGTCCAGCGTCAGTTCGCCGTACACGGCCCCGTGCACACGCAGCGGGCGTGCGTCGTTCAGCAGCGCCAGCAGGCGTTCACGGCGTGCGGGCTCGGTGAGCGCGGCGTAGTCGGTCTCGATGCGCGCCACGCGCAGCAGTTCGGCGATCACGGCCTCGTGTTTGTCGCTGCTCTGGCGCAGGTCGAGTGTGGCGAGGTGGAAGCCGAAGACCTGCACCGCGCGCTTCAACGGTGCCAGGCGCGGCCCCACCAGCGCCTGCGCATGGTGCGAGGCGAGCGAAGACTCGATGACACGCAGGTCGGCAAGGAACTCGTCGGCATCGGGGTAGGGCATCTGCGGCGCCACGGCATGGCGCAGCGCCTCGGTGCCCGTCAGCCGGTGCAGCGTGGCGGCCAGCCGCGCGTACATGCCGATGAGCGCGCGGCGGTAGGGCTCGTCCTGGCGGTGCACGTTCTGGTCGGGTGAACGCTCGGCCAGTGCCAGCATCGCCGGCGACACGGCGCTGAGCGTGCCGCTGATCGACAGCTCCGCGCCCAGTTCGTGCAGCTCGGTGAGGTAGAAGCGCAGCGCCACCTCGGCCTGGCGCCGCAACGCGTGCGACAAGGTGGCAGCGGTGACGTTGGGGTTGCCGTCGCGGTCGCCGCCTATCCAGTGGCCCATGCGCAGGAAGGACGCGATGACGTGGCCGGGCAGGGCACGTTCGATGTCGCGGTACAGCCGCGGGATCTGGCGCAGGAAGGTGGTGTTGTAGTAGCTCAGCGCGTTTTCCACCTCGTCGGCCACCGTCAGCTTGGCGGTGCGCAGCATGCGTGTCTGCCACAGCTGGGTGACGCGGGCGCGCATCAGCGCCTCGTTCTCGGCACGCTGCTCGGCCGTGCGCAGGTCGTCGCGTGCGCCCAGCAGTTCAGCCACCGCGCGCTCGGCGTCGAGGATGCTCTTGCGCTGCACCTCGGTGGGGTGGGCCGTCAGCACCGGGCTGATGTAGGCCGTGGCCAGCGTCGCGGCAATGTCGGCGGCGCGGTGCTCGGCGCGGTGCAGGCGCTCGAAGCACAGTGCCAGCGAACCTTCCTGCAGGTCGCCCGCCAGTTCGTGCACGGCGCGGCGGCGCACGTGGTGGCGGTCTTCGGCGATGTTGGCCAGGTGGCTGAAGTAGCTGAAGGCGCGGATGACGGTGACGGTGCGGTCGGCCGATAGGTTCTTCAGCAGCCGGTCGAGCACACGCCCGGCGCTGGCGTCGGCCTTCAGCCGGTAGGCCACGCTGAGCTGACGGATGCGTTCGATGAGCTCGTAGGCGTCGGTGCCTTCTTGTTCGCGGATGACGTCGCCCAGGATGCGGCCCAGTAACCGGATATCTTCGACCAGCGGCTTGTTCTTCGCGGCAGCGTCGCCAGCGGGCGCGGATCGACTGGTTTTGGTGCGTTGCGCCACGCTGGTGCGGGCAGGGGTGGTGCGCGGCATGGCAGGCTCCTGGGCGTGTAACCGGGTTACCGATTGTCGCCCGGGCTGCCCGCAAGGCGCATGCCCGCGGGCCGACGCCCGGCCCGGCGCTCGGTTCGGCGGCTTGCGCTGGCTATCATCGCCAGATGACTCAAGCCACCGTCATCGCCACGCGCGAAAGCCGCCTTGCCCTGTGGCAGGCTGAACATGTGCGCGACGCCCTCGTTGCGCGTTTCGGTCTGCAGGTCGAACTGCTGGGCATGACCACGCGCGGCGACCAGATCCTCGACCGCGCGCTGTCCAAGGTGGGCGGCAAGGGCCTCTTCGTGAAGGAGCTGGAAACGGCGCTGGAAGAAGGCCGCGCCCATCTCGCCGTGCATTCGCTGAAGGACGTGCCGATGGACCTGCCGGCCGGCTTCGTGCTGGCCGCCATCTGGGAACGTGAAGACCCGCGCGACGCCTTCGTCTCGTCGAAGTACGCCGGCCTCGACGCGCTGCCGGAGGGCGCCGTGGTCGGCACGAGCAGCCTGCGCCGCGTGGTGCAGCTGCTGAACCGCCGACCCGACCTGCAGATCGAACCGCTGCGTGGCAATCTCGACACCCGCCTGCGCAAGCTCGACGAAGGCGGCTACGACGCCATCGTCCTGGCCGCCGCGGGGCTGAAGCGGCTGGGGTTGGCCGCGCGCATCCGCGCCACCTTCGACCCCGAGCTGATGATCCCGGCGGCCGGGCAGGGCGCCCTGGGCATCGAGGTGCGCGAAGACGCCACCGAGTTGCGTGCCCTGCTGGCCAAGACCATCCACCGGCCCACCTTCCTGGCCTGCCACGCCGAACGGGCGGTGTCGCGTTCACTGGGCGGCAGCTGCAGCATGCCGCTGGCCGCGCACGCGGTGTGGGTGGGCGACACGCTGCGGCTGGACGCCGCTCTGGGCGACGCCAACGACCCCAAGAGCCCTCTGCTGCACGTGCGCCTGAACGGCGCCGTCACCGACGAGGCCGGCGCACGCGCCTTGGGCAACGAGGCTGCCGCCCAGCTGCGCGAGGCGGGCGCCGGCAGCTACCTGCCGGCGGCCTGAAGCCGGCCGCGGGCGCGGCGATGCGGCTCATCGTCACCCGCCCCGCGGCGCAGGCCGCCGACTGGGTGCAGGCGCTGCAGGCCCTGGGGCAGGACGCGGTGGCGTTGCCGTTGCTGGACATCGCGCCGGTGGCGGACCCGGCGCCGCTGCACGCTGCCTGGCGCGGGCTGGCGTCCGCCCACTTCGTGATGTTCGTCAGTGCCAACGCCGTGGCGCACTTCTTCGCCCAGGCGCCGGCCGGACTGGACTGGCCTGCCGGCCTGCGGGCCGGCTGCACCGGGCCGGGCACCTCGGCGGCCTTGCGCGCGGCCGGAGTGCCGGCGGGCAGCATCGTCGAGCCGCCAGCGGGCGCGAGCTTCGATTCCGAATCGCTGTGGGCGCTGCTGGCGCACGAGGACTGGGCCGGCCGCCGGGTGCTCGTCGTGCGTGGCGAGGAGGGCCGCGACTGGTTCGCCGACACGCTGCGAGCCGGCGGCGCCGCGGTGGACTTCGTGGCCGCCTACCGCCGCTGCGCCCCGGCACTCGACGCCACCGCGCACGCGCTGCTGGCACACGCGCTGGCCGCGCCGGCCGCGCACCTGTGGCTGTTCAGCAGCAGCGAAGGTGTGGCCCATCTGCGCACGCTGGCGCCGGGCGCCGACTGGTCGCGCAGCCGCGCGCTGGCCTCGCACCCGCGCATCGCGCAGACGGCGCGCGAGCTGGGCTTCGCGCAGGTGACGCTGACGGCGCCTGCGCCGGCGGCCGTCGCCGCAGCGGCCGCGGCCGCGGCCGCAGGGCCATCGATACAATCTGCATCCCAGTGACCGATACCCTCGTGCCCCCTCCTGCCCAGCCGAACGAGGCGCACGCTGCGGCAACCTCGCCTGCCGCGGCGCCGGTGGTGGCCGCTGTGCAAGGCCACGGCCGCTGGATTGCAGCGGGCGCCAGCGTACTGGCCGCGCTGGCCGCGGCGGCGCTGGTGCTGGCCTGGAACACGCAGCAGCGGGTGAAGTCGCTGGAAGCCGAACTCGTCAAGCGCCAGCAGGACAGCGGCAGCCAGGCCACCGAGGCGCGCACCTTGGCGCGCCAGGCCGAACTCACCGCACGCGAGACGGCGGCCAAGCAGGCGCTGCTGGAAGTCCGTGTCGCCGAGACTACATTGCAGCGCACGCAACTCGAAGAGCTGATCCAGTCGCTCTCGCGTTCACGCGATGAAAACGTGCTGGCCGACGTCGAGACCGCCATCCGCGTGGCGGTCCAGCAGTCCGCCATTACCGGCAGCGCCGAGCCACTGGTGCTGACGCTGAAGCAGGCCGACGAGCGCCTGGCGCGCTACAACCAGCCGCGACTGGAACGCGTGCGCCGCGCCGTGGCGCAAGACCTGGAACGCACCCGCAGCGCGGGCGTCACCGACATCGCCCAGCTCACCATCCGCCTGGACGAGGTCATCCGCCAGGTCGACGACCTGCCGCTGCTTTCGGCACCCGAGCGCCGTGTGCCGGCGCGCGTGGTGCCGGTGGCGGCCGCGGCCAGCGTGGCGGGCTCGGCTTCCGCCCCGGCCGCAGCAGCCAGCGCAGGGGCTTGGCCCTGGGTCGCACCCTGGCGCGAGTTCGGCGCGGTGGTCTGGCACGAAGTCAGGAACCTCGTGCGCGTGACGCGCATCGACGCGCCCGAGGCCATGCTGCTGGCGCCCGAGCAGGCATTTTTTCTGCGCGAGAACCTCAAGCTGCGCCTGCTGAACGCGCGCCTGGCGCTGCTGTCGCGCCAGTTCGACACCGCGCAGTCCGACCTGCGCGACGCGCAGGCCGCGCTCGACCGCTACTTCGACCGCAGCACGCGGCGTGTGGCCGCTGCCAGCGATCTGGTGCGTGGCGTCACGGCCCAGGCGCGGCTGGTCAACGTGCCGCGGCCCGACGCCACGCTGGCGGCCATCGCCACCGCGTCGGCCGGTCGCTGACGGCGCGGCGCGGGCCAGCAGCGCGGACCACAGGCAGCAACCCCGATGCGCGGCGTCATCTGGCTTGTGGGCTTGTTCGTGGTCGCCGTGGTGGCCGCCACGACGCTGGGCAGCAACGACGGCCTCGTCAGCATCTACTGGGGCGGCTGGCGCACCGACTTCTCGCTCAACCTCTTCGTGCTGGCGCTGCTCGGCGCCTGCCTGGTGCTGATGGCGGCGGTGCGGGCTTTCAGCTCGTTGCTCAGTCTGCCCAAGCGCGCCGGTGCCTGGCGTGCGCTGCGTCGCGAACGTGCCGCGCAGGCCGCGCTGCGCGAAGCGTTGACAGAGTACTTCGGCGCCCGCTATGGCCGCGCGCGCGGCGCCGCGCAGCGGGCGATGCTCATCGCCGAAGAGCACGAGGTGCTGAAAGCCGACCCCGAGTTCCGCGTGCTGGCGGGCCTGCTGGCCGCCGGCAGCCTGCACCGCCTGCAGGACCGCCCGCGCCGCGACGCCGCGCTGGCACAAGCGCTGCGGGCCGCGCAGGGCAGCTCCAAGGGCCTGCGCGGCGGCGCCCGCAACACCGAGGAGGCCGTGCGCCTGCTGGCCGCCGAATGGGCGCTAGACGATCGCGACGCGCCACGCGCGATCGAGACACTCGACGCCATGCCGCCGGGCGCCGCGCGCCGCACCCACGCGCTGCGCCTGAAGCTGCAGGCGCTGCGCATGGTGCGCCAGCCCCTGGACGCGTTGCAGACGGCGCGCCTGCTGGCCAAGCACCAGGCCTTCTCGCCGCTGGTGGCGCAGGCGCTGCTGCGTGCGCTGGCCGGCGAGACGCTGGAAGGCGCGCACGACGTGCAGCAGTTGCGCCGCCTGTGGGGCCAGTTCGACGCTGCAGACCGCCGCGACCCTCAGGTAGTGGCACGCGCGGCGCTGCGCGCCGTTCACCTCGACGCCGGCGAAGACGCCAGGCAATGGCTCAAGCCCTTCTGGGACCGGCTGTCGGAACTGTCGCGCGAAGATCGCGAGCAGGTGGCGCTGGCGTTGATCGAGGCGCGTACCGGTATCGGCGTCGACTGGCTGCCGCGGCTGGAGGCCGCGGCGCAGGCCCACGGCCACGAAGCTGCGGTCGTCGCCGCCGTGGGCATGGTCTTCGCCGAACGCCAGCTCTGGGGCAAGGCACGCCTGCTGCTCGAGCAGGCCGCCGCGGCGCCCGGGCTGGCCTCGCGCACCCGCCGCGCCGCCTGGCGCCAGTTGGCGGCGCTGGCACGCGAGGAAGAGGACGAGGCGCGGGCGCTGCGCTGCGAGCAGGCCGCGGCGGCGCTGGATTGAGGCGGTACCGGCGCGGCCGGCGGGCCACTGATCCGCTGGTATACTGCGAGGCTTGATGCGGCTGTAGCTCAGCTGGATAGAGTACTTGGCTACGAACCAAGGGGTCGTGGGTTCGATTCCTGCCAGCCGCACCATAAAAGACGAGGGTTAGCACGTTAGCGCGTGCTAACCCTTTAGTCTTTCTGACGATGTCTGGGAACGATTTGGGAACAGTTGAGATACTGCTTCGCCGCTATCGGATATGGGATGCGGTGGGCCCTCGTGAGCTGATCGATTGATCGCCACTGGACGTCATCACCGTCCATGAAGAGGGATCTCGCGTCCGGTCCGATCCCGCGTTCCTTTCTTGGCTGCCGCGAACGCCCGCGTAAAGCAAAGATGCAGCGTCGTTACCCGGTGCCTACCTTGCCTGCAATGGATTCTGTGAGGCTTCTTGAAGTCGAATGGACCGGAATCGATGGCGAACGTGCGTCTTGAGCCCGTTTTCTCCGTGTTCTCTCGGCCCTGAAGGTCGTAGAAATTGGAGGTCCGGAAGCCAAGTGCGAGAGGGCCACTTCGCGCGTCATGAAGAGGCGTTGACGGGTGGGCGCCCCACAAGGGTCGTCGCTCAGTCACTGATCGCCTTGTAGATGTCCTCTGAATTCCAGCCAAGAGTCTCAGAGACGACAAGCGCGACAGCGAGCAGCGTGCACTCGTCGGATTTGAACATCGCAGCCAACAGCTTGGCTTCATCGTCGTTGCCTGTCGCCAAGGCAGCAAGCAATGCTCGCGCAACGGCCTTGCCCGTGGCGGATTCGGCTTTGATCAAAGACTGGAAATCGACCTTGTGCAGACCGCGAGCAAGATAGTTGAGCGCTGGGCGCATCCGATACGGCAACTTGGCGGTTTCATCGTCGTCGGCGAAGCGTTTCATCAAGGCTGACAAGTCGATCCCTCTTGCCGCCGCCGCCGCGAGAAACTTCGCCCCGCCTTTGCCGCTCGGCAAGCCGAGTTCGGCACACTTTCTTGGCGCACCGCGGTGAACGGAGCACCAATCCGAATGGTGCGAGACAAAGTCAATGTGTCGAACCCTTCTCAGAGGCAGATCGGCCTCGAGCATGAACTCCAGGCAAAGTTTGCCATTGCGATAGTGGGTATCGGTCGCTTGGTCGTGCCACCATGGACCCGTTGCTGCCGCGGGATCGTAGGGCTTCAGGGTCCGGCTTCTGTCCTGGTCCGTGATCAGAATGCGGCATGCCGTAGGGTTGTAGGCTGTGATGGCCTCCACCCAATAGAACTGCATGCCCTTGATCAGGTCGGCAAATCGGTAGGTGAATCTGACGTTGCCGTAACGGAAGCCATCATTCCAATCGTTGGGCGACAGCCAAGTCACTAGGATGCGGCGACGGTTCAGCACGGACTCATCGAAGACCAGGCTCTGGCGTATCCGGTCATCCAGAACAATTCGCACAGCGCTGTCAACGTGACTGACATGGCTGACCTCATCGAAGGGTCGACAGTCGTCGTTAGTCCAGTTGCTCTGTGTTGAGGGCTTGCCTACCTTGTATGGCTCCCACTCCAGCTTTGTAACCACGTAAAGCCCTCCGAAGTTGCCAGTGCGATTTTGGCGGATCGGTCCGCGCGGCTCGTCGCGGCAGCGGACCAAGCTCATGATGCGTCGTCATGGGCCGGTCCGTCGCGGAACTACATAGAGGAATGGCGCGCGCCCCGACATGGACTCATTGGGGATGGGTGATACTGATTGGCCGCCGCAGAGCGCGCTGCGCGCCATCCCTCCATCATGAGGATGATGCGTCAGGTCGGCTCATCGAATATGAAGAAGCGCGTCGCACCAATGTGGAGGACCGTATGCGCATTCGCTTCGCTCTCGTCGTCGTGGCGCTCGCCAGTTTCGGCGCTGCCGCCTTCGCGGAGTGCGGCGCCGTGTCGCCGGAAGCGCTCGATACGCTGGAGGCGAAGCTCGCTCAGACGCAGAGTGCGATGGCGGCGACTCCGGAAGCGGATCGCGACAAGCCTGGCTACAGGGTCCTGCAGGAACGCGCGCTGCTGGAACTCGAACAAGTGCAATGCAAGCGCGAGGCCACAGCACCGACCGAGGCGGTCAAGCGAGGGCCAGGGGTCGCGACCACCTTTGCCACGATCCCTGTGCTCTTCGTGACGGACCGAGCACCGGTCGAGCCACCGCCAGACGCGGCAGGCTTCTTTGGAGCGCAGCGCCGTACGACCGGGGTCGCCTATGGTCGCGTCATGGTCCGCATGCCGGCCGAAAACTACGTCGCCGGAGCCGCTGCGCCGAAAGGAATCACCCTGTCGACCGAGGAGGGCTCCTCGGCGGGCATCAGCGTGGCCATGCCCCAACTCATGGACGCCGACGCGTTCTCGGCCGAGATCGCGAAGTACAAGAGTGGGCTGCCAACGAGCGCGCCCGTCAGGGTGCTGCTGTTCGTGCACGGCTTCAACGTGTCGTACAAGGACAGCGTCCAGGCCGCCGCGCGCTTGGCCTGGGGTGTGCGCTTCGACGCCTTGCCGATTGCGATCAGTTGGCCGTCCCAGGCCAAGGTGCTCCGATACTGGCAGGACGAGCAATCGATCGAGCCCTCGACCGAACGGCTCAGACCCATCGTGCAGAAGGTCCTTTCGCATCCGCAGATCGACGAGGTGATCGTCGTGGCGCACAGCATGGGAACGCGCCTGACGACCCGGCTGTTGTCCCAGCTTGACCTGGCGAAGGCGTCGATCCCGAAATTGACTCGCGTGGCATTCGCGGCCGCTGACCTGAACGAGGAGGAGATCAACGAACTCTGGCCTCGCATCCAATCCTTGCCGAAGAAGGGGTGGACGTTCTACACCTCGGGCAACGACTACGCGCTGCTGGCATCGGACATCGTGCATGCGCGGCCGCCGGTCGGAGACTCCCGCGACCGCGTCTTCACCGCCAAACCCGGCGACACCGTGGACGCAAGCGCGATCGCGCCGGCGTTGAAGGGCTACGGCCATTCATACGTCGTCGACAACCCGCAACTGCATGTGGACCTGCGGCGATGGGTCTTCGACGGGCTGGCCGTCGCAGACCGCGGGTTGAAGGCCGGTGATCGGCCGCCCGCGGAGTTCTGGGTCCTGCCCAAGAAGCCTTGAGGGCGGCATGCGCGCGGCCCATCGGTTCGTCGTTCGCGCCGCCGCGCTCGCGGCGTGCGCCGTGGTGACCCTCGCCGAGGCCCAGCCCGCGGGCATGATCGATCCACTCTACGAGCATCGCTGCAATGTCGTTGTCGATCCCGCGCTCGCGAAAGCGGGCAAGGGGGCGTTGCGGGAGAAGTTGATCCAACTCGACGGCTTGTACAAGCGCAGCATCGTGCTGGCGCAATCGGGCGACCCGCAAGCTGCATTGCAGCAGCTTCTCACTTTCCAGAAGGCAATGGCGGCCATCTTGGCGCCGACGCATCATGTGTACGTCGATGCACTGCTGCGCGGGGTTGCACTGCGCAGTGAACTGCGCGATTTCGAGGATGCGATGCGGGATGCCGAGGCGGCCGTCCGCACGAGGGAGGGCTGCCTCGGGCCGGGCAACCCGTTCACGCTGGAAGCGATGTCGGTCATGGCTCGCTTGCAGGAGCGGATGGGACTGTTTCCCACCTCGCTGAAACTGTCCCAAGAGATTCTGGGGCGCCAGCGGCGGCGCCTCGAAGGCATGAATCCAGTCGACGCAGCAGCGCCGACGGAGCAGAAGCGCCTGCTCGTCGCCTCGGCAAACGTCGCGGCGTTGGCGTACCGCACTCGCGACTTCGAGCGGGCCAAACTCGGCGCGGCGGCGACCGTGGAAGTTGCCGACAAGCTGCCGGCCGATGATCTCGAACGCTATGAATTGCTGAACAGCGCCTGGTACATCCTCGACCGCATTGCGTTCTTCGGCAAGGACGCGCAGAGCCAGCTCAGTGCCATCGAGGGGCTGGAGCAAAGCTACCAGGCGATGCGTGCCAGGCTCGGACAGGAACACCCCCGTACGCTGCCGCTACTCAGCAACCTGGGGTTCGCGGTGGCGGACGTCGATGCCAAGCGGGCGGTCCCGATTCTCGGCGACTATGTGGCGATGGTGGAGGCGCAGCGATTGCGATCGCCACTGCCCGGCGATCGCCGCGTGCTGCTCGAGAGCCGGGCCAACGTCTACCAACGCTTTGCCTTTGCGGCGCACGAGGCGCAGCGCACCGAAGAGGCCTTCTGGGGCATGGAGTGGTCCAAGTCGCGGGCCCTGCGCGATGACCTGTCGATCAAGCTGGCGCTTGCCGACAAATCGCTGACGAGCGAGGACCGGGCGGCGCTGGCCGCGTCGGAATCCCGGATCGCCCAGTTGGAGGCGGCGGTCGAGGCCGTTCAGGCCGATCCACCGAAACGTGACGCCGCCCGGCAGGCACTACTCAACGAAAAGCAGGCCTATGAGCGCACATTCAGCGCTGCCGAGGCGCGCAATCCGGCGCTTCGTCTGGCGTCGTTGTCGAAGATCCAACGGCCCGACAACGCCAAGGAGCTCCTGAAATTGGATGAGGTGTACCTCGGCTACCTGACGCGGCGCGTGGACGGCCCCATCTTCGAGGTGCTGATCGCGGTGCTCGAACCTACTGGCCGGCTGACGCTGGCCGGGCCGGTGACGGTGCTGGGGCTCGAGAACTCCGTGTCGAGCTTCGCGCAGATCCTCTCCACCGCCGGCGGCCTGGACGCTGTGGCACAAGCCGGGAAGGACCTGTTCCGCGTCGGTGACGCGTTCTTCATCGACGATGCCAACAAGACGTATCCGCAGGCCAAGAAGATCGTGACCATCGATCCATTGCGCGTGACGCTGTCGAACACGCTGTTGCCGGACGCTGTGCGCGACATCGTTGCCCGATACCGCCGATGGATCATCTCGCCCGGCGGCGCGCTGTGGAATGTCCCGTTCGAAGCCTTGAGCGATGGCAAGGGTCTGGTGGTCGATGAAAGGATCGTGCGCTACGCCCACTCGTGGAGCATGCTCACACTGCTGAACGCGAGGTCCAAGGCACGCGATCAGGCACCTCCCACGGAGTTGCTGGCCATCGGCGGGGCGACCTATGCGGACCGCGTGCTGCCGCGAGGGGTGCCCAACGAGGCGTTCCCCAAGTGGGGCGATCTCACCTACTCCGACAAGGAACTGCTTCGCGTCGCTAAGACGTACGGGCTCGTCGAGGGCCGTTCGCTGTTTCGCGGCGCCAATGCCACGCGGCAGACCATCGCGACGCTGCAGTCTTCGGGCGAACTCGCGCGAGCGCGCATGGTTCTGATGTCGGCGCACGGATATCTGAACCTTGCGAACCCCGCGCTCAGTGCCGTTGTGTTGGGGCGGCCGACCGATGGCACCGAAGTGGACCGATACCTGAGTGCGCACGACATTGCGCGGCTGTCGCTCAACGCCGACGTGGTCGTGGTGTCGAGTTGCGAGAGTGGACGTGGGCGGCTCGCGGCCGGAGAGGGCGTGCTGGGTCTGCCCTATGCCTTCTTCTCGGCCGGGGCGCTGAGCACGGTGCTCACGGTGTGGAAGATCTACGATGACGCCGCCACGGCGAACCTGGTGGATCAGTTCATGGACGGAATGCGGCGCGGCTTGCCGACGGACGAGGCGCTCACGCTCGCCAAGCGCACGATCCGGAGGTCGGCTGACGAGGCCAACTGGGCGCCTTTCATGCTGCTCGGCCGCTGACCCCTCGCTGGAAAGTCGGTGTGCGCCAGAGTCAGCCCACGTTCTTGAGCGGCGAAGCGCTGCAACGGATTGTCCGAAAAATGCATGCAAATTTCGGACAGATCAGGGGTGCAAGTTGTCCGAAATAAAACAACAGTTTTCGGACAAATGGGTTGCCAAAAGTCCGAAAAAAACATACAAATATCGGACACCATGTCCGATCTCAAGGCCAAGATATCCACGCGCGTCGAATCCGACGGTCCCGGCCGTGTCTGGGTGCCGACCGACTTCGCCCAATTCGGGACCCGTGACGCGATCGACAAGACCCTGCAGCGCATGGTCTTGGCCGGTGAACTGCGGCGTATCGACCGCGGCCTATACGACAGGCCGGTCATCAACAAGCTGACGCAACGCCCCACCACACCCGACTACCGCGCCATCGTGGAGGCAATCGCCAGGCGCGACCAGTTGCGCATGCTGGTAGATGGCATGACCGCTGCCAACGACCTGGGCTTGACCGACGCCGTGCCGGCCCGGGTCACCATCCACACCGACACGCGCCGCAAGTCCGTCAAGCTGGACAACCTGGTCATTGACTTCAAGCAGACGGCGCCTAGCCGCCTGTACTGGGCCGGGCGGCCTGCCATGCGCGTCGTACAGGCGTTGCACTGGCTCAAGGACACCCTGGCGTCCGACCATTCAAGGGTCATGACTCGGCTGGCCAAGGTGCTGGGCGACCCTGTCCATGGCCTCGCGATCCGGCAGGACCTGATCGACGGCTTCGCCGTCCTGCCGGGTTGGATGCAGGGCCTTGTGCGCGAACTACCCGGCTGCGATCCTCAACGGGAGGTCGACGGCACCGACAAGCTGGGCGCCGGCCAGGCCAGAGGCGCGCACCGGCCCACCAAACAGGTGGCGGTGGCCCGATGAACCCCGCCTTCAACACGGTGATCACGGCCAGCCACGCCGAACGGCGCGATTTGTTCCTTGCTGCTGCCGCCCGGTTGGGGACAGCCGTGCAAAACGTGGAGAAGGACTTCTGGGTGTGCTGGACGCTGGACGCCCTGTTCAACGGACTGCCCGCCGGTGGCCCGCGCCTGTTGTTCAAGGGCGGAACCTCCCTGTCCAAGGCGTTCGGCCTGATCTCCAGGTTCTCGGAAGACATCGACATCACGGTGTTCCGTGACGACCTGGGGCAGGGAGCCCATGCAGCCGATCTGGAGGCGCTCAGCGGCAAGAAGCGCCGGGCAAGGCTTGATGCCATTCGGGCAGCCTGCCAAGCCTACATCGCGGGGACCATGACCGGGCAACTGGCCGAGATCGCCACCGTCGTGATTCCCGATGCCGCCTTCAAACTGGAAGCGGATCCGGATGACAAGGACGGCCAGACGCTGCTGTTCTGGTACCCCTCCGTGACGGCGGCGACCGGGGACTACATCCGGGCAGCAGTCAAGATCGAGGCGGGTGCGAAATCTGCCCTAGACCCCAATGTTGCGTCGACCGTGGTGCCCTACGTTGCGCAGGACGTTGTCGGCGCCAACCTGGCGGTGGCCAACATCACCACGGTCAAACCGGAACGCACGTTCTGGGACAAGGTGATGATCCTGCATAGCCTGCGACAATGGCATGACCGGCGCAAGGAACTGCGCCACGAGGGCCAGCGCGTCTCCAGGCACTACTACGACGTCCATCGGTTGCTGCAACAGGAACCGGTATCCGACTGGCGGGCGGACCAGGCCCTAGCGATGGATTGCGCCACGCATGCTCGCCTGTTCTTCGGCAGTGCCGACCTGGGGCTGGATACTGCCAAGCCAGGCTCGTACACGCTGATGCCTGAAGGGGCCATGCGCGACGCGCTGGCGAAGGACTATGTCGCCATGTCGGGCATGATTTTCGGCGCGGTGCCGTCGCTGGACGAAGTGCTGGTCAGTGTGGAACAGCTGCAGCAGTCGATCAACCGCGAGGTCGCCGCGGCGGCTGCTGCATGAGCGACTACTTCAGCGACCGCGAGAACGGTCCGCGCGCCCGTACAGAGCAGGTGATCACGCCCACCGTCTGGGCGGCCATCGCTGCAACCGTGCAGGGGCTGATGAACAGCGGAGCGTTGGCCCAACGCTTCCCCGAGCGATGCCCGGATGGGCAGGCGATCTGCGGCTGCGACGAAGGCGCGCTGGCCGCTTCCGTCATGGCCGAAATACCTGGGCTGGAATGGCCGCTGCAGATCACAGCCGAGGTCGGCGAGGGCTTCATGTCCAAGCGCGAACCGTTTGCGCCGTCAACGCTTCTGGTGCTGGACTTCATCGAGTTCGTCTATGGCGCAGTCGCCAAGCCGGTGCCCGGCAAGTACCACGACTTCTTCAGCCACCACCATCTGACGTTCGATCAAGAGGTGGGGAAGGAAGAGTTCCGCGCCGCGATCAACCGTCTGTTTTCGCGGAACGGGCTGGCGTTTGAGATGCTCACCAGCGGCCGGATCGTCCGCGTGTTGCCACCTGTGCTTGGGGACGACCTTCGGCGCACAACATTCAACTCGGGCGATCGCATGCTGGACGTCTTGCTTGAGGAGTGCAGGGTGAAGTTCTCAGACCGCAATCCCCTTGTGCGGCGTGAAGCCCTCGAGCGATTGTGGGACGCCTGGGAACGTTTGAAGTCCCTGGCGGATCCTGACAAGAAAACCTCTGTGCAGAAGATCCTGGATGCAGTGACATCGGAGCCGACGCTGCGCGCCAGGCTGGGGGTCGAGGCCAAGGAACTCACCGACATAGGAAACAGCCATCTGATCCGTCACTACGAGGTCAAGCAGGTACCGGTGATCGACGTCGATCACGTGGACTACCTCTTCCACCGCCTGTTCGCGATGATTCAGTTGGTGCAGAGAAAGAAGGGGCCGTGATGGAGGAAGCACGCGCACTTTCCCTGAGCCGGGCCGCCAACCACCGGCAAAGTACCAAAACGTTGAGGATGATTTAATACCATGAAGAAACACGCGCAATTCCCCGCCCATCGGTGTTCGAGTGGCGCATCTGCTTCCCTGTCGAATTCACAAGTGGCAGTGACGGAAGCAGGGTCGCGCGCGGTCGGGCTGCAGGACCGCACAACAACAAGACAGGAAGGGGCGAAATGAGCAGCAGCAGCAACGACCGCTTTTCCGGCCACGAGTCTTTCGTGTGCCGCTATGGCTGGCTTCCCAAGGTGTTTCGCGCCGTCAAGAAGGAGCCCAACCTCCTGCGTACCGAGGAACGAGCGATCAATACGCTCGGCATTGGGCGCAACATGGTGAAGTCCTTGCAGTTCTGGGCTGAGGCCTCGGGTGTCCTGAGGTCAGCGGAAGACGGCGGTCATGAACCCGGCGTGGTCGGCTCCATCCTGTTTGCGGGACAAAAAGCCTGGGATCAGTATCTCGAATCCCTTGAGTCGCTTTGGCTCATTCACTGGCACCTCACGACCAAGGGAGGCTTGGCTGCGTGGCGCGAGGTGTTCGCCGAAGGTGGGCTGGTTCGCTTCGATCGAAAGCAACTGATCGAAGCATTGGCGCGGCGAGGCGCCGGCGCCTCGCGGGCGCTCGCCCCCAGCACCCTAGAGCAGCATGCCTCCATCTTTGTCCAGTCGTACTACCAGGAGGAGCGAGGCACAGACGACACGTCATGGTCGCCGCTGCAGGACCTGGCGCTGCTCAAGGCGACCAAGGGCGAGGATGGTCGGACCGTGTTCAGCACGGAGTCCCGTGCCCCGGTGGGATTGACCTGCCGTGTTTTTGGGATAGCACTTTCGGACTTCATCGCCGGCGCAGGCGAGGGTGAGTTCAGCATGGACTTCCAGCGCCTATTGAAGGACGTGGATAGTCCCGGCGTCGTGTTCAGGATGGACGAGCACCAATTGCGGTTGTTCATTGAAACGATGAGCGACCTGCTTCCTGGCGCGCTCCGCTTCGTGGACACGGCCGACACGCAAAGCGTTGTCCTGAACACCAAACGGATGGATCCGCAATTCCGACTCCGGCACGCAGAGGGAGTGGCCGCGCATGTCTAGGAGAATCATTGATTTCCTTGCCTTGGGTGGTGGGCACACGCGTTCCATCGCGTTGGACCGCGACCTTCACGACGACTCGGTCGTCAACAACTACCTGCTGACACCGGCCGCGATCAATGCTCTAAAACAGATCGGCACGGGTCTCCGAGAGCCTCGATGCCAACTCCCGGGCCTCTCGCGAGTCGTTGGACAGGGCGTTGACGAGGCTGGAGTCGCGCGACACACGGTCACCGAATTGTTTGAACTCGGCAATCTGCTCGCTTGTCATGGCGCCGAGAACCTTGCGTTGTTCGGCGGACAGGCCCGATAGATATGCTTTCTCGCCGCTGGCCTGTGCCTGTGCACCTGCAATTCCTGCGTTGATTCCAAGGTGTCCCGAAGCACCGAAGGCAATCCTTGCTACTTGCGATTGGGACAGGCCGGTGCTGTCCGCAACGCTCTTCGATATTTGATCCAGTCGGTTCATCGTCTCGCCAAGCTGCTCGAAGCTGCTGGAAGTTGACCCGCTGCTACTGCGCGACGAGCGCACCTTTGTCAGACCGCGCGTGAACGCCTCTGTGAGCACGGTCGATCGCTGCTGGCCTGCTGACACGGCTTCGCTACGGGCCGCATCGGCCTGCCGACTCGCCTCGGTCACATCCTGCTCCGTCACCCGCATGGACACGACGCGCGAAGCGAAGCCTTGGTTGCGCAGCAAGGTCACGGCCGTGCGTCCTGTCAGTGCGTTCGACGAGAACGTGTTCCCTGTCAGGTCGTTTTGCAAACTGCCCATGAACGCAGACGTCCTATTCGGCGCCAACTGCGTCTGGTCCATTGCCACGTTGCCCAAGTTCACATTACCGGTCGCCGCCGCGCCTGTGCTGCCTGAAAGCACCCCCTGCAGCCCCGACAGCCCACCGACCAGCGCCGTGCCGAAGTTCTCCATTCGCTTCAACGCTGCCCATGCGATGAAGGGAATGCTGATCGCCAGATACCCCACAACCGCCTCGCCAGAAATCGCCCGCGAGTAGATCGTCGACGCCGTTTGCAGCGACAACGCCTTCACGCCCGCGCCGAGATCGGCCGCAGCCGCCAGGTCGTAGGACGCGTAGATCGACGCCATGTAGTTCAGCACCGCGTACAGCGGCGGCCACAACTGGATCCAGATCAGGATCGCCGCGTAGCCCTTGAAGGCCAGCATCGTCTCGCGCCCGCTGGTCAGGAGAAGCAGCAGCACGAGCAGCGGGAAGAGGGCGTAGGTCACCGCCTCGATCACGTTGCGGAACACCGGCAGCGCTTGCTCGGCCACCTTGCCGTAGTTCAGCCACGACGCGTTCTGCTGCGCCACTGCCTGCGCCCGACCCACTGCCAGCACCATCGCTGCCGGGTCGTTCACCTTCTGTCCGATGATGTTGCTCGTGTCGTTGATCGCGTTGAGCACCGCGTTCTGTCGAATCAGATCGGCGGCGGTGGCTGAGGCATCCGCGATGCTGTTCTTCAGATAGGCCTGCTGGATCTGTCCTGCGATCGCCGCTGCCGCAGCAGCACCAGGCAAGGTCGGGTTGAGCTGGAAGGCCAGGCGCCCTTGGATCAACGTAATCTGCGCCGGGATGCGCCCATTGAGGTTCGCATAGACGTTGGGGCAGGTGTCCACGTCCACGCTGCTGCCAGACGCGGTGATGGTGCTGAAGCGCGCCGGATTTGGTGTCGCCATCAGTGGCCACACGTCGCCAGAACTCGAGAACGTCGATGGACTGATCGTGCCGTCGATCAGGTCGTACATCGTGCAGTTATGAATGAAGTTGATCAGGTCCGTGCGGAAGTTCGGGTCCTGGAACACCACATTGCCGGTTTCGCGGATCAGCCGGTTGCCGAACATGAGCCCGTTCTTTTCGTAGGCGAGTTCGCTGGGCAGAGCGCCCTGCCCAGGAATGACCTGGAAGGCCGTCTCGAATAGGCCCGTCAACGTGTGGCCGATCGTGCTGGTTATGCTGCCCAGCATCGCAATGCCGAAGGGCACGTTGTCGACCACCTTGACCGGCGCGCCGCCCGTCTTGTCGACGATGCCTACCGTCACCTTGGGGACGATCAGGATCGAGAACACCAGCACCACGGTGGCCAGCCACTTCCAACCCTGCAGTTTCTCCGGTGCGAAGGCGTACGCGATCAGCGCCGCGACGAAGCCGCAGAAGGCCACCGCGGCGACGGCAGCCAGGTAGTCGCTCGATGCATGGATGGCTGCGGCGGCGTTGAAGATGCCGAACAGGCTCTCCGAGTTCTGGTAGGCATAGATCTCCCACATGATGGACGCTCCTGGCTCTCGGCGGCGCCGTTAGCGGCCCATTACCGGCGAAGATAGGCCGCCTGCTGGCCCAGCATGTCCATCACGTGTTGCGGCATGCTCGAGCGCAGTTGTCGTTCCAGTTCTTCCAAGTGGCTGGATACCGCGCGGAAGGAGCCCACCTTTTGGTACAGCAGGTTCTTCTCCTGCGAGATCTGCAGCAGCATCGCCTGCGCGCGATCACGAATGCGGTTCGCCTGCTCGCGCTGGGTCTGCTGCAGTTGGTAGTTCTTGTCCAGCGCGGCCATGCCCAGCCGCAGGTTGCGCTCCAGGAACACGTAGGCATAGTCGGCGGCGATCACGTCGCGGTACTGACCGATCAGGCTGTCGGCGAGGCCCGAGCCGGGAATGGTCGAGCCGATCGACAGCATCTTGTAGACCGGCTCGGTGGTCTGATTCACAAATCCCACCTCGGCCGAATTGTTCGGGATCGCGGTACGCAGGGCGATCTTGTCGGCGATCGAGCGCATCATGGTCTCGACCTTCGCGGTGAAGGGCGTGTGGGTGTAGGCGGTGTTCAGTGTCACCACGTCGCAGTTCGTGTAGTCGTTGCATTTCAACATGTGCTGGACGACGTCTGTCCCCGCCGCGGCGCTCTGCCCATACAGAAGCTGGCTGATCGAGGTGATGGTCGGTGCGATGGGTTCGGGATCGCGTGCCGCCTCGTCGGGGTAGTAGACGATGGTGCCCACCATGCTCATGATCAGTTCGCGTTCCTGGTCGTCCAGATAGGAGCCGGTGTACTGCAGTGCCTTCCAGGTGAGGTTGCCGACGAAGGGAGCCTTGTTCTTCACGTTCGGGTCGGTCGAGGATCGCGCAGACGCGAGGATGCCCGGCCGGTCCGTCGCGCAGCGCCGGCGTGCTGCATCGCGATCACTTTCCAGGCCCATCTCGACGGCCAGGTCGGCGCAGGTTTCCTGCGAGCTGTAGCCGGTCGCCTCGGCCGCGGTGCTGACGATGGCCTTGGCGGTTTCGCAGGAGTTGATGCGCGCGTTGTTGATCCAGGTCTCCAGCCCCTTGGCCCACTTGGTCAGCCCACCCAGCAGCGGCGAGACGGCTTCCAGCGCGAGTTGAAAGGCGATGCCCGGAAGCGCCGCCGTGATGTTCCTCAGCATGTTTTTGAACTCGGTCGCCGAGATGTGCGAGAACGAACCGCCGAACACGTCGATGCCGCCGCAGCCGGCCTTGGCGCTCGGGAACTGGATGGCAGCGAGCTGGTAGACCTTGTTCGGCGATCGCATGAACAGGCTGCCGCCGGTGTAGGTGTTGAAGGTCTGGCCGCGGAAGGCGCCTGGCGCGGTGTAGTTGCCGATGGCGCCCAGGTTGTTGAACATGTTGTTCACCTCTGCGTTCAGGTCGCCGGCCCGCAGCGGCAGCGGCGAGACTGCGAGCAACGCTGCAATCAAGACAGCGCAGGACTTCTTCATCGATTCGGGGACCATGGAAGACTCCTACTGAAGGACGACGTGCCGGCTGGTGCTCGGCAGCATCTCTTCGGCACTGGGTGCCGAGACGGTGGTGATGCGTTCGAGCAGTTCGGCTTCCGACAAGACGCCGAAGCCGATCGGGGTGATCTTTCCGGTGAAGGGTTGGGCGAGGAAGACGGCGGGGACCTGGGTCACCTGCAAGGTGCGGGCGATACCGTTGTCGCTACGTGCATCGGGGAAGCCCGGCATGCTTCCGCCATCCACGCTGATGCCCACCACCTTGATGCCGTGGCGCTCCTGGAAGGCCGCGAGCGTCGGCGCGAAGGCATGGCAGTACGGGCAGTCGCCCCTGAAGAAAAAGAACAGCACGTGGTCCTGGCCCAGCGCGCCGATCGAGCTGGAGCGGTCGCTGATCTGCTGGCGCTCGAAGACCTCCAGCGCCTTGGCGTTGACCGGCCGGCCCTGCAGCGTCGGATCGAGCTCGGGTGTGGCCCAGGCCACCCGCTGCGCGACGTCGGCGAAGTACGAGGCGCGGGCCACGACCTTGGCCTCGAGCTCCATGTAGCGCCGCACGTTCGCCTCGGTTGGCCGCATGATGGCGACGTTGCGATACTCCTCCAGCGTCTTCTGCAGGCGCTGGAACTGGACCAGTTCCGGTGGCTTGGGCGGTGGTGTTTTGGCGGATGGCGTGGCGGGCGGCGGGACGGGTCTGCGCGGCGACGCGGCGTCTTCGCCTTCCGGTTCGGGTTCCTCGTAAAAATGCCAGCCGCGCCAGGCATCGGCCCAGTAGGGCGAGGCCGCCGTAGCTTCCTGGCGACCACTGTCCTGGGCCGACGATCCGGCAGGAAGCCATGACAGCGCCAATGTGGTCCAGACGGCAAAGCATGCGGATGAGAAGAGTGATCGCTGCATGTCAGCCTCTTCAGGTCAGCGACTTCGGCGGCAGGCCGTCGAGGCAGTAGTTGATGCCGAACTCGATGGTCTGCTTGCGCGGCGCCTTCGCACCGGGCAGCAGCACACCGTCCTGCCAGAACGTCACCTTCAGTCGGCTGCAGCCCGCCTGCACGTAGCGACGCTCGGTCGTCACGTCGATGAAGATCGGTGTGCTCGCCGCAAAGCGCTTGGAGATGGCATCGGCTACGTCGCCGGTCAACACACCGCGGGCCTGGCCATCGGTGGACTGGATCGCAGCCAGCAGCAGCGGGCGAGGATCTGTCACCGGCGTGCGTTCGGGGGCCTGGGCACTGCAGTCCAGGGCCGCGGCCAACAACAATATGAGAACGGTGGCTTTCATTGGCAACGCCCTTGACCGTAGTAGCAATTCGGCACGCGCCCTGCGCTGCCGCTCTGCAGCGAACCGACGTTCGGCAACGTCGGCACGATGGACGCATAGAACTCGCTCAGGTCCATCGCCGCGAAGTTCAGGCTTTGCAGTTGCGCCACCGTGAAACCCGAGCAGTCTGGGCTCTCGGCGCTGCCCCAGCCCTTGGCGACCTGCATGCGGCCTTGCTCGTTGACGATGCGCGCGAGCTTGCTGTTGAAGCAGCACTTGCCGGTCGTGTGCTCGAGGCAGGACACGCACGAGCCAAAGAGGTTGATGCACGACGAGCAATAGGTGCCGATGCTGTGGCACAGACCCGCGCCTTCCTGCATCGCGAGCCGGCCTTCGTCTTCGTTGCAAGACATCATCGACATCACGATGTAGATGATGATGGCGATCACGAGCGACCAGGGGTCGAAGGCGATCACCAGGCTGTCTCCGGCATAGAGCACCGACGACCCGGCCGGCAGGGCGGTGCCGTTGACCGCGACGGTCACGCCGTAACTCGTGAATGTTAATTTCCACGTAATCCTGACCCACCGTTTCCATCCAATGTTGACCCACCCGTGTTCGAGCCCCGCGGGCTCACGTTGTGGATAACTTCTTGGTCTTGGACTCCTTCTTGGGCTGGGTTGGTTGCGCTGAGCTGTTCTTGAAGCGGTAGCTGTCGTTGCCGGTTTCCAGGATGTGGCAATGATGCGTGAGTCGATCCAGCAACGCCGTTGTCATCTTCGCATCGCCGAACACGCTGGCCCACTCGCTGAAGCTCAGGTTGGTCGTGATCACCACGCTGGTCCGCTCGTAGAGCTTGGACAGCAGATGGAACAGCAGTGCGCCTCCTGACGCGCTGAACGGCAGGTAGCCCAGCTCATCGAGGATCACCATGTCGGCGTACATCAACCGGTGCGCGATCTGCCCGGCCTTGCCCGTGGCCTTCTCGAGCTCCAGCGCATTCACGAGCTCGACCGTAGAGAAGAACCTCACGCGCCGATGATGATGCTCGACCGCCTGGACCCCGAGCGCAGTGGCCAGGTGCGTCTTGCCCGTGCCCGGCCCGCCGACGAGCACCACGTTCTGCGCATCCTCCAGGAACTCGCATCGGTGCAGCTGACGCACCAGGGCTTCGTTGACCTCGCTCTGCCCGAAGTCGAAGCCTGCGAGGTCGCGGTAGACGGGCAAGCGCGCCAGCTTCAGCTGGTAGGCCACCGAGCGCACCTCACGCTCGGCCGTCTCTGCCTTGAGCAGCTGCGACAGCACCGGCTGCGCTGCCTCGAAGGCCGGTGCGCCTTGTTCGGCCAGCTCCGCCACCGCGTGCGCCATGCCGTGCATCTTGAGCTCGCGCAGCATGATCACGATGGCTGCGATCGCAGGGTCATGACGCATGGCAGTTCTCCTTGGCCGCGCAGGCGTGCACCGCGGCCTGGGCCTTGCCCCGCAACGCGTCGTAGCGCAGCACGTTGGCCTGTGGCTCGTTGACCAGGCGCAGTGCCTGCGGCGCGGTCACCGGCGGTGCGGGCGGCTTGCCGTCGAGCAACCGGTGCAGCACGTTGAGCACATGCGTCTTGGTTGGCACGCCGGCCTCCAGCGCCAACTCCACCGCGGTGAGCACGGCCTGCTCGTCGTGGTGCAGCACCAGCGCCAGGATCTCTACCATCTCCCGGTCGCCGCCAGGTTGCCTGAGCAACGAGCCTTGCAGGCGCCGGAAGCCTTCAGGCAGCTCGACGAACGGTGCGCCGTTCCTGAGTGCGCCGGGCTTGCGCTGCAGCACCGCCAGGTAGTGGCGCCAGTCGTAGACGGTCTGGCCGCTCGTGTCGTGGCGCCGGTCGATGATGCGAACGTGCTCGCACACGATCTGGCCCTCGGCCGCGACCACGAGCCGGTCGGCATAGACCCGCAGGCTCACCGGTCGGTTCGCATACGACGCCGGCACGCTATAGCGGTTGCGCTCGAAGTGCACGAGGCAGGTCGGCGAGACACGCTTGGTGTGCTCGACGAAGCCGTCGAAGGATCGAGGCCGCGGCATCAGGAAGGCCCGCTCTTGCGCCCACGCGTCGGCGACGGTGCCGGGCAGCTTGCCGTGGCTGATCTCGGCCCACAGCGCCTTGCAGCGCAGCTCGAGCCAGTCGTTCAATGTCTGCAGCGTCGGGAACACAGGCGTCGGTTGCCACAGCCTGTGCCGCGAGTCGCGTACGTTCTTCTCGACCTGGCCCTTCTCCCACCCGGAGGCCGGGTTGCAGAACTCGGCCTCGAACAGGTAGTGGCTGACCATGGCCTGGAAGCGTGCGTTGATGTCGCGCTCCTTGCCGCGTCGGACCTTGTCGACGGCGGTGCGCATGTTGTCGTAGATGCCGCGGCGCGGGACGCCGCCCAGCACCTCGAAGGCGTGGTTGTGGGCGTCGAACAGCATCTCGTGGGTCTGCAGCGGGTAGGCCCGCAGCAGGAACGCACGGCTGTGGCTGAGCTTGAAGTGCGCGACCTGCAGCTTGGTGCGCTCGCCGGCAATGACGGCCCAGTCCTCGCTCCAGTCGAACTGGAACGCTTCGCCGGCACCGAAGGTCAGGGGCACGAAGGTGCCTCGGCCGGTGGTCTGCTCGGCCTCGTGGCGCTGCGCGGTCCACTCACGGGCGAAGGCCGCGACGCGGTTGTAGGAACCGGCGTAGCCGAGCACGACGAGGTCGGCGTGCATCTGCTTCAACGTTCGCCGCTGCTTGCGCGACCTGGTGGCCTCCGCCTTGAGCCAGCCCGAGAGCTTGTCGGCGAACGCGTCCAGCTTGCTCGGGCTGATCCGCTTGGCAAACCGCGGCTCGGCAGCGCCGGCTCGAAGGTACTTCCTGATGGTGTTGCGAGACAGGCCGGTGCGCCGGGCTATCTCTCGGATGGACAGTTGCTCGCGCAGTGCCCAACGCCTGATGACACTCAATGTCGCCACGTCAATCACTCCTACTGCTCCCTGCCACTCAAAGTGGCAGGTTAGGGTTTTTGCGTGGGTCAGTTTTAAATGGAAATTAGCGGGGTCAGTGGATCACTTCTAGATGGAAATCAACACACAGGGCACGTCGCCTTCCGGCGTGGCTGCGTCGGCGCTGTTGGTCCGTGGATCGAAAGCCAGGTCGTTCGTCTGCACTTCCGGGTCGTTGACGGTGAGTGTCTTGCCCGTCGGGCAATCGACAGGTGCCGCTGATTGCCGGGCTTCTTCCAGCATCACCGCGTCGCCGTAGTCGATGCGTCCCGCGATGCCATACGCGACCAAGATCGCCAGCAGGCACAAGACGTCTTTCTGGGTGGACATGAGGACTCCTTGAAAATGGGCGGGCTTGCGCATCGAGACGCAAGCCCGAAGGGTTGATGTCAGGCGAACAGGTCGCCTTCCGTGGACATCCGCTTGAGCTGCTCGTTGATCCACTGCGGGTTCTTGGCGAGACGCGCCTCGATCCACGCAGGGTTGATCGCGACGGCCTCGCGCACCCAGTCGGGATAGCGTCGAAGCGTCTGGCCGAACCACGCCTTCACGCCGTTGCGGATGTGGTCGCGCAGTTCCTCCGCATCGACCAGCCCGCAATAGGCGATGGGCGACATCGGACTGCAGCCCACCACGCGCAGGCAGCTCACGAACGAGAAGGGGCGTCCGTCCTTCTCGCGCTCGGTGAAGACCCAGCGCAAGGTGTCGAACTTCTCTTCCAGCGGCGTGTCCGGGTCAGCCAGATGACTGACTTCCTGCAGCAGGCGCCAATGCAGGAAGACAACGTCTTCCTCGCTCCACTCGACCGGCGACGTGTCGTCGTCGAGCAGGGCGTCGGTGGTGGCGCGATCGGGCAAGGTGGCCGACGGCCGGTGCAGCGGCGCCGCGAGCGGCGGGAACGGGAGCTCCGCAGACGCAAGGCCAATCTCTCTGAGCGATGTGCTCGGGTTCAACATCGTTGCCTCCATGAAATGCAGGAGGCAACGCGCACCGGGGCTGAGGGCGTATGCCCCCAGGGGGTGATGAACTGCCGGTCGAAGCCGGCGCTATCGGATGTGACTCCAGGGCTGGCTTGGTGGGACGGTACGAACCGCCTGGATCGGTGTGCCAGCTACCGATCGGAGAAAGCTTTCGACGGGAGGGCCAGGAGGCAAGACATTGCCCCCGCCTCGAAAGTTCGCTTCGATGGCGTCACAAGACAGGCGCCGTCACGAGTGCCGCGACAGCCGCAACGCCATCGGATCGTGGCCGGCTGATGGCATGCGTAACAACGATGAAACTCCAGGGCTTGCCAAGTTTGAATGCAGGGCCAGCTGCTGCATGACGCAAAGGTAGCGGCGGGCCGACGCACGGTCAACTTCGAATCGATGCCAATCACGCCCTGATGCCGAAACGCCGCTCAACTGATGGCCTTTCCGCGTGGCGATTGCGAAGCGGGGTTCAGAAGATCGAGCCTGGCCTTCAACGTGCGGAGCTCGAACATGTCGGACATCGAGATCGTCAAGATGGACCGGGGCAGTGTCAACGCCCGCATCCTTGCCAAGGAAACGAAGGCCGACTTCCGCCGCGTCGAGGCAGCCAGCCTGAAAATGCCCACGCGCTTCACGAGCGCCGAGGGCAAGCGTTTCTTCGTGAGGTTGTTCAACACCCAGCAGCTCAATGCGCATTTCATTTCGGTGATCGCCCGCACGCGGCTCGATCACGACGACATCGCCCAGGTCGAGGTGGCGATACGCACACAGATGGAGGCCGTGACGGAGAACCTCAACAAGGCCATTGACGGCGCCGAGGCGCTGTTCAAGGCGAACGGCATCAGCAGCGCGGCGACCTACGACACCGTGCCGCTGGACGTCCAGGTCGGCGTGCTGTCGTCCAGCGGTCGACGTTTTTTGGAAGTGCTGGGCAAGCTCGATCAACTGATGCCGTTGCTGCAGACGCTGGAAATCCACGAGGTCATCTCCGCGCAGCAGGTGGACATCCAGCGGGCGGGGCTCAAACGCCAAGTGCGGGACGTGGCCAACGGAACGCGGAACTTCGCGATGGGTCTGCGGCGGCGGATGAATGCCATGGGAGGTCGCGATGGCGTCGACGGCGCGGGAGATGATGTTGCGCCTGAAGGTGCCGCGGAGGCAGCAAGCGCGATCGGTGAACCCGAAGGTGCTATTGCGCACGGAGCGGACCTCGGTGTCGTGGAAAAGCGCGACGCGGTCCAGATCGGCGAATAGGGACGTTGTGCCACGGCACGCCCAGCGGGTCGGAACCTGCCATCCACAAGGGCGGCAACTCTAGGTTGGTTGCGTGGTGAGTGGTGCCGATGGTCTTGATCCGGCCCACGAGCCCGTATAAGGTCTCATCAGGTCGCCCAGCGTGGCGATCCGTGTGCCGCGCGCGCACCACCGTTGCTTCCGCAACGGCGTCGCAGTCGATACCTGCCCCGTGCTGAACGATCCCAGTGCCATCGCGTTGTGCGCGATGAGCAAGCGGATCGTGTTGCAACGTCTCGTCAGTGATTTCGGATGCGGTTTCGCCTCGGCGTAGACAGCGTCATCCTTTGTCCAACCAAACACCGTGCGCTCGGAACGCCGGCGGTGTGCATTGGTGTTTCGCGTTCCTGGCGGCTCGCGCATTTCTGACCTATGCGGCCGCGAAAGAGCAGGTCATGTCTTCCATCGGCGCAAGCCGCAACGAGGCCAGATCATGCCCAAGACAATTTCCAACCCGGCTGCCAACACGGCAGCATCTCCTGTACCCCAACCCGCGCCGACATTGCCGGAGGCGGGGTTCCTGCGGCAGCCGCAAGTGCTGGCGTTCGTGCCAATTTCCAAGTCGACGCTTTGGCGGCGCATCCAGGCGCGAACCTTTCCTGCACCTGTGAAGCTCTCGGCGCGAATCACCGTTTGGAGGGCCGAGGACATCCGCCGTTGGATTGCGCAGCAAGCGACCGGAATATGAAACTGCGGGCAATGGAATCAAGCCTCACAAGCTAGGGCCGGCATGTGCTTGGGCGGCCTTCCCGCAAGTCGGCTTTGCTCGAGCCGCCTCCATTTCTTCGCGATGGTCCGGTATCCGCGACGGCAGAACTTCGTCACACGCGCAACTTGCGCGGCGCTATTGGGCGCATTCGCGTCACGCCGCTACAAAGAGGCCGGGAACCAATCGGTCATTGAGTTGTACATGCGTATGGCTGCACAGCGCTCCGAGAGTCACCGCTCCATCCATTCGATGTGTGTCGTAGTGGCAAACGATCGTCACCTCCGGGTGACGGGTGAGCAACTTGTTGAGAAGGGCCTCATATTCGATCATCCGCTCGGTGCCTGGCGTTCCCTTCAGGTACCAACTCATCTCGCCGGAGATCAGCACCTTCTCGTGGCCGGACGCGCGAAATGCCAGGATGGCCGCTTCCATGAAGTCGACCATGCGGTCAGGGACGAAAGTGCCGGCGCGCAAGTACCCGTCGGACGGTTCGAGCAGTCGAAGCAGACCCGCATTGCACAGCTCTTCGGGGTCGTGCCCTTCCGAGCGGATCCGGGACATGACTGCGTCGCGCCCGTTCTCCTCATGGATGTAGAGGATCGGTGCTCGTTGGCGCAACTGCTCGAGAACATACGGCCGAAAGAGTCGCCACAGATCGTCCGCGTCGCTGTAGTGCAGACATACGTGCCGCGGGACTCCTCGTGAGGCAGCTTCGGCGAGCACCGCCACTGGGTCAGTCGATCCTGCTGGCGCGTCAGGGGGCGCGACGCTGACATCGTCCCTGCTCACACAGGCATCGAGATCCTTCTGGAGGAATCGCCGCTCACCCTTCACGCCGATGCGTGAACAGCGGAGTGTGCCCGCCTTGGTCCATCGGCGCAGTGTCGTCTTGCTGATGTTCAAGTATTGGGCCGCCTCCTCGATTGTGAACAACCGATCCTTCTCCAAGATAAATCCTCCGAGTCCGAGAAGCCTTCGACGTCGGGGCGATCGCCCTTCCGTGACGTAGCCATACTAGCACAATCTGCGCCACCTTGACCGACTCTGCCATGAAGACCGCCGCTCGACGCTTGCCCGCAATGCTTGTAGCCACGGGGGATAAAGCCGGCCGCAGTCAGTGGAAGTGAACCCGGCTCGACGATCACGCGCTGGTGACCAATGCTTGGGCCGGAGAGGGAGTGAGTTCCGGGTTTTCACTGATCAAGTATGGATATGTATGGACTATCCTTGCATGGAAGATTGGATACGCAAGGCGTGTCACAACTTGAGCAAAGTGACCCGTCGCGTGAACAGGCGAAAGGGCTTGTGGGGTTAGGTGCAAAGGAGGCGAGTCATGTCTGCCCATTCGACCGTCGAGCTGGTCCGGAGTCGCTACCAGTTGAGCTTTCTCTCGCTCTTCCGCGGCACTGGGTTCGCCTTTCCGTGTGATGAGGCCGGGCGAGTCGATCTGGATGCAATGAGCGACAAGCAACGGAACGCCTATCTGTACGCGAGGGCGCTCATTGGGTGGGAACTGGCATATCCCGTGGTGCAGCCCGCGCATGAGTGTTTACGATAGTACTGTATGGATAGGTTAGACATAGCATGAACATGCATTGCACTGGAAGTGTGGTGCTTCTCGACAAAACGCTACATAACTTCTTTTCACCATTCCAATCCAAACGCGCCCATGCAGTGGCGACGTACTTAGGAGTTCACCAAATGCAGATCGGAAGCCAGAACGTACTGATCCCCACCAGCATGGTGGGAAATTATCCAAACCCGCGCTGGTGGGACTCCCAGTTCGCGCGTCACTTCACCGGTGACATGCAGCCGCCGGACTCGATGTGGCAAGAGGCGCTTGAGGATGTCATCGGGGCGATGGCTCGAGACCAAGAGCAAGCTGGGTTGGACATCATTTCGGACGGTCGTGTCCAGGGCGACAACTACGCTGACGTGGCGGTCTACCACTACCTCCATCGTCTGGGCTACGACCTCAAAGGTGGTCACCTCGGGTTTCCGATCTACAGCCGCCTGCACTCGGGCACCGCGACCAAGGAGATCAAGCGGTACGGCGCGCTGATGGTCGAGCAGGCCAAGGCGCTGCGCAAGGCAACCAAGAAGCCGATCAAGGTCCAGTACACGGGCGTGCAGGTGCTGGCGCAGTGCACCAACGACCTGTTCTACAAGTCCAGTCGCGAGCGCGCGATGGCCATCGCTGCTGCGATCAACGAGGATCTCAAGGAAGTCGAGGCCATCGGCGCCGACTTCATCCAGCTTGACGAATTCACCTGGCCGTACTTCTTCGAGGACTATGCGATCGAGGCGTTCAATCGTGCGGTCGAGGGAATCAAAAAGGCGAAGATCATCGTCCACGTGTGTTGGGGCAATTGGGGCGGCACGCCCGCGTACATGCCCGACACAACCGCCAAGTCAGGTGAAGTGTTCGACCTCACGAAGCGAGTGGGCCAGGCGCCGTCGGCCACAGCGTCCATCATCCCGAAGGCGTACCAGGCGAACATCAGCGTCCTGAACCTCGAGAGCTGTGGGCGCCGTGCGGACGACCTGTCGGGTCTGGACATCATGAAGCAGCATCCGCTGCCGCCCAACGTGGACTTCTGGGCCGGCGTGATCGACGTGAAGAGCACGATCACGGAGACGGCCGAAGAAGTGGCGTCGCGGATCCGCCGGCTGCTGGAGTACGTGCCCGCCGACCGCCTCGGTGTGACGACCGACTGCGGGCTGATCCTGCTGCAACGCTACATCGCCATCGACAAGATTCACGCGCTGGTCGAAGGAACCAAGATCGTGCGTGCCGAGCTGGCTGAACAGCAGAAGAAAGCCGCCTGACGGTCCACGGAAGGCGCCCGACGCCTTCCATTTCATTCCTGAGCACACCGACTGAAGGAGGGCCGGATGCCTGTCTACGCCTTGGCTTGCCCGAATTGCGGACACGAGTATTGCGGCATGGTGCTCGAAGGGACGCGTCCCCCTCCGGTCTGGGAGTGTTCCGAGTGTGGGAGTGACCAGGTTGTGCTCAAGCCAGGCGCTCCGGTCCTGGCGCATCCGTGGGAGCAACGGGATTACCACAGCGCCTGTCTGTGTTGCGCACCGAAGGCGAAGTCAGGCTTAAGCATGTGATGAACAGCAGCGCAAAGCACCGGAGGGTTCCGTCGATGGCAGGCGTCAATCGAGGACGTGGTCGCACTGAACGCTCCCGCTGCCGATTCGGCGGCGCATCACTTCATTCATTGGGTGCGCTCGTCGCGGTGTTAGTCGCGCCGAGTGAGCGTTCCTGAATTTTCGAATTACCTACCGAAGGAGAGAGAGATGGCAGGACTCATGGTTGGGCGGACGGTGGTCATCACCGGCGGCGGCGCGGGCATCGGGCTGACGACCGCGCGCAGGTTGATTCAGGAGGGTGCGGCAGTGGCACTGCTCGACCTGGACGGAGCGGTCGCTGCGCACGCGGCCGAAGAGTTGCGCAAGGAGGGCGGTAAGGCCTTTGGCGTGGCGGCCGATGTCACTGATGCGCAAAGCCTGGATCGCGCTGTGGCCGCGGCCGCCGATGCGCTCGGGACCATCGACGGGTTGTTCAACAACGCGGGCATTGCTGGATTCGGTACCGTCCACGAGAGCACTCTCGAGAGCTGGCAGCGCATCTGGGACGTGAACGTGACGGGCACGTTCCTCGCATCGCGCGCCGTGCTGCCGCAGATGATCGCCAAAAGACGTGGCGCAATCGTCAATGTGGGCTCGGTGGCAGGCATGGTCGGCATTCCGGGCATGGCGGCCTACTGCGCAGCCAAGGGTGCCATCGTCAATCTGACGCGTCAGATGGCGATCGACTATTCGAAGCTGGGCGTGAGAGTCAACTGCGTCTCCCCCGGAACGATCGCGGAAACGGCGATGGGCAAGTCGCTGCTGGGAAATGACACCAGCGAAGAAGCCATGAATAGGCGGCTCTCTAAGTATCCGCTTGGCCGCTTCGGCAAGCCGGTGGAGATCGCCGAAGCAGTGGTTTTCCTCCTCTCCGATGCGGCCAGCTTTTGCGTCGGATCGAACTTGGCAGTCGATGGCGGGATGACGGCGGCATGATTGCGGTCTTCGCCCAGCGCGACAAGCGGGCGAGCCTGGCCGAGCTCGCAGCGCACGTAAACGACGGCGACTGGGTCGCAGTCGGAGGCGGGCTTTCGTCGCGCGAGCCCATGGCCCTGCTGCGTGAGCTCATCCGCGCCGGCCGCCGCGGCCTGAAGGTCGTGGGGTCGGCGCACGGCATCGACATCGATCTGCTGTGTGGAGCGGGCGCCGTCGCGCGGTCGGCGGAGAGCTACGTCGGCTTTGAACAAGACTTCGGCATGGCGCCCAACTATCGGCGCGCCTGCGAATCGGGAGCGGTCGAGGTCGACGACAGTTGCTGCTATACGGTGGTGCAACAGTTGCGCGCTGCTGCCTACGGCTTGCCCTTTCTGCCGGTCCGATCCGTCAGGGGAACGAGCTTCGAGAACATGCACTCGGAGTACAAGCGCATCACCTGCCCTTTCACCGGGGAGGAACTGATCCTGGTTCCCGCTTTGCAGCCGGACATCGCGCTGATTCACGCCCAGTACGGCGACGCGCATGGGAACCTGCGCATCGAGGGGCCACCGGTCGCCGACATTCTCGCGGCACGCGCCTCCAAGAAAGTCGTCGCGACCGTCGAGCGCATCGTCTCGAACGACGAGTTGCGTTCGCTCGGCGGAGCGAACGTGCCTTACTTCTATGTCGCAGCGATCGCCGAGGTTCCGTTCGGCGCGCACCCCACTGCGTGCTACCCGATGTACGCCTACGACCGCCCTCACACTGCGGCCTACTACGCTGCAGCTAGCGCCGGGCCGCAGGAGTTCGAGTCGAACTACCTGGGGCCGTTCGTTCACGGGTGTCCGGATCACCACGACTACCTGGAGCGCATTGGGGGCAGCGCGCTTCGATCGCGTCTCGGCTCATGGGGCGAAGGCACAGAGTCTTGGATGAACCTCTACCGCGAGGAGTCCGCATGAATAAGACTTGCAGTGTTGGCGAGGTGATGATCTTCAATCTCGCGCGCACCGTCGGGAATGGCGATCTCGTCTTTCATGGTTTCGGGTCGCCCCTGGTTCAACTGGCGCTTCATCTTGCCAAGCGCACACATGCACCGGATCTCGTCTTCGTGGCCGGCGCAACCTATGGGCTGAACCCGGAACTTTCCTTCCTTACACCGACGTCAAACGACTGGGCCCTTGACCGCGGCGCCGAGTGCGCCATCGACATCGAGGAACTCTTCGATCTGGCAGCCTCGGGCCGAATGAGCCGGATGTTCCTTTCCGGCCTGCAGATCGATCCTTGGGGCAACGCCAACGTGACGCGACTTGGCGAAGACCGCCTGCGCCTGAAGCTTCCGGGCGGCGGCGGCGGCTGCAACTTGTCCTGCGATGCGGGCAACTTCACCCTGTGGACACCGGCCCATCGCGGCCCCGTCGGCAAGGACGGCAAGCGGATGCTTCGCCTGGTTGCGCAGTGCGATTTCGTCACGACACTCGGGCACAGGGCAGTCGACGGGCGCTCCCGCCGTGAACTCGGCCACCGTGGCGCGGGACCCGATACGCTTCTTACCGAGCTCGGCCTGTTTGACTTCGATAGTGAAGGTCATGCACGGCTCAGAGCCGTCTTCCCGGACACGGAACTCCAGGAGATCAAAGCCAACACGGGATTCCCTCTAAGGCTCGCCGAGCGCCTAGAGCCCATTCCGCTGCCCGATGCGGAAAGTGTCGCGTTGATCCGCAGGCTCGACCCACTCGGCGTCCACCGCAAGGAACTGCGGCCGGCCGACCTCGAGCGTCAATTCTCGGTGTCGTCGCACTGATCGCGGAGTCGCAGATGCCTACTTCCGCCTTGGCCTTGCATCACAAACGCAATATGGTGCCGCTGCCCTACAGGCAGGTCAGTGTGCAGCCGTACGCCGGGCCCATGACGGAAGCAGCCCTGTTCGACCATCTGCTCGGCCGCGAGGCCTACCGGCGGACGAACTTCATTGTTCTGCACCGCGGCGACGTCGCGAGCAGTGACGTCGCAGTGGTTGCGATTGCACGGGAGGATGACGAGCGCTTGTTCTCGCCGATCACCGATGTCGAGGTCCTGGCGCTGCCCGACACGTGCGTGTTCGCGAAAGACCCCTCCACGGATTGCGCCAACCGATCGGCGCTGGCATCGCTCGCCCACCATCGCGGCGTTGGATCGGATCGCACGCTCGTCGTGTGGGGAAAGTACGACCACATCAACTTCATCCACCATCCCGACCCGGTCGTGCTGCGCATCGTCGAGGTCGCGCCGCCCGAGCCGGCCAAGCTGTTCGACCTCGTCCAGCACGTGCTCAGCTATGCCGACCTCCCCGCGATTCGGGTCGAACTCGAGCGCATCGACATCGTCGATCTTGCGCGTCGGCATGTCGCCAAAGAGTATCTGGTGCCGTGTAGATCGGGGGGACTCGATTCGCTGGACGCGCCGGTGAGCTATCTCGATGAGCGCCCCCCGCAGCGACGCGACTGGGTGCTCGTCGGTTGTGAACGAAGCCTGCAGTTCCATCGGCACTACTACGGCGATGAGCCGCCGCGAGTCGAAATGTGTCCGAGGCGCATTGCGGGTTCGCGCGACGAATTGACGATGGTCAAGTGCTGCCTGCTCGAGTTCGAAATCGAGCGCGACGGACAGGTCATGACGGTGCCCTGGGGGACCGACCTCGCGATGGTCGAGCGCGCCCTGGGACAACTGACGAGGGAGCCAGGCGATGCTCGATAGTCACTGGCGCCATCTCGCGGCCATAGGCGAACTGCGCCAGCAACGCAGCGTTGCGCCGCGCGCTTGCGGGCCAACGATGGTGATCGATACAGGGCTTGGGGCCGCGGCGACAGACGACATCCTGGAAGTGGCCGGTGAGTACATCGACATCTGGAAGCTGAGCTTCGGCACTTCGGTCTTCGTGCGCCCCGCCGTTCTCGAGCGGAAGCTCGAACTATTGAAGGCTCGAAAGGTACTGTCCTGCCCCGGCGGGACGCTTTTCGAAGCGGCTGTCTTGCAGCATCCCTGTCGCTCCTTCATGAAGCATGCAGCCGACATCGGATTCGATGCCGTTGAGATATCCGACGGCACCATCGACTTGTCGGCATTTCGTCGCAGGCACGCGATCGATTGCGCGCTCGAGGCCGGGCTCATCGTAATCACCGAGGTCGGCAAAAAAGATCCGACGATGCAGCCACCGATCGCCGAATTGGCTCGGCAGGCCCAACGAGATCTCGATTGGGGGGCCCGCTGGGTCATCGTCGAAGGTCGCGAGTCGGGCGTTGGTGTCGGCATATTCGACGCGTGCGGCAATGTTGCAGTTGGAGACGTCGAAACCTTCGCGGGCATTCTCGACGGCCGCCAGGATCGTGTCATTTGGGAGGCCCCGCGCAAACATCAGCAGGCCGCACTGATCGCGCGCTTCGGTGTCAATGTCGGGCTCGGCAACATCGCGCCCGAAGGAGTGTTGGCACTGGAGGCCCTGCGCCTCGGCCTGCGATACGAGACCCTCAAACCGATTGCCGATGCGTTGAGGATGTCGGGACGATGCGCGTCTGACCAGATCGAGGCGGTCCTGATCGGTGACGCGATTGATGGACGTGCGAGCCTGTCGCGTTCGCTGCGAACGTTTGCGGCCGCCTCCGCGAGGAGTACCGCGAATGGTACGTTCTGAGCACCACGGCGTCACGGCTCCCGACGCCGAGAGGCTGCGGGCGCTAGAGGTCGGTGGCCGGCTCGCCGACGCGCCCGGTGCCGCACTGGTGGCGTTTGCGTTCGCGGAAGAACTACGCCACCAAGCGGTGCTCGCCGAGGCCATCGGGCTTGTCGACCTTGCGTATGTATTGGCGCTCGTCGAGGAACGGAAGATCCCGCGCCGTGAGGGTTACGAACTGCTAGCGGCGCTGCTGGATCTTCACGAGCTTCCGCAGGCGCTGGTGCTAGACCCTCAGCTCGGCGACCTGTACACGAACCGTGAGCACTGGCTGGGTACCCGAACAACCTCAGTGGGCTGGTTGGGCACCGGGCGGGCGAGACGGGAAGCAACCACATCGGCCTTCCACCTTGTGGTTTGCGAGCGTCTGCTGCTGCTGTCAAATGCGCTGGTCGACTTGGGTCTCGAGGTCTTGGCTTGCGCACATGCGCAGCGCGACGTCCTGGTCGCCGACTACACGTATCTGCAGGCCGGGCAGCCGACCACCTTCGGCCACTACTTGCTCGGTTTCGTTGGACCCATTCTGCGCGACATCGAGCGCATTCAGTCCTTTCACGCGAGATTTAACCTGAGTCCGGCAGGCTGCGGGAGCACCAATGGATCGCGTCTAGCGCCGGACCGGGCGCGCGTCGCGGCGCTGCTCGCCTTTGACGGCATCGTGACCCACACGCGCGATGCGATGTGGCAGGCCGATGGTCCGATCGAAGGCATGGCCCTGGTCGTGGCGACGCTGGTCAACATGGATCGGCTGAGCGAGGACTTGATGGTCCTGGCCACTGTCGAATTCAGTGTCGTCACGCTGGACGACGGCCAGTCCAGGGCCAGCAAGATCATGCCGCAGAAGAAGAATCCATTCGCCCTGGCGTACATCCGCGCGGCGGCCAATCAGGCGATCGGTCTGCAAGCCTCGTTGGCAGCGTCGGGGCGCACCCCAACCGGCCAGATGGACAACCGCCTGCTCGCGTACGGCGAACTGCCCAGAGCCCTCGAACTGGCCGCCGGCGCCGCCGGACTGATGCGCGCGACGCTCGCAGGCCTCACCGTGTCGCGGGCGAACGCGGCCCGCACGCTGGATCGCAGCTTCGCTCTCGCCACCGATCTGGCCGAAGCGCTGGTGCGCCGCGCTGATCTTGACTATCGCTGTGCGCACCGCGTGGTTGGCCGGCTGGCGCGCATGCTGCACGACACGAACAGGGCGCCGGCGTCGCTGAAGCCCGCCGATGTCGCGGCGGCTGCCGAATCGATTCTGGGTCGGCCGGTCGCGATTGGCGAGGCCGATCTCGCTCGCGCACTCGATGCACGCGTGGCCATCGAAGCGCGCCACTGCGTCGGAGCGGGGTCTGAGGCCTCGATGGCGAGCATGTTCGAGGATTACGCCGCGAAATTCTCCCGGGCCGCTGCTTGGACGAAGGCCACGACGGAGGGGGCGAACCATGCGCGGATAGGCCTCGTCGCCGCGGTTCGGCACCTGCTCGCGGAGGCGTGATGGCTGCCGCGACGATGATTGACTCGGTGGTGTTCGGTGGGCTGTGGAGCCACCGGGCGATCAAGGCGCTGTTCGAGGAGGACCGGCGCACGCTTGCTTGGCTCGAGATCATCGCCGTCCTTGCCGAGGTCCAGGCCGAGTTCGAGCTGATTCCATCGTCTGCCGCAAGGGCCATCGCGACGTCTTGCCGAGCGATCGAGGTGGGTGCCGGATTTCTGGAGGAGGTCCGTCAGGGGCGCGAGGCGAGCGGCCATTCGATGCAAGGCTTGATCCGTGCGGTCCAGGCGCGACTGACGCCTGGAGACGCCCAATGGGTCTACGCCGGCGCCACGGTACAGGACGTCACGGACACCTGGCTGATGATGGCGCTGCGCGATGCACACCGGATGCTGGAAGAGGATCTTCGACGCGTCTTGAAGTCCCTGGCCACACTCGCGCGACAGTACCGTGACACGCCGATGGCCGGGCGCACGCACGGCCAGCAGGGCCTGCCTATCACCTTCGGCTTCAAGGTGGCAGTTTGGCTGGCCGAGGCGCAGCGCCACCATCAGCGACTGACCGAGATCACCTCACGGATGGGTATTGCGCAGCTCGCCGGCGGTGTGGGTAGCGTGTCCTCCCTGGGTGGGCGTGGACTCGAAGTGCAGCGCCGATTTGCGGAGCGGCTGGGCTTGACGGCGCCTCGTGTGTCCTGGACCTCCAGTCGTGATGTGCTGGCCGAGTGGTGCGGTCTGCTCGCGATGATCAGCGCGACCGCAGATCGCATCGGGCATGAGGTCTACAACCTCCAGCGCAGCGAGATCGCTGAAGTGCGCGAGGGTCTCGTCGACGGCACCGTCGGCAGCATCACGATGCCGCACAAGCGAAATCCCGAGATCGCCGAGCACCTGGGCAGTCTGGCACGACTCGTGCGCCACCTCGCGGCCGCGGTGAACGAGAGCCTTGTGCAGGATCACGAGCGTGACGGCCGCGCGTGGAAGACGGAGTGGCACGCCGTGCCCGAGGTGACCATGATGGCAGGTCGCGCGGTCGAGCTGCTCGCACAGATGTTGTCGAGCCTTGAAGTCGACTCGGTGCGCATGTCTTCGAATCTGCAGGCCTGTGGCGGCGTCGTCATTTCGGAGGCGGTGATGCTGGCGTTGGCGCCGCATATCGGCCGCGACGCGGCGCACAGCCTGATGTACGAGCTCTCGCTCGCGGCAAGCGCCAAGGGCCTCGCGTTGACCGAGGCGGTACGGACCGATCGGCGAATCACATCGTTGCTCAGTGCTGCTGAGGTGGTCGCCCTGCTCGATATCGCCAGCCACACCGGCAGGTGTGCTGAGATGGTCGATCGCGTGTTGGCAGGTACGCCATGAATGCAACGGCGTTCGAGCGGCTTGACGCACTTCCCCGCGATCGTCTGGGCCTGACACCGACGCCGATCACCGCTGCGCCCGAGCTGGCGCATGCGCTCGGGCTGCGCGAGTTGTGGATCAAGCGCGACGAGCTGATCGGATTCGGGTTCGGCGGCAACAAGGTGCGTGGCCTCGAACTCTTGCTCGCGCATGCGCGCGCGCAGTCTGCCGACGTGCTGGTGACCGGGGCGGGAGCACAGTCGAACCACGTGCGCGCCACGGCAGCTGCAGCGGCCTACGCTGGCATGGACGCTGTCGCGATCTATTGGGGCGATGCACCCCTGTCGATGCAGGGCAATCTGAAGTTGACGCACTGCCTCGGCGCAGAGATTCGATTCACCGGCAATCTCGACAGAACGCAGGTCGACGTGGCAATCGAAGCAGTTGCCGACGAACTGCGGACTGTCGGTCGACGTCCCTACCCGATACCGCGTGGCGGGGCCTGCGCACTGGGCGTTCTCGGCCACGTGCTGGCGGCGCGTGAACTGCATCGCCAATGCGTTGCGATCGACCGAATGCCCGGCACGATCGTGCAGGCCGTCGGCTCAGGCGGCACGCTCGCGGGTTGGCTCCTTGGTACGGCCATGCTCGGCGCGCGTTGGCGTGTCGAAGGTGTGTCAGTAAGTCGACCGGCTGACGAGGCGCGCGATCGTGTCGTCCAGCTTGCTGGCGAGGCGGCCGCGTTGCTGGACTTGCCGCAAATGGTGAGCGCGTCTGACGTGACTATCCACGACGGGTTCATCGGCGATGGCTATGGCGTACCGAGTTTGGCCGGCGATGACGCTGTCATGAAGGCAGCACGCATCCAGGGCTTGTTCTTCGACCCGACCTACACCGGCAAGGCTTTCGCCGGCCTTTGCTCGCTGACCAAGGCCGGTCGAATCGACGATCGCGCACCGGTCGTGTTCATTCACACGGGTGGCGAGCCGGCACTCTTTGTTAACGGATCAACAGGGCTGACCAGATGAGCGATTGGGGAACTGCAGCGTTCGCTCCACGGCGCATCGCATTGTTCGGCGCGTCGTCCGAAGCGGGCAAGGTGGGCAGAGTACTGTTCGAGAATCTTCTGGCGAACCGATTCGCGGAAGTGGTGCCGATTCATCGCAGTGCCAAGGAGGTTCTCGGCCGCACCGCGTACTCGAGCGTCGTCGACGTGCCGGCGCAGGTCGATCTGGCAGTCGTCGTGACCCCGAGTGCGACGACGCTTGGCATCATCGAAGACTGCGCGAGGGCGCAGGTACCCGCGGCGATCGTGCTCAGCGGCGGATTTGCCGAGGTCGGGCCTACCGGCGCCGAGCTGGAGGCGAACCTCGCGCGGATTGCGCGAGCGGCTCAAGTTCGCCTCATCGGACCGAATTGTTTCGGATTGATCGACGCGCATCGCGGGCTGAACGCTTCGATGGCCATGGGCATGCCGGCGGCCGGCGGTGTCTCCTTGTTTACGCAGAGCGGCTCCTACGGCATGGCGGCGTTCTCGCGCTCGAAAGAAGGGGCGATAGGGTTTGCGAAGGTGCTCTCGGCCGGCAACAAGGCGGACGTGAACGAGGTGGATGCGGTCCGCTTCTACGGAGAGGATCCGCACACGCGTGTGATTGCGCTGGTCCTCGAATCGCTGGCCGACGGACCCGGTCTCGTGGCCGCCCTGCGGGAGGTCACTCCCAACAAACCGGTCGTGATTCTGAAGACAGGTCGCAGCCGCGCGGGCCAACGAGCAGCGGCCAGTCATACCGCCGCATTGGCACAGGACTTTGCCGTCACGCGCGCAGTGCTGCGGCAGGCCGGCGCCATCCTCGTCGACGACGGGCTGACGCTTTTCGATGTCGCGGCGGCACTCGATCGCCAGCCACCGTTGCGCGGCCGCCGCGTCGCGATCATCAGCAACTCTGGTGGCACAGGGGTCGAGCTTGCGGACTTGTGCGAAGCAGCGGGCCTCGAGGTGCCCGCGCTGTCTTCGGGATTGCGCGAGACGATCGCCTCGCACTTACCGGCGCACGGCTCGGCAGCGAACCCCATTGATGTCACTACCGCCTGGCAACGATTCCCGGAGATGTATGGGCAGAGTGTTCGTGCCCTGATGGCGAGCGACGAGGTCGATGCCGTGATACCCGTGCTGTTGCAGCGCTCGGCGCTGGACGAAGGGGTCGTCGAGGCCGTGATCGCTCAATCAGAGGCTGCAAAGGCGATGGGGTCAGACAAGCCGCTGCATGTCTGCTGGGCCGCACCGGCTGAAGGCGAAGCCTTGCGCCAGAGGTTGCTTGCCAACGGGGTACCTTGCCATGACTGGGCAGCGCGCACGGTGCGCGTGCTGGCGCACTGTCGCAAAACCGCTCCTGACGCGCCGCCGAAAGTCGACGAGCCATGGCCGATTCCACCGGGCTTCCCGGATGAGGGCTGGCTCGAGCCCGAATTGCTGTTCCCACTCCTCGCCTCATGGGGTTTGCCGCTTGCTGCGTGGCGGCTGGTCGCCGACGCGCATTCGGCGGCAGATGCGGCTTCGATCGTCGGATATCCCGTCGTGCTCAAGGCGGTCCGCAAGGACCTGCTTCACAAGACCGAAGCGGGGGCCGTTCGCCTCGGGCTCGTGGACGCAAAGGGAATTTCCGAGGCGTTCGCAGATTTCGGCTCCCGGCTCGGGCCCGGGCCGGCCATGGTGCAGCACCAGGCCGACCGTGGTGTGGAACTGATGCTGGGTGCGGTACGCGACCCAACCTTTGGCCCCGTGCTGGTCTGTGGGCTCGGTGGTATCTGGACCGAGTTGATAGGAGACGTGTCGATGCGCATGTGTCCGATCGACGCGACCGAGGCCGGACGCGCCTTGGGCGAACTGCGCGGCGGTGCCTTGCTGGACGGATCGCGCGGCGGCGAGCCTGTAGATCGCAAGGGTCTGTCCGACTTGATGTCCAAAGTGTCGATGTGCGTGGCGCGTGCGCCATGGTGTCGTGAACTTGACCTGAACCCGGTTATCGCGACCGGAAATCGTTTTGTCATCGTTGATGCGCGCATGCGCATAGAAAGGTTCTAGAAATGAAGACTTCCAATCCCAACGCGGCGCTGACTACCGTAGCCGACCCGTCGTCCGAAGTGGCAATCGTCGTTGCGCGGGCTCGAGACGCCCAGCGGCAGATCGACAACTACACCCAGGAGCAGGTCGACGAGCTGGTCCTCGCCGTCGGTTGGAGCATCGTCAAAAACAGGGAGGCTCTGGCGCGACTCGCGGTCGACGAAGGGGGCTTCGGCAACTACGAGTCGAAGGTCCTGAAAATCCGAAATCGTGTGATCGGAACGATCGCCGACATGTCAGGGCAGCGGACCGTGGGCGTCGTCGAAGAACTGCCCGAGAGAGGAATTGTCAAGATCGCCAAGCCGGTCGGTGTGATTGCCGCGCTGATTCCGACCACCGGCCCCGATGCGACGCCGCCCGTCAACGCGCTGGCCGCGTTGAAGGCGCGCAACGCGATCGTCATCGCGCCGCATCCACGCACGGCGCGCACGTCTGCACTGGCGGTGGAACTCATGCGCAAGGGTTGCGAAGAGGTTGGCGCGCCGGCCGACCTGATCCAGATCATCGAGCGCCCATCGATCGCGAAGACAGGCGAACTGATGAAGCAGGCGGATCTGATCGTCGCAACTGGCGGCGAGGCGATGGTCAAGGCCGCCTACAGCTCCGGGACGCCGGCCTATGGCGTGGGTGTCGGCAACTCGGTGCACGTGGTCGACGACAGTGCGGACCTCGACGATGCTGCAGCCACGATTGCGCGAGGAAAGGTCTTCGACTTCGCCACGAGTTGCCTGGCAGACAACTCGGTTGTCGCGGACGTTTCGATCTATTCCAGCCTCGTCGACAAGCTGGTGGCGCGCGGTGGCTACGTCCTGACGTCGACCGAGAAGGAACGCCTCAGTCGGGTGATGTGGCCCCAGCCTGGCCAGCACATCCCCTCCCTGGACGTGATCGCCAAGTCGGCGTCGCACATCGCCGGCTTGGCTGACATCGAACTGCCCGAGGGCAGGACCTTCTTGATCGTGGAAGAAGACGGCGTTGGTCCAAGCCATCCGTTCTCTGGGGAGAAGCTGTCGGTGGTGCTCGCGCTGTATCGCTACGGCGCCGGTTTGATCGACGACGCCATCGACCTGGTCAACGCCATCACCGGGTATCAGGGGCTGGGACATACGTGCGGCATCCACACCGCCAACGACGCGCATGTCGAAGCATTGGCGATGCGGACGCGAACCGCGCGAGTGATGGTCAATCAGGACTTGAACGAAGGCGCTGGCAGCCCGCGCAACGGCATGCCCTACACGCTCTCGCTGTCTTGTGGCACCTGGGGCGGGAACGTCACGACCGAAAACGTCAACGTGCGTCACTTCATGAACATTACCTGGGTTTCCAGGCTGGTGAATCCGAAGGGCACCCCCCCCACCGACGAGGCACTGTTCGCGAGCCATTGGGCGAAACACGGCAAGTGACCTCGTACCTTGGACGCAGCCTGACTGCTGCGTCCTTCTATGTGGATGACCCGGACATGTTTGTCCGGCCAATATTTCAACGAGGTTGGGGGGCTCTGATGTCTGCAGACAGATTGATCGTGATCGGCGGAGTAGCCGCCGGAACCAAGGCTGCGGCCACCGCGCGCCGACGTAACCCGGCCGCAAGCATCGTCGTGCTGCAGGACGAGGCCGATGTCGCGTACTCCGCCTGTGGCATGCCTTATCACCTTGCTGATTGCGACGACATTCCTCGCCGAAAGCTGATTGCCAGAATGCCAGAGGCATTCCGGGCCGACGGCATCGACATGCGAACGCGTCACCGCGTCGAAGAGATCGATGCGAAGCGCGCGCTCGTCACTGTGACCGATCTGGAGGCGGGCCGCACCTACACCGAGTCCTATGACCAGCTCCTGATCGCAACCGGTGCACGGGCATCCCCTCTGAAAGCAGCTGTGTCGCCGACCGCGCCACCCACCGTCCAGTTGCGTACTTTGGCGGACGCCGATTGCATCGCGAACATGTTGATCGGCGTCCGCAAGCTCGTGGTCTTGGGCGGGGGCTACATCGGACTGGAGATGGCGGAGACCGCGAGGAAACTCGGCCTGGACGTCGCCGTCGTCGAGATGGCTTCGCATGTGATCCCGACCTTCGATGAAGCCGTTTCGAAGCTGGTGGAGGAGGAACTGCGACGAAACAACGTTCAACTGTTCACTGGATCGCGCGTTGTCGAACTCGACAGCGGCCACGTAGTCCTCGACAACGGCGAGCGCATCGCGGCCGACATGGTTCTGGTGGCGACCGGTGTGCGGCCATCAACGACGCTTGCGACAGCTACAGGCGTGAAGCTCGGTGCAACCGGCGCGATTGCAGTCTCACACCGGATGTCAACCAACGTCAAACGCATCTATGCCGCCGGAGACTGCGCGGAATCCCGACACGTCGTGAGTGATCGCCCGGTGTGGATGCCACTCGGCGACGTCGCCAATCGACATGGTCGGGTCGCGGGCACCAACATGGCCGGAGGGAACGCGACCTTTCCAGGGGTTCTCGGGACCGCCATCTTTCGGGTCTTCGATCTGGCCGTGGCGAGAACCGGCCTGAGTCATGCCGACGCTTCGGCGGCTGGCCTGTTTCCCGTCTCCGAAATGATTAAGGCGCCGAGTCGTGCCCGCTACATGAGCGGGTCGAAAACAGTGCACATCCACTTGACTGTGGACCGGCTATCGGGGCGATTGCTCGGATGCCAGGTCGTCGGAGCGGACGCAGTGGACAAGACCATCGACACGGTTGCCGCTGCCATATGGGGCAAGTTGACGGCAAGCGACCTGCTCGATCTGGATCTGGCGTATGCGCCACCGTTCTCTCCGGTCTTCGCTCCGGTGCAGGTCGCTGGGGAGGTGCTCGGCAAGGTGACGCGGACCATGCGCAACGAGCTGGCTGCAACTGTGATGGGGTACATGTTCTGAGTCTCAGGAGAGAGCAAATGAAGAGAACAACACGTCTTTTGTCGATCGCTCTGGCGTTCACAGGGTTGGCGATTTCGCAGAGTGCGATTGCGCTCGAGAAGGTCCGCACTTACACGCAGACCAACTATCCGGGCTTCGTCCAGTTTGCGGCCAAGGAACTCGGCTTGTTTACGAAGCACGGAATCGATCCCGAGTTGCGCTTCTTCCCGAGCGGTGCGCCGATAGTGCAGGCTGCCGCCGCAAAGGAATGGGACATCGCGTTCCTCGGCGCGCCACCTGCCGTGATCGGCTCTTCGACTCTAGGCATGGTCACGATCGGCATGATTTACAACGAGTCGGCCCAGCACATGTTGATCGGTCGCCCGGCCTACGTGACTGCGGCGCTTGCCAACCCGAGCTCGGTAAAGGGCGCCAAGATCTTCGTGACCACGCTCTCCACCGGTCACTTCATGACCGAAGGGTGCCTGCGTAAGTTGGGGCTTGGCGTGAACGACGTGTCAATCATTCCCAGCGACCAGACCGCTTCGGTGTCCGCATTTGCCACCGGGCAAGGCGACCTTGTGCAGGCATGGCCTCCATACACGGCCGCGCTTCTGGAGCGCGGCAATAGGGTGCTGTGCGACGGCGCCCAGGCTGGAGCCAAGATCGCCACCGTCTGGGTGAGCACCAAGGAGTTTGCTGTAAAGCGACCCGACCTCGTAGTCAAGTGGCTGCAGGCCAATGGCGAGGCGGTTGACTGGATCAGGCAAGACAGCGCGAGAACCACGGAGATGTATCGCCGCTTTATGGCGTTCGCGGGGCAAACCTCCAGCGAGGAGACGCTCAAGGAGACCGTTCGCGCCGTGATGACCGCCGAGCCACTGAAGGAACAAGTCAAGTACATGACCGCCAGCGACGGTGGTACTTCGTTCATGGCCGACATGTACGAAAGCATTGGGCTCTTTTTCGTGCGCAATGGCCGTCTGAAGGAGGTGCCGGACTTCCGTCCATTCATTGATGCTTCGTTCCTGCAAAGGGCCATTCGGCAGCCATGATTGCCGCGCCCAACTTGACGCTGGCTGGGGCGCTGCGACTCGCCGGCTCCCCCAATGATGAGCCGACGGTTGCCACCGTTGTTGCGAATGAGCCGTTGGGTGGCGTGCGATTCGACAAGGTCAGCATGCGGTTCCCGGGGTCGGGGAGGGCTCAGACGAGCACGGTGGCGGTCGGTGATTTCACGCTCGAGGTCGTCGCCAGCGAGTTCTTGGTCATCGTCGGGCCATCGGGTTGTGGCAAGAGCACGATTCTGTCGATGGCGGCCGGTCTGACAGAGCCAACGTCAGGCACGGTTCTGCTGGATGGTTCGAGGATTCGTGGGCCGGGGCCGGACAAGGCCGTTGTGTTTCAGGGCTTTTCGCTGTTCCCCTGGAAAACCGTCGTCGAGAACATCGAGTTCGGTCTGGTGCTGAACGGCGTGCCGGCGGCAGAGCGGGCACGTCGCGTTGACTATTACCTGCCAATCACAGGGTTGAAGGGATTCGAGCACCACTACCCGCGGCAGTTGTCCGGCGGCATGCAGCAACGCGTGGCGATCGCACGGAGCCTGGTTCTCCGTCCGCGGTTGTTGTTGATGGACGAACCGTTCGCCGCACTCGATGCGCAAAACAGGACCGTCATGCAGGAGGAACTGGTCCGGGTGTGGTCGGAGTACAGGCCGACGGTGATCTTCGTGACCCACAGCGTCGAAGAGGCCGTGTTCCTGGCCGACCGGATCGTAGTCATGACGCGCCGGCCTGGGCGTATCAAGCGGGTGATCGACGTCAGGGCCATTACCGGCTCCGAACATTGGCGCGAAGCGCCACTCGATCAAGTTCAGCGGCGAAGTGACTTTCAGGATCTTCGTGCCGAGGTCTGGAGCCTGATCCGTGATGACATCGTCGTCGAATAGCGTGACGCGTATGCGGCTCATGCGCCTTGGTCGTGGCTGCGCGGGCATGGTTGCCGTATTGGCCGGGTGGTGGACTTCGACTCAGCTCGGCTTGGTCAGCCCGTTCATCCTGCCGTCTCCCATCGGCGTTGCTGAAGCGATGCAGCGCTTGAGCGCGGGCTATCTTGGTTCGACGCTTGCCACTCATCTGCTGGCGAGCCTTTCGGTGGTGCTGACGGGCTACGTCGCCGCGGTGTCGATTGGCGTGTCGCTCGGCGTCGCGATGGCCTGGCTGAAGCCGCTCGACGCGATCTTCGGGCCGCTGATCAGCCTGCTGCGACCCATTCCGCCGCCAGCCTGGATACCTCTTTCGATCCTGTGGCTGGGGATCGGGTTGCCCGCCAAGGCATTCGTGGTTTTCGTCTCGGCAGTCACGCCCTGTCTCATCAATGCCTATGTGGCCGTTAAGCAGGTGCCGCCCGAACTGCACAACGCAGCGCGCACGCTCGGTGCGAGCAGACGCGACCTCTTGTTTCGGGTTGTGGTGCCGTCGGGCCTTCCGATGATCGTCAACGGGATGCGAATCGCATTGAGCACGGCGTGGGCGACGGTCGTTGCGGCCGAGCTCGTTGTCGCCACGGCTGGTTTCGGCTTCGTGATCATGAGCGGCTACCGCAATTTCGAGGCCGACGTCATGGCCGCCGGGATCGTGGCCATTGCGTTGACCGGATTCGTAATGGACCTGCTCTTTCAAAGCGTGGAAAGACATGCATTCGACTGGTGCGACCGCAGTTAGCGAACCGGTGGCTGGGGACCACATGCGTTCCCAGGCGCGGGCTGCGCCATGGTCCAGGCTTGGGCCACTGGCATGGATCTGTGTTTGGGTGGGGATCTGGTGGGCGGTTGTTGCCAGTGCCAACGTGTCGCCCGACTTTCTGCCGTCGCCTTGGCAGGTTGCGCAGAGGATCGTCTGGCTCGCGCAGAGCGGGAACCGCATAGGCGAGGGGACGTTGTGGGAGCACGCCGCTTGGAGCGTTCTGCGCTTCCTATCAGGATTCGTACTGGCATTGGTCGTCGGAGTGCCGTTGGGCCTCCTAATGGGGCGGTCGCGCGTCGTTGGGGATCTGGTAGATCCGGTGTTCAACACTTTGCGCAACGTTCCTCCCATCGCGTGGGCTCCGTTTGGGCTGCTGTGGTTCGGCGCGAGCTTTGGCTCACAGATGTTCGTCATCTTCACGGCCGCTTTCCCGCCCATCCTGATGAACTCTCATCGAGGCATTCGCCTCGTCGACGAAGGGCTCATCAAGGCGGCGCGAATGCTGGGAGCGAAGCCGGCCGCCGTGCTATTTCAAGTCGCGCTGCCGGCCGCACTCCCCATGGTGGTCGCCGGCGCGAGGATCGGCGTCGCAAACGGATGGCTCGCTCTTGTCGGCGCCGAAATCATCGCTGGGCCTGGCGCGCTGACGGGGTTGGGCTTTCTGGTCTTGGTTGGCCAACAGAACCTGCAAGCGGATTTCTCGATCAGCGCAATGGTCGTGATCGGCCTGTTGGGTGCCGCGTTCGACTACGCGGTGGTGCGCCTCGAGCGCGCGCTCAGCAAACATTGAAATCCGGCCGGACCCCACTGCAATTCCAGGTGCCTCGATGACGATGATCGCACTTTCCATTGCCACGTTTTTCTCGACCTTGGGCGGTGGGATGGTCGCGCTCAGGTTCCACGATCGACTTCATTACCTGCTCAGCTTTACAGCCGGTGTCCTGCTCGGTGTCATCAGCTTCGAGGTGATTCCGGAAATCTTCGAACTCTCGCAGCGCCACGCCTTCGCCGCTAGCGGCGCCATGGTCGCGCTCGTGGTCGGCTTCCTCTTCTTTCACAGCCTGGAGAAGTTCATCCTGATCCATCGTGCACACGAGGGGGAATATGCCACGCACTACCACCCGAACGTTGGCGTCTTGTCAGCCGTGGCGCTGATTGGCCACAGCCTGCTCGACGGCATCGGAATCGGCCTTGCGTTTCAAGTGTCTCCGGTCGTCGGCGTGTCTGTCGCTCTCGCAGTGATAGCGCACGACTTCTGCGATGGTCTCAACACAGTTGGTCTCATGCTGACTCACGGCAACAGCAGGACTCGCTCGGCGGCGATGCTTCTGATGGATGCTGTCGCCCCGGTGATCGGGGCTGCATCGACCTTGCTGTTCGAGTTACCGCCCTACGCGTTGATGCTCTATCTGGGCTTCTTCGCCGGGTTCCTGCTGTACATCGGGATCTCGGACATCTTGCCCCAGGCCCATTCCAAGGCACGCGCGGCAACGGCGATCAGGCTGATCGGATTGACTGCTCTCGGCTCGACATTTGTCTTCGTATCGGCCCGCTCGGTCGCATAGACCGGATGGCCACTATCGACCCAATTGGGTTTTCACTCACCTGAGGAAGGAAACGGTATGGACAGGACTGCACCCAGTGTCGCGGTGATGGACGTTCGCGACGAACACTGGAGCATCGAGGAGTGGGGTAACAAGATCGAAGAGATCTATGACGACCCGAACGGACCCGCGCTGTTCAACATTGACGAGAACGATAAGCGCGAGTACGACGCGATCTACCTCGGCGGTGGGGCGAGCGGTCGGTTCGGCTCTGCCTACCTGCGCGCCATGGGGGGGCGCCAGTTGATCATCGACGCATGGCCGTTTCTAGGCGGTTCATGCCCACACAACGCCTGCGTGCCGCACCATGTCTTCTCCGACTGCGCGGCCGAACTGATGCTCCAGCGCACCTTCGGCGGAACGCTCTGGTTCCAGAACATGGACGGCGTGCGCACCTCAATCAAGGAGGTGGTTGACCTGTTCAGGCGTGGGCGCACCGGCCCGCACGCGATCATGAACTACCAGAGCAAAGAGCAACTCGACCTCGAGTACATCCTCAATGCCAAGGGCACCATCGTCGATGCCCATACGGTGGAGGTGGCGGGACGGCGCTTCAAGGCCAAGAATCTGATCCTCGCGGTCGGTGCCCGTCCGCAAGTGCTCGATGTACCTGGCAAGGACCTTAAGGGTGTCTACACGAACGTGAATCTCGTGGAGACGCTGGACTACGAGCCTT
>JAURZK010000103.1 GCA_030653505.1 Rubrivivax sp.
GGTGGGGCGTGCGCGGCCTGGAGGACCTGGGTGGCGGCCTGAAGGCCGGCTTCCATCTGGAGTCCCAGATCAACTTGGACACCGGCACGGCCGACGCGAACAAGTTCTGGGGCCGTCGTGCAACGGTGAGCCTGATGGGTAGCTTCGGCGAGGTCCGCATGGGTCGGGGCTACACGCCGACCGCGGCCAACACCCTCGACGACGAGTTCGGCATCGTCGGTGTCGGCTCTCGCGGCATCTTCAGCTACGGGGCCGGATCGAACCTGGGAAGCCCCGCGACCACGGTGCTGCGGACCGACAATGCGGTCAGCTACTTCCTGCCCAGCATGGGCGGCCTGTACGGTGAGCTGCAGATGGCCGCCGGAGAGGGGGTCAACGGCAACAAGTACGTGGGTGGACGGCTGGGCTACGCGGCAGGCCCGATCAACATCGGCTTCGCATACGGCAAGACCGAAACCGGTGCCACCACTCCGGACTTCAAGAACTACAACATCCAGTTCAACTACAAGCTGGGCTTTGCCACTCTGCACACGCTGTACGACGTCAAGGAGTGGAACCCGCGCAAGACCAAGGATCTGTCGATTGGCGCCACGGTGCCCGTCGGTCCGGGCGCATTGAAGGTCGGCTACACCAGGGCGGATCGCTCGGGCGGCCCCGCTGGTTCCGGGTTCTCCGACGCCGACGACAGCACCCGCCTGGGTGTCGGGTACGCCTACGACCTTTCGAAGCGCACCACGATGTACACGACCTACGGTCAGGTGTCGAACAAGGGCGCTGCGCGCAGCTCCGTCCTCTACACGCCGCCGGCGGCCATGCGGGGCGGCGAGAAGTCGTCCGGTCTCGAGTTCGGCGTTCGCCACACCTTCTGACGGGCGGTCGCTACGGCGTCCCGCACTGGCCTCACCGGGCCAGTGCATGTGCTGCAGCGAGCAGCTGCGGACGAAGCCACCGGCGCCGTCCGCATTGCCAGTACAGAACATGCGGTCGAGCGATGCGAGCCGGCTGCGGGCGTCGTTGGGGCGCCGCATGACGAAGATGTAATCGGCCGGCAAGCAGTCTGTCTGTGCGTGATTCCTACAGTGGCTCCACGGTGCACGAAGGCACCGCAACCGGTGATCCTCCACAAGAGGTGCACCCCTCAAAGGAGTCCATCATGAAGTTCCGTTTCAGTCTGATCGCGCTGGTGAGTGCTGTGTCTCTGCCCGCGCTGGCAACCTCCGGCATCACCCCGGTTGCGGGTGAAGCCGGCTTCACGACCCATGCGATGCCGTCGGCAAAGTCGCGCGCCGACGTCATCAAGGAGCTCGAGGCATGGCGGCGCAATCCGGTCACGGCCGACGGCTGGCGCGAAGTCGGAGGCGATGTGGGCTGGGTCTTCGTCGGGACGAACAATCCCGGCAAGACGCGGGCATCGGTCATCGCGGAGATGACTCAGGCCAGGCGCAACCCGGTCTCGGCCGACGGCTGGCTCAATGTCGGTGGCGAAGCCGGGGCGGTCTATGTCGGCGTCCCGGGCGACACGCGCAACGCTGCAAATGGCGGCAAGCCTTCGCAGGCGGGCGCTGTCAACGCTGCTGGCGGGCTGAGCCGCAGCGGTCACCAGGGCGGGCCGACCGCGAATTCGCACGTGCATCGCTGATGCGTCGGCGGATGGAGGGTGGCATCGAGACGACGTGTCCGATCGGGAGCGTTGTCCATCCGCCCATCGTCGGGCTTGTACAAGCCCTCCTATGAAGCGCTGGCTCGTGGAACTGACGAGCTCGGTCGTGGGGGCCAGCGCCCGGCGCTTCCTGTGCGAAGAACTCACTCCATGGCGGGTCGCCGAGCTGCATTGATGGCGATCGGCTCGTGCACGCTGCTTCTCGCTGCGTGTGCGTCCAAGCCCCTCCGGCCGGCAAACGCCGATGGCACTTGGTGCCATCGCGTCGGGAAGGCGCCACGCTACAAGCTGACTGCACCAGCGGGCCTGTGCCGCCGCCCACCGTGGAAGCAGACGCGAAGCGGTTTGCTGCATCTGCGGACAGGTTCACGGTGTACGTGGTGCGCAAGCCGTGGGCCGACGCCGCCAACGTCGTCAAGCTGACTGTCGACGAAGGTGCGCAGGCCGAAATAGTTCCTGAGTCCTTCGTGCGCCTGAGGCTGCCGCCCGATGAACATGTCCTGCGGGCGAACTGGTCAGAGGGACAGGTCCAGACGCTGGTTCGGGGCGCTGCGGGCGAGAACTGCGTCGTTGAACTTGCCGGCGCGGCTTGGGCCTGGGGGAGCAGGTACGGGTTCGAACCGGGTGACGAAGCGAGCCGGGATCGTGTGCTGCGGGCTCGCATGGTGGCGGACATCGAATGCCATCCACCGCCGATGGCTGAGTGGCCCGAGAACATTACGATTCGGTAAGCTTTCTGAGCGCATTGCGTCGGCCAGCCATCCATAGACTTCCAAGCAGGCTAATGTTTCTCAATCCACTAAGATAAAGTTCTGGGTATGTCGGGTGTGGTTCGCCTCCTTCTCATCTGGTTCATCGCTGCTGCCGTACCCGCAGCCGACATCCGGCGGCTGCTGAAGGAGCGCCCCGATGCCGTCGGCCTGGCCGTTCCAGGCATGCCACTCGGTTCCCCGGGTATGGACGGTCCGGCCTACGACAACCAGCAGGACCCCTACGACGTGCTGCTCATTGCCCGCGACGGCAGCACCCAAGTTTTCAGTTCTTATCGTTGACCCTAGAAAGGCATGCCATGAAATTTGCACTCTCCGCCATGATGATCTCGACCGCCCTGAGTACGCCCGTCTGGGCACAGCAGAAGGCCGACGAACACGCGGGTCACCATGCTGCAAGCAGCCCGACGGCCACGGCCGATGAGATGACCGATGCGGAAGTCAGAAAAGTCGACATCGACGCGGTCAAGATCACGTTGAAGCATGGCGACATCAAGAGCCTTGATATGCCGGCCATGACCATGGTGTTCAACGTGCGCGACAAGGCCATGCTCGGCCAGGTCAAGGCCGGAGACAAGGTGAAGTTCAAGGCCGTCAACGAGGCGGGCAAGTACACGGTCACCGACCTCAAGGTGGTTCGCTAAGTCCTTCGAGGGCTGCGTGATGTACTCCTCGGTCGCGAGAGTCCTCAGTGTCGGGATCGTTGCCACGCTGAGCGTCGCGGGTCTGGCATGGCATGAGTGCGTGTTGCTCGCCGCCGCTGCGGCTGCGGCGCATCGGCTGTTCCTTTGGCGCATGGACGCCGCCGCTCCATGGGATGCATGGCGTGCAGGTGTGCGATGTCTCTTCGCCGGCCTGTTTGGGCTGCTGGCCGCCGTTGCGCTGTTCTCCATCATCGCGGCCGGCTTGGCGGGTTACTGGCAGATGGGGCATCACCATGCGCGCGCCACGCTCACGTTGGTCGCCGCCGCCGCCGCCCTTCTGATTTTTGTCCAGGTGGATGGGCAGGCTCGTTGGGCCGAAACGCGCTTCTGGGCCATCGTCGCCGGTGGCATCGCGGTGGCGTTCGTGGCATTGCGGCCCGAGTTGGAATTGCTCTCATGCGTGGCCTCCGCAGGCATCGGGGGGTGGCTGGCCTATGCAAGCTGGCGGATGCTCCGAACGCAGGCGCGAGATCTCCTGCGTTCAGACGCGCGGATGTGATGCTGGCTGGTCAGGACAAGCGCATGAAACGAAGCCGGTTGCTCCCGGCTGCTGCCGCGATCGGTACGGTGGTTCTGGTCGTCGCCATCTCGAGCCTGGCGCCAAAGCCGGCAAGCACCGGGCTGCTCAAACCTGACGATGTCGACGTGACCGCGCTGGGTCGGCAGGTCTACGGAGCGCACTGCGCCGCCTGCCACGGAGCAAAGCTCGAGGGCCAATCCAACTGGCGACAGAGAGATGCGCAAGGCCGACTGCCGGCACCGCCGCACGATGCATCTGGACGTACGTGGCACCACCCCGACAAGACCCTCTTGCGCATCACGAAGTTCGGCGTCGCCAAGGCCGCCAACCTCGCGTCTTACGAGTCTTCGATGCCTGCGTACGAAGGCGTGTTGACCGATGCCGAGATCGTGGCCGCGCTCTCATGGATCAAGGCCCAGTGGCCCGTCAGCATTCGGGCCAAGCACGACGCGATGAACCGCAGCTCGTCGCAGCGGCGCTGAGCCGATGCCGCACGAGTTCAGAAACCTCTCGAATCTCTCGCACGGCGAACTGGGGCTCATGCTGGTCGGCGGCTTGGCGAGCGCTGTCGTCGTCATCGGACTGGCACTGTTTCTTGCCTGGAAGAACCGGCGCAGCGGTGCCGACGGAAGCCGGCCGCAGCGACCGAAGCCTCGGAATTCGAAGGGCCGAAAGCGACGATAGGGCCGCTTTCGAAGCATGTCGCGCATCAAGGCATCGCTGCCGCGCGAGGTTGAACATTGACCCTGGAAGGATCGACTTTCATGCAGAAGACCAATATGGCGCTGATCGGTGTGGCGCTGATGCTGGCCCAGCAGGTATTCGCGGCCAGTCATATCGTCGAGATCGCATGGAGTCGCGACGGCGCGTTCGCGCACGTCGCAGGCGTCGAGCCGGGCAAATTCGTTGAACTGTGCGGCGAGCTCGTGCCGGAGGACTCCATTCGCTGGGAGTTCGCCGCGTCCGCACCCGTCGACTTCAACATTCACTATCACGTGGGCAAGGAGGCCGAGTTCCCGGCCAGACAAGCTCAGGTGAGTTCCGGGCAGGACACCTTGCGGGTCGCCGTGCGCGAGGACTATTGCTGGATGTGGAGCAACAAGTCGTCGAGCCGGGTGCGGGTCGATGTTCTGCTTCAGCGCCAGAGCTGACAACCGTCGCCGTCGATGCGCCCGGACGCCAAGAGCATGGGAGCCGCGACACTGCCGCTGAAGCGCTTCGACGAGAGGCACGGTCCGCATCGTGCAGTCCTGCTGCACGGACTGGATGGAACCCATCGCTACCAGACCTGCGGGCCGGTGCCGTTCGCAGTGCCGGGGCATCGCACCGTCCTGCTCGACCTGCCTGGCTTCGGTGAGTCGCCGAAGCTGTGGATGCGCAACGCCGTCGAGCGCCAGGTCGCCGCTGTGCATGCGAGTCTGGCGAAATACGCACTCATGGCGCCGAAGCACCTCTGGCAGTGCGCTGAGCTGCGTTGAGTCTCGAGCGATAGCTCGGCGGGCAAGCAGTTGCCTGCCCGCGAGGTCGCGGATGTCAGTTGCCGCGCTTTTCGGCCTTGATCATGTCGAGGCGGGCGAGCTCGTTGCCGACCATCATGATCTTCTGGCCGTCTTTGGTCTCCATGACGTGTCCTGCTTTCATGCCCACGGTCCGGCCGAGCCGATCCTCCATGGCCATCTTGCCATCCTTGAACACGTACACGGTGGAACCATCCTTGAGGTCGAACTTCTGGGCGACATTGCCCATGTCGACTGCGAAAGCGGCGCCTGCGACTGCGAGCATCGAGGCCACAGTTACGATCTTCTTGAGCATTGATTTTCTCCGGGTTGGTTGGTTTGTCAAAAGTGAAGCGTGAAGTGTTTTCAACGCATCACATCGAGTGTGCCCATCCGCGGATTACAGTAGGCCGTCAGCAGCATTACGTGACGGTAATCTCCTGTCGATGCACGCGCGCTGCAGCGTACGACTCGCTGAAACGACCACCTCGGCGCTTCACGCCTGAAATCATCGGACAGGACCGGAGCCAGTCAGCAGCAACGCCGCCACGAGTGCGGCCGCGCCTGCGGTTGCAGCCATCGCCGGAACGCCAAGGCCGAGCAAGACCGGCGTCACGGCGATCGCAGGCTTGTCGCCGCGTCGCGGAACCAATGCAACGGCGACGTCAATCAGGGGCGTTGACACCGCATCGATCAGCCACATGCCGAGCGCTCAAGCCGGGGAGGTGTGCGTCCCATGCACCGCCGCGGCGAACTCGCCCGCTGCCAACTGCAAGAGGGCTGCGCCCACGCCCAGGAGCCACGCGTCGGACCAAGAGGGCAGCATTGTTTGCTCATCTCATGCATTGAAGACGGTCGCAGCCTGCCTCGGAAGTGCGCATACAGGCTTGAAGAAACTGGCAGTTCTGCGGCGTGGCCGCTGGCCACCTGGGCCGCAGCCGAGGCGAGGCGCCCTTACGGGAAGAACTGCTCCACCGAGCCTTGCTCGGAGGAGGCGCGAGACAAGCTTACGAAGATGTAATGTGCTCGTCGGCCGTTCGTCTGTTGTGGCTCCCTAGAGTGCACGGCATGCCAAGTGGCATGACGTTGAGGGAGCGAATCCCTCACTGCAACATGAAAGGTTCCATCATGAAAGCAACCCTCTTTACCCTCGTCATCGCATTCGCGGCCGCCGGGGTCTCCGTGCCGGTCTTCGCGCGCGACGCCCTGCCGCAGGCCACGCAGCAGGTGCTGGCACTGAAGGACGGTTCGACCCTGTACGTCTTCAAGGACGGCAAGATGGCCAAGGAAGATCGCTACGGCCGGGCCGCCTATCTGGTGCAAGGTGAGATTCTCGAACTGGCCGACGGACGCAAGGTCCCGGCAGTCGGCAACGAGGTGGCTCGGTTGAACCGCTTGCTCAGCGACGGGCATGGGAGCTGAATCCCGGCGCCCCAGGCCCACCCACACCGCCCCATGGAGAAACACCGATGAACACATTTGGCAAGGCCGGCGTCGTGTCGGTACTCGTGCTAGCCGCGTCCGCAGTGATGGCCGGCCCCCGCCACGGCAGCAACCCCGTTGGCGTACCCGGCAAGGCCGCGCAGGCCACTCACACCGTCGAGGTCGACATGGCCGACAACATGCGCTTTACGCCAGGCGAGATCTCGGTGCGAGAGGGCGAGACGGTGCGCTTCGTCGTGAAGAACTCCGGTGCGGTCAAGCACGAACTGGTGCTGGGTACGCCTGAGGAGTTGAGGGCGCACTACGCGATGATGTTGAAGATGCCGAACATGGAGCATGCCGATGACAACATGGTCAGCGTGGCGCCTGGCGCGACCGGGGAAGTCGTGTGGCGCTTCACCAAGGCCGGCGTTGTGCACTTTGCCTGCCTGCAGCCTGGCCACTACGACGCCGGCATGAAGGGCCTCGTGAAGGTCGCGCAGGCAGCCGGCGCCTCCAAGTCTGACGGCCAAGGCAGCCACAAGCACTGAGTGGCGGTCGTCACGGCATGGCAGTGGCGCGCGGCACTTGTCGGCGCCCTCAGCAGTTCTATCTCACATCCCTACGGAGCTATCCAAATGAAGACCTTCAAGCCCCTCCTTGTCGCCTTAGCCTTAGCCGCCTCGGCGCCGTTCGCGATCAGCGCGCACGCTCAGGCGATGGATCACAGCAAGATGAGTGGCATGAATATGCCCGGCATGAAGATGGACGGTGTGCCCGCCTTGATGACCGAAGGCGAAGTGCGCAGGATCGACAAGGAAGCCAAGAAGATCACCCTCAAGCACGGTGACATCAAGAACCTGGACATGCCCGGCATGACCATGGTCTTCCAAGTCAAGGATGCGACGCTTCTGGACAAGGTCAGGGCTGGCGACAAGGTGATGTTCACCGCCGAGAATGCGAACGGCGTGATGGTTGTCACCGCGATCGAAGCCGCGAAGTAGCCAGAGAGGTTGTGGCACTCCAAAGCCCCACGGGGCCGGGCTGGCATGGCCTCGGCGATCGCGCACATGCCCGGTGGGTGGCCAATGGCTGCGATGCGCAAGGCAGGACAGTGATTGGCTTCAGCCTTTCCGGTCACCCTCGACGCGGCGAAGATCTCGCGGCGAGACCGGCGGATGACACTTTGTCATCTGGTTGGTCTCAGGCTGGTCGGCTACCGGGCCCTAAAGTGGGCACGTGAGCCGCCGCGCGCCGACCGGGAAAGCCTGGTCTCACCTTGGGCCAGGTTGTACGGTAGAGTAAAAAGATGCCCTTGTTGATCCGAACGCTGTTGCTCTGGTTGCTGGTGCTCGCGATTCCCGCTCAGGGTGTTGCGGCTTCGACCATGGCGTTCTGTGGGCCGAAGCACCATGGCGGCGTCGCCGCGGCTGCGGCGGACCTTGCAGCCACAGCCAGCCATGTGCACGGTGGCCTTGAAGCCGCAGCGGCCCATGAGCATCCGCGCGCCGACGCAAACACGCCAGTTGCTGGCGAGCCTGGCGTTTCTGCGAAGGCCAAGGTCAGTTCGGCCGACCAGCACAAATGCAGTGTCTGCGGCGCTTGTTGCTCGACCGGCGCTCTGATGAGCGCCGTGCCAACCATCGTGGCTGCCAATGCCGCATCGACAGCCTTCTCTACGGTCGTGGCCGCCGTTGACCCGTTCGCGGCCGAGGGTCCGGACCGTCCCCCTCGAATCCTCCTCGAGTAGCTGGCGGATTGCGCCGCGCGTGTAGTCGCGCGCCGGTTCGCCAGGCTCAGTCTCGCCGCCGCTGCCCAGCAGCGCCGATGCATCCAGACTCTCACGCGAGGTTTCCATGGTTCATGCCCCTTCGCGCCGGCGCATGCCGCGCGCACTGCCGAGCCTGTTCTGCTCGGTCTTCCTGACCGCGCAGGCGCTGGCCCAGCCCAGTCCTACCGTCCGCCGCCAGGATCCTCTTGATCCCCAGGCCAGTGTGCCTGTGCTTCACTATGAGTCCGCCATGACGAAGTACCGCCGGCCGAGCGACGAGAAGGCCGTGTCGTGGCGCGACGCCAATGACGCCGTCGCTCGCATCGGTGGCTGGCGGGTCTATGCGCGTGAGGCCCAGCAGGCCGATCCGCCAGCGTCTGCTCCGCCCGCGGCGCGGCAGCCTGGCGGCATGCCCGGCGACTCGACACAGAAACCCATGCCTGCCGGACACGGCGGCCACAGACAGCCATGAGGACACTCGCCATGCCTCCCGACATCCGCATTACTGGTGCCGCTCCGCGACGGGGCCACAAATTGCGCCTGGCCACACTGTTGGCAGGTGCCGCCGTACTGGGCGGATGCGCCAGTTTCAGCCCCGACGGTGGCTTCGGCCCCGTCGAGCAAACAGCCAAGGAGCGACTCGGCAAGGAGCTGCGCTGGGCGCGCAGCGAGGCCGACCTCGACAGCATAGACAAGCGCGTCGGCGAACTCCTGTCCAAGCCACTGACAGTGGACGACGCCGTGCAACTGGCGCTGCTCAACAACCGCGGTCTTCAAGCCACTTTTCAGGAACTGGGCATCACCGAGGCCGAGGTCGTGCAGGCCGGTCGCGTGCCCAACCCCGGGTTCAGCTTCGGACGCAACAGCCGGGGGGACGAGCGGGAGATCGAGCGTGGCCTGCACTTCAACCTCGCGCGCCTGATCGCCTTACCCTACATCGGGCAGATGGAAGCTCGGCGCTTCGAGCAGACCAGGGCCATGGTGGCGATGAGCGTGCTGGCCCTCGCGGCCGACACACGCAAGGCCTACTACTACGCGCTCGCTGCCGAGGAGTCTGTGCGTTACATGCGGCAAGTTCAACTGGCCGCAGAGGCCAGTTCGGAACTGGCGCGGCGCATGGCGCAGGTGGGCAACTTCAACAAGCTGCAGCGCGCCCGCGAGCAGGTGTTCTACGCGGATGCATCGCTGAACCTGGCCCGTGCCGAACAGGCCCAGCGAGCCACGCGCGAGCGCCTGACGAGGTTGCTCGGCGCATGGGGAACACAGACGCAGTTCACGCTGCCCGAGCGCCTGCCCGACTTGCCCAAGGACGTTACGGCGCAGCCGGACATCGAGCGCGTCGCCCTGGCACAGCGGCTCGACGTGCAGGGCGCCAGGCTGGCCGCCGAGCAAACCGCACGCAACCTGGGTCTGACCAGAACCACACGCTTCATCAACGTGCTGGAGCTCGGCGTGTTGCGCAACAGCTCGAACGAAGCGCCGACCCAGCGTGGCTGGGAGATCGGCATCGAACTACCGCTCTTCGACTGGGGCGGCGCCCGCGTGGCGCGGGCCGAGGCGATCTACATGCAGACCGTGCACCGCGCTGCCGAGACCGCCGTCAATGCACGATCCGAAGTGCGGGAGGCCTACGCCGGCTACCGCTCGGCATTTGACATCGCACGCCACCACCGTGACGAGATCGTGCCACTGCGCCAGCGCATCGCCGAGGAGAACGTGCTGCGCTACAACGGCATGCTGATCGGTGTGTTCGAGTTGCTGGCCGATGCGCGCGCACAGATCGTCAGCGTCAACAACGCCATCGAGTCACTGCGCGACTTCTGGCTCGCCCAGGCCGACCTCGACATGGCCCTCGTCGGCAAGCCCAGTCTGGCTATGCCCGGCGGCCCGGCGACCACCGCCGAGCCCGGCGGCGCCGCCCACTGAACCTCAAGGAACACGACATGGTTTCAAGACGCAACTTCATCGGCGGTGCGGGCGCCGTCACCGCCGCAGTCTCTGCCGCCACGGTAAGCAAAGTGGCGATGGCCGCCCTGCCGGAGCCGGTCATTCAGACCAAGCCCGACACCATGCCGCCGCTGGTGCCCAATACGGGACGCCCCTACAACCCGGTCGTCACGCTCAATGGCTGGACGCTGCCCTGGCGAATGAACCAGGGCGTCAAGGAATTCCACCTCGTCGCCGAACCCGTGGTGCGCGAGATGGCGCCCGGCTTCAAGGCCCACCTGTGGGGCTACAACGGCCAAAGCCCTGGGCCGACCATTGAGGTGGTGGAAGGCGATCGGGTGCGCCTGTTCGTTACCAACAGGCTCGGCGAGCTGACCAGCATTCACTGGCACGGCCAGCGGCTGCCCAATGGCATGGACGGTGTGACGGGTCTGAACCAGCCCGGCATTCCGCCAGGCAAGACCTACGTCTACGAGTTCGTGGCACGCCGCCCCGGCACCTTCATGTACCACCCGCATGCCGACGAGATGGTGCAGATGGCGATGGGGATGATGGGTTTCTGGATCACGCATCCGAAGGCGAAACACCCGCTGATCGACGAGGTCGACCGCGACTTCTGCTTCCTGCTCAACGCCTACGACATCGACCCCGGCGCAGCCACGCCGAAGATCATGACGATGCTGGACTTCAACCTGTGGAGCTGGAACAGCCGCATCTTCCCGGGCATCGACCCGCTGGTGGTGAGGCACATGGACAAGGTGCGCATCCGCGTCGGCAACCTGACGATGACCAACCACCCGATCCACTTGCACGGGCACGAGTTTCTGATCACCGGCACGGACGGCGGGCCGACGCCCAAGAGCACGCGCCAGTACGAGGTGACGGCCGACATCGCGGTGGGGCAGATGCGGCAGATGGACTTCCTGGCCGACGAAGAAGGCGACTGGGCCTTCCACTGCCACAAGAGCCACCACACGATGAACGCGA
>JAURZK010000115.1 GCA_030653505.1 Rubrivivax sp.
ACATGGCCCACTACGCCGGCCTGATCGCCGCAGGCGTCTACCCCAACCCGGTGCCTTTTGCCGACGTGGTGACCTCCACCACCCACAAGAGCCTGCGCGGCCCGCGGGGCGGCATCATCCTGATGAAAGCTGAACACGAAAAGGCCATCAACAGCGCCATCTTCCCCGGCATCCAGGGCGGGCCGCTGATGCACGTCATCGCCGGCAAGGCGGTGGCCTTCAAGGAAGCGTTGACGCCCGAGTTCAAGGCCTACCAGGCGCAGGTGGTGGCCAACGCCCGGGTGCTGGCCGAGACGCTGATCGAGCGCGGCCTGCGCATCGTCAGCGGCCGCACCGAGAGCCACGTGATGCTGGTCGACCTGCGCCCCAAGGGCCTGACGGGCAAGGAAGCCGAGACCATCCTGGGCTCGGCGCACATGACCTGCAACAAGAACGGCATCCCGAACGACCCGCAGAAGGCGATGGTGACGAGCGGCATCCGCCTGGGCACGCCGGCGATGACGACACGCGGTTTCAAGGAAGAAGAGGCGCGCCGGACCGCGCACCTGATCGCCGACGTGCTGGACAACCCGCACGACGAAAACAACCTGGCCGCGGTGCGCGCCAAGGTGGCGGTGCTGACACGCGACTTCCCGGTCTACCGCTGAAGCAGCTGCTGCGCTGACGCCCCCCGATGCGCTGCCCCTTCTGTTCCCACGAAGAAACGCAGGTCGTCGAGACCCGCGAATCGGACGAAGGCGACGTCATCCGGCGGCGGCGCAAGTGCCTGCACTGCGAGAAGCGTTTCACCACCTACGAGCGCAGCGAGATCGCGATGCCCGCGGTGGTGAAGAAGGATGGCTCGCGCGTCGAGTTCGACCCCGCCAAGGTCCGCGCCAGCATGATGCTGGCGCTGCGCAAGCGGCCAGTGAGCGTGGAGCAGGTGGATGCTGCGCTGGAACGCATCCAGGACAAGCTGCTGGCCACGGCCGCGCGCGAGGTGCCCAGCACGCGACTGGGTGAACTCGTGATGCGCGAACTCAAGCGCATCGACAAGGTGGCCTACGTGCGCTTTGCGTCGGTGTACCGGGAGTTCGAGGACGTGGATGCGTTCAGGCAGTTGATCCGGGACATTTGAGGCCCCGGGGCCCCCACCCGGGGGATGGCCTGGGGGCCCACCTCAGAGCCGTGCCCCGAGCACGCCTGAAGGGGAGGCGGTGGCGCGGCGTGGTTTCTACAGTGTGGACACACCCAGCCCACACCGGAGCAGCCATGCAGACAGCACAACGCGGATGGACCCTCGTCGAGGCCCTCATCTCCCTGTCAGTCACCGCAATTGCACTGGGCGCCGCAGTGCCAGGGTTTCATGAGGCGCGTGAACGCCGCCACCTCGACGGCGCCGCAGCTCAGCTCGAAACCGACCTGCAGATGGCCCGCAGCCTGGCCGTGCTGCAAAACCGCACCCTGCGCGTCGGCTTCCGCAGCGACGGCGACGGCAGCTGTTACGTGGTGCACAGTGGCGGCCCGGGGGCTTGCACCTGCGATGCCAGCGGCGCGGCGAGTTGCAGCCCGGGCGCAGAGGTCCTGCGCAGCACGGGTTACCCCAGCGATCTGCCCGTCACCCTGACGAGCAACGCCGCCTCGATGGCCTTCGAGCACGTCCGTGGCACGGTGACGCCCACCAGCACCGTCAGGATCACTGGGCGCGGGCGAGCTGTGCATGTCGTCACCAACATCATGGGGCGCGTGCGCGCGTGCTCGCCGACGGCGGCAGTGCCGGGCTATCCGGCGTGCTGAGCCAGCACCTGCAGACGGGGGGTTCCATGACCGGCGGTTGCCAGTGCCCGACAAACGGTGTTCACCTCCGGTAACACGTCACCGGAGAATCGGCCCGTGAAAGCGCCACCTGCGATTCCCCTGACCCGCCCACGCATGGCGCAAGGTTTCACGCTCATCGAAATGATGATCGCCGTGGCCATCGTGGCCGTGCTTGCCAGCATTGCCTTTCCTGCCTTCCAGGACTCGATACGCAAGGGGCGGCGCGCGGACGCCTTTGCCGGGTTGACGGCGGTGCAGCAGGCACAGGAGCGGTGGCGAGCCAACAACCCGTCGTATGCCAGCAATGCCCAGCTCACCCTGGGTGTGAACGCCGACCCGCCTGGCCTGGGCCTTCTGAACGTCAGCGCCGGCGGCTATTACGACATTGTCATCAGCGGCAATTCCGGGGCGGGCTACACCGCCACCGCTTCGGCCGCCGCGGGCAAGAGCCAGGCCCTCGATGGCAACTGTGCGCAGCTGCGCGTTCAGGTCGTAGGCGGCAACATCCTCCACCTTGCGGCCCCCGTCGGCGGCGAATTCACCGAGGGCAGCGGCAACCGCTGCTGGGTGCGATGAGGCAGTGGCAGAGCCGCACCTGGCGCGCAAGGGGCCTGACCCTGGTGGAACTGATGATCGTCGTGGCGGTGGTGGCGGTGCTGGTGGTGCTGGCAGCGCCCAGCTTCCGCGACCTGATCCTGGTGCAGCGGCTGAAGAGCATCCATGCGCAGCTGGTCACGGATCTGCAGTATGCGCGCTCGGAGGCGGTGAGCAGCGGGGCGGTGGTAAACGTCCGGGTGCAGCCGCAACTCTTCGGTGTACCGCACACCTGCTACATCATCTTCCACCATTTTTCCCGCGACTACCTCAACAGCGGCGCCAGCTCGGCCTGCGACTGCCGCGAGCCTGCCGGCAGCCGTTGCACTTTAGCGGACACCCGCGAATTGCGGACGGTGCAGGTGCCACTGGACGGCGGCGTGACATTGGCGCCAGGTCAGGTCACGCAAGCGGTGGCCTTCGATCCGAAGACGGGGGGGATGATGCTGAAAGCCAACGAGCTGGGCTTGGGAACAGGCCAGCCTTTCATGGTCACCTCGGCGATCGACCCCGCACGCAGCCTGTCCGCCGTCGTCGGCCTCAGCGGCCGCCCGCGCATCTGCCGCCTCCCGGGCTCGACCCTGCCCGACCCCGCGTGCTGAACATGAACACTTTTTTCACCCGCGCCCACCGCTCGTCGTCGGCCCGACGGCAGCTCGGCATGTCGCTGGTCGAGCTGATGGTGGGCATCACCATCGGCCTGTTCGTGGTGGCAGCGGCCAGCCTGGTGGTGACCTCGCAGCTCAGCGACAACCGCCGCCTGTTGCTTGAAGTGCAGGTGCAACAGGACCTGCGTGCGACGGCCGACGTGATTGCCCGCGAACTGCGGCGCGCCGGCGGCAGGCGGCTGGCGGCAGAAGGCGTGTGGAGCGAGACCAGCCCGGCCTCGGCCAACCCCTTCGGCGCCATCACGCTGGCCGCCGGCAACACCGAGGTGGGCTTCGACTACGAGCGCGGCATCGGCCTGCAGCCGCTGGGCTTCAAGTACGACGCGGCTCGCTTCGTCATCCAGTCCTACATCGGCGCCGGCTGGCAAGACCTCACCGACGGCAACACCATGAAGGTCACCGGCTTCACGGTGCAGCCGCGCGAGCCGCCCATCCCCGACCAGGTGATCCCCTGCCCCAAGGCCTGCGATCCACTGCTCACCAACGCGGACACCAGCTGCTGGCCGAAGCTGAAGGTGCGTGCCTATGAGATCCTGATCACGGCGCAGGCGCGCACCGACGCCCGCATCCAGCGCTCGCTGCGCAGCGAGGTTCGTCTGCGCAACGACGCCTACGAGTTCGGCGCCGGTCTGTCCGCCGTTCAGGCATGCCCGGCATGAACGCGCCCCACCCGTCTCTCCACGGGCCCCGCTGCCGGGGCGGTGCACGCCGTCAGCGCGGGCTGGCCACGCTGGTCGTGGTGTCCATGCTGTTCTTCATCGTCTCGCTGGTGGCCGCCTACGCCAACCGCAATCTCATCTTCGAACAGCGGACTTCGGCCAACCAGGCACGCTCCACCCTGGCCTTCGAGACGGCGGACGCAGGCGTCGAATGGGCGGCATCGATGTTGAACCTGGGCCGCATCGATGACACTTGCGAGCCCGTTGACGATGCCGCGGCGACGAGTTTCCGCGAGCGCTACCTCGAGATCGACGCCACCACAGGCCTGGTGCAGCCGCGCGCCAACATGGCGGCCGGCTCGGTGTCGCTGCCCACCTGCGTGCACAACGGCACGCAGTGGCTGTGCAGTTGCCCGGCGACGGGGGCGCCTACGATTGCCGGGGCGCCGGCCGGTGGGGTCGCCCCGGCGTTCCGCCTGCGCTTCGTGCAGCGGCCGGTCAACCGGCCCGGCACCGTCTGGGTCGAGGTGCAAGCCTGCACCCGGCTGGACGACGCCTGCCTGGGCACGGGCGCCGTCAACGCCACCGCCGGCGAAGGCCGCGCCAAAACCGCCGTGCTGCTGGCCCTGCGCAGCGCCCTGCCCTCGCCGCCTGTGGCTGCGCTCGTCGCGCGCGGCACGGTCGACCTGAGCGACAGCGTCGTGCGGGTCAGCAACCCGCAGCAAGGCAGCGGCCGCAACCTGGCCATCCACGCTGGCGGGGCACTCAGCGGTGATGGCGCATTGGTGCTGGGCGGTGCCGCCGGTGAGATCGCCTCGGCTTCGACCCAGATCCTCGCCCCCGACGCCGCGCTATCCACCGCGATCATGCCGGCAGGCGACTGGTTCTTCGGCAGCCTGTTCGGCATCCAGGCCACCGTCTACCGCGACCAGCCCGCCAGCCTGCCACTGCCCTGCAATGTCGCCAGCCCGTGCAATGCGGCACGCCTGCGCGCCGTGGCCGCCCGCAACCCGGGCCGCATCCTCTGGGCCCAGGGCGACGTCGACCTCGACGGCGGCGCAGCGCTGGGGTCGGCCGCCGAACCGGTGATGCTGGTGGTCGAAGGCAATCTGGCGGCGAACGACATCCAGGTGCACGGGCTGATCTACGGCCGCAAGGACAGCTGGTCCTTCACGGCCAACAACCTGAAGGTTTTCGGTGCCGTGGTGGCCGAGAACGATCTCACCCTGAGCGGGCCCGTCGACGTGACCCGTAACGCAAACGTCCTGAACCTGCTGCGCTGGCGCCACGGCTCCTTCGTCCGGGTGCCGGGTGGCTGGAGCGACTACTGATGGCCCGTCGATTGCAATCATCCGCCGGCGTCTCGCTGATCGAAGCCCTGGTGGCCATGGCGGTGATGGGCGTGGGCACGCTCGCCGTGCTCGGCGCCCAGACGACCTTGCGCTTCAACTCCGACCTGTCCAAGCAGCGCAGCGAAGCGGTGCGCATCGCGCAGGAGCAGATCGAGCAGGACCGCGCCTTCGGCGACTTCGCGGGCTACACGAACGACATCACGGAGGCCGCTCCACCAGACGTGGTGGCCGCCAATGCCACCTTCGCCATCAACCGCGCCGTCCGCGACGAGAGCATCGATCCGAACGGGCCGCGGATGAAGGCGCTGCGCGTCACCGTCAGCTGGGCCGATCGCACGGGGCAGCAACAGCAGGTCAGCCTGGTCTCGGCCATCCACGGCAGCCCGCCCGCCCTGGCCGGGTCGCTGTTGCTGCCGGCCCAGGTCGGCCCGGTCAGCACACCGGGCGGGCGGCACCGTGGCATCCCGCCCGGTGCGGTGCCGGTGCCGAACACCACCACCAGCAGCTTCAGCCCGCCAGGCGCGCCCGAGGGCGTCAGCTGGATCTTCAACAACCTCACGGGAATCATCAGCACCATCTGCAACGTAGCGTGCGTCGACACGAACCGCCGCTACTTGGGCGGCGTGGTCCGCTTCGCAACCGGGCCGCTGCCGGACCCGCTGGGGTCCTTCGATGCGGGCGAAACGCCGCAAGGCCCTGACATCAGCGAGGCCGGTCTGCTAGCGCGCATAGGGGTGCAGGTGGCGCTGATCTCTCCAGCGGCGCTGTCGGCCACCTGCTATACACAGACCAACCCCGCCGGCAGTGCGCGCACCTACGACTGTGCCGTACCCGTGGATGCCGACCTCACTTGGCGCGGAAACATTCAGGTCACAGGCTTCACTAGCGAACCGACCGGACCGCAGGAGCTGGCGGAGAGCGTCATTGACGTTACAGCAGGTCGGTATCGCGTCTGCCGCTACACGCCCGTGCGAGGCTGCCACCCATTGGTACCCCTACCAGGCAGGAGCGTGGAAGACACGACCATCTGGGGGTTTCCAGGCTCGACGGCCCATTGCCCTGCGCCGTCACCACAGACGGTTCCTCCCACTCCCAGCCGCCTGATGCGCAACGACGACTTCCCGCTCGAACACGCTGGAGTGCGCGAAGCACTGTTCAACCAGAACTTCCTGATCCGCAAGGCCGCCGACAGCTGTCCCGGCGACGGGCCTGCAGCCCAGATCAACACCAACACCTGGCACCACCAGCCGGCGAGCTGAGGCCAGCGCGCCGATGCCGATCGCGCCCCTGGACCGCCAGCGCCTGCACCAGGCGCTGCTGCTGGCCGAGCAGGCCATCGGCCTTTCGGACCCCAACCCGCGTGTCGGCTGCGTGATCGGCCGCGACGACGGCACGGTGCTGGGCCAGGGCTGGACGCAGGAAGCCGGCGGGCCGCATGCCGAGGTGATGGCGCTGCGCGAGGCGCGGCAACAGGGCCACGACCTCCGTGGCGCCACCGTCTGGGTCAGCCTGGAGCCTTGCGCCCATCACGGCCGCACGCCCCCCTGCTGCGATGCCCTGGTGGAAGCCGGTGTCGGCCGCGTGGTGATTGCCACCACCGACCCCTACCCGGCCGTGGCCGGTCAGGGCATCGCCAGGCTGGCGGCCGCCGGCATCGCCGTGGACCTGGGCGACGACGGTCTGCGCGCGGCCGCATGGGAACTGAACATCGGCTTCTTTTCGCGCGTCGTGCGCGGTCGCCCGTGGGTGCGGGTCAAGTCGGCCAGCTCGCTGGACGGCCGCACGGCCCTGCCCGACGGCCAGAGCCAGTGGATCACCGGCAGCGAAGCGCGCGCCGACGGCCACGCCTGGCGCCGGCGTGCCGGTGCCGTGCTGACCGGCATCGGCACCGTGCTGGCCGACGACCCGCGCATGGACGTGCGTCTCGTGCCGACCCAGCGACAGCCGCTGCGCTGTGTGCTGGACAGCCAGCTGCGACTGCCGATGGAGGCGCGCATCCGCCACGACGACCGCCTGCTCGTGTACGCCGAGCAGGCCCGGGCGAGCGCCCGGCCCGACGCGCTGACGGGCGCAGGCACACTGGTCGGCGTGGACGCCGGGCCCGGTGGAGGCCTCGACCTGGCCGCGGTGCTGCGCGACCTGAATGAGCGCCAGATCAACGAACTGCATGTCGAAGCGGGTGCGCGTCTCAGCGGCGCCTTCGTCGACGCCGGCCTGTGCGACGAACTGCTGCTCTACCTCGCGCCGACCCTGCTGGGCGACGGCTCGGGCATCGCTGCGCTGACGTCGCCACGATCCCTGGCCGCGGCGTACCGCCTGCAGTGGACGGAGTGCAGCCGCGTCGGCGCGGATCTGCGCCTGCGGCTGCGCGCGGCGGCCTCTGCGCCTTCGGCCTGGATGCCGGCAGCCGCGTGACACGCCGTTCCGCGGCCGCACCGGGCATGCGACACGCCCCCTCACCCCGCCCAAGGTGTCGCCATTCTTTACAGGCTCATGCACCGCAACCGCGACGCACCCACCGTTGCAGCGCAAGCCCTTGATTCATAGGTCTTTTGTGGACCACCCCCTAGGTTGGCATATGGCTTGCGTGGATGGACTCAGACCCGGAGACCGACCGCTCGGCCGATCACCGCAAACTTCTAGGAACGACATGAACAAGATCAAGACGACACTTCTGGCGCTGGCTGCCAGCCTGGCCTGCGTGGGCGGCGTTCAGGCGTCGACGGTGAACATCGGCTTCAGCAACGGCGTGCTGCACAACGCGAGCGGCATCTCGGCAGCGACCGTCAGCAGTCCCGACATGGCGGGGATGAGCGTCACGATGTGCTTTGCCGGTGTCACCCCATGCGAGACCGCGACCTGGGGAACTGGCGCTATTGGCGCGTCGGGGGGCAGCCTGCCGAACGGTCCAGGCTGGTCGCTGCAGGCGGGCACCGACACATTTGACACACCCTTCGTTCTGACAGTCGGCGGGCGACTGCTGCAGAGCTTCACGCTCTACGGTCTGGGCGGTCTGACGGTGTTCGACACCGTGCTCGACCCCCAATCCCCGGCATCCCTGAATTCGTCCCCGGGTTCCGGCAACGGACGGCCATTCACGGTCGAAGCAGGAGATGCCAACGTTGCCTCGTTCGGCGTCAGCTACTTCGACAAAGTGCTCGTCGATGGACTGGACTACGAAGACCTGTACCTGGGCATGCGAGTGGACTTCACCATGGCCAACGCTTCCGCCGGATTCAGCGGTGAGTTGCTGTTCATGGCCGACACGGACCGCGTCGCGACCGGCGGCACCCTGACACCGGTCCCACCGACGAACCCAGTGCCTGAGCCCGGCACGCTGGCCCTGCTAGGTGCAGCCCTCTTCGGGCTGGGCCTGGTGCGGCGGCGTCGCGCCTGAGCCGGAATCGCAGCCGCCGCCACGGGGCGCCTTCGGGCGCCCTTTTGCTTGCGGTGCCGTCGCGGCCAGCCGCCGCTTGACGGCAGCCCCGCCGCCTACAATCGTGGCATGCCGATTTCCCCCATCCCCGAGCTCGTCGCCGAGCTGGCCGCGGGCCGCATGGTGATCCTGGTCGATGAAGAAGACCGCGAGAACGAAGGCGACCTGGTGCTGGCGGCCGAGCATGTCACGCCCGACGCCATCAACTTCATGGCTCGCTTCGCGCGCGGCCTGATCTGCCTGACGCTGACGCGCGAACGCAGCGAACACCTGCAGCTGCGCCCGATGGCCAGCCGCAACGGCACCAAGCACGGCACCGCGTTCACGGTGTCGATCGAGGCCGCCACCGGCGTCACCACCGGCATTTCGGCCGCCGACCGCGCACGCACCGTGCAAGTGGCCGTGGCGCGCGACTCGCTGGCTTCCGACCTCGTGCAGCCCGGCCACGTCTTCCCGCTGCAGGCACAGGACGGCGGCGTGCTCATGCGCGCCGGCCACACCGAAGCCGGCTGCGACCTCGCCGGCATGGCGGGGCTCACCCCCGCCGCCGTAATCTGCGAGGTGATGAAGGACGACGGCACCATGGCCCGGCTGCCCGACCTGCAGCTCTTCGCCCAGGAACACGGCCTGAAGATCGGCACCATCGCCGACCTCATCGGCCACCGCAGCCGCAACGAGTCTCTGATCGAACGCCTGGGCGCACGCACGCTGCACACGCCGCAGGGCGACTTCCACTGCACCGCCTTCCACGACAAGAGCGGCGGCCTTCACCTGGCGCTCACGCACGGGCAGTGGGCGCCTGCAGACGAGGTGCCGGTGCGCGTGCACGAACCCTTCACCGCCATCGACCTGCTCGACGCGCGCGGCAACGGCCACTCCTGGCCGCTGCCCGCCGCATTGCAGGCGCTGAAGGCGGGCCCATGCGGCGTGGCCGTGCTGCTGAACTGCACCAGCGACGCCGCAGCGCTGATGCCGCAGCTGTTGCCCGAGCGCCGCGTCGTCGTCGCGCCGCGTGCGCAGTTGGACCTGCGCACCTACGGCGTCGGCGCGCAGATCCTGCTTCAACTGGGTGTCACGCGCATGCGCCTGCTGGGCAGCCCGCGCCGCATGCCCAGCATGACGGGCTACGGCCTCGAGATCACCGGTTTCACGGCCGCCGAGGCCTGAACCCCCTCGCATGGGCCGCGTGCGGCCCGAAAGAAGAGCACACCATGAATGAAGCCGACCAAGGCGATGCCGGTGAACTGATCGGCGAGGGCCTGCGCATCGGCATCGTGCGCGCGCGCTTCAACGATGCGCTGACATCCAAGCTCGCCCAGGCCTGCCTGGCCGAACTGGACAGGCTCGACGTCGAGGAAAGCGACATCAAGCATGTCGTCGTGCCCGGGGCGCTGGAGATCCCGCTGGCGCTGAAGGCCATGGCCGAAAGCGGCGAGTACGACGCGCTGGTGGCCCTGGGCTGCATCATCCGCGGCGAGACCTACCACTTCGAGCTGGTGGCCGATCAAAGCGGCGCCGGCGTCATGCGCGTGGCGCTGGACACCGGCCTGCCCATCGCCAACGCCATCCTCACGGTCGAGAACGAGGTCCAGGCCTGGGCCCGCGCCGAGGACAAGGGCCGCGACGCTGCCCGCGTGGCGGTGGAAATGGCGAATCTGCTGGAAGACCTGTCATGAGCGACCCGCAGGTCCCCGGCACCGCAACGCCTGCGGACGGTCCTGCGGCAGCGCCTGCGGACACCCCGCCCGCGAAGAAGCGTGCGCCGCCCCGTTCGGCGCGCCGCCGCTCGCGCGAATTTGCGATGCAGGGCCTGTACCGCTGGCTCATCGCCGGCGGCGATGGCGCTGCGGCCGAAGCCGACGTGCGTGAACTCGACGGCTTCGACAAGTGCGACCGCGCCCACTTCGACGCGCTGCTGCATGGCGGCATCGAACAGGCCGCCGCGCTCGACGCCGTGCTGGTACGCCACATCGACCGCAAGACCACCTTGCTGAGCCCGGTGGAGCACGCGGTGCTGATGATCGGCGTCTACGAGCTGCTGCACTGCATGGAGATCCCCTACCGCGTCGCCATCAACGAGGCAGTGGAACTGGCCAAGAGCTTCGGCGGCACCGACGGCCACAAGTACGTCAATGGCGTGCTCGACAAGTGCGCAGCCGACCTGCGCCCGAACGAGGCGCGGCCGGCCCGCCGCTGAAGGCCGCGCCTTGACCCGCACCGCCAGCCGGCTCGACCGCATCGAGCCGTTCTACGTGATGGAGTGCGCCAAGGCCGCCGATGCCATTGCGCGCAGCCCGGCCTGCGACCCGGCGCGCGGCGGCACGTCGATGATCTACCTCAACATCGGCGAGCCCGACTTCACCGCCGCGCCCGCGGTGCAGCGCGCTGCGCAGGTGGCCATCGCTGCCGGGCGCACGCAGTACACGCACGCCACCGGGCTGCCGGCGCTGCGCGAGCGCATCGCGCTCTGGTACGGCACACGTTTCGGCGTGGACGTCGACCCGGCGCGCATCGTCGTCACGGCCGGCGCGTCGGCGGCGCTGCAGCTCGTCACGCTGGCGCTGTTCGAGCCTGGCGACGAGGTGCTGATGCCCGACCCCAGCTACCCCTGCAACCGCCACTTCGTCACCGCCGCCGGCGCCACGCCGCGGCTGCTGCCGGCCACGGCGGCCTCGCGTTTCCAGCTCGACGCCGCCTCGGTGTCCGCGGCCTGGGGCGAAGCCACGCGCGGCGTGCTGCTGGCTTCGCCCAGCAACCCCACGGGCACCTCGATCGCCGCGGGCGAGATGACCGCCATCGTGCAGGCGGTGCGTGCGCGCGGCGGCGTCAGCATCGTCGACGAGATCTACCTCGGCCTCAGCTACGAAGAGGCCTACGGCCACAGCGCCCTGTCTCTGGGTGACGACGTCATCAGCGTCAACAGCTTCAGCAAGTACTTCGGCATGACCGGCTGGCGCCTGGGCTGGATGGTGCTGCCACCCGACCTGGTGGCGCCCGTCGAGAAGCTGGCGCAGAACCTCTACATCTGCGCCAGCAGCGTGGCGCAGCACGCCGCAATCGCCTGCTTCGAGCCCGACTCGCTGGCCGAGTACGAGCGGCGCCGCGCCGAATTCCGCCGCCGGCGCGACTTCATCGTGCCGGCGCTGAAGTCACTCGGGCTGGCCGTGCCGGTCGAACCCGACGGTGCTTTCTACGTCTGGTTCGACTGCAGCCGATACAGCGCCAGCAGTTGGGACTTCTGCTTCGACCTCATGGACCGCGCCCACGTCGCGCTGACCCCGGGCCGCGACTTCGGCCCGGCGCAGGCCGAACGTTTCGTGCGGCTGTCGTTCGCCAGCTCGATGACGCAGCTGGAGACCGCCTTCGAAAGGCTGGCGCGTTTGCTGGGGCGGGATGCATGAGGCCGGAAGGCCTCGTACTCCAGTCGAACGCCCGCGGGCGACTTCACGCCCGAGGGCAGCGGTGAACGCAAGACACGTGACAACGGGTTAAGCCGAGGCAAAGCGGGCCATTTCCCGGGCTGTGCGGGGCCCGGCTTCGCGTAAGCTGCTCCACCGTGGCCTACAACCCCTTCCAGCGGCGCGCCAGGAGCGACGGCGCGGTGTCCGAATTCGCAGCAACCGTGCAGTCGCTGCCTGCCGACGCCGAAACACGCCCGCAGGCCGAGGGCCCCGACAGCGGGCCGAACACCGACGCCGCAGCTTCGGTGCCCGACTCCGGCGCGCCCTATGTGCCAAGCGACCTCGACGCCGACAGCTTGCCCGGGCCGGAAGCCGATGTCGAGCGGCAGCCGACCACCGCGCACATCGGCCGTTATGCGCTGAAGGGCCTGCTGGGACAGGGTGGCCTGGGCCAGGTGCACGAGGCCTGGGACCCGCTGCTTTCTCGCTCGGTGGCGGTGAAGACGCTGCAGCTCGACGTGCCCATGAACGAACGGGCCCCACTCGACGGCCTCTTCCTCAACGAGGCGCGCGCCGCGGCCGGCCTGTCGCACCCGAACATCGTCACCATCCACGACGCCGGGCTGTCGGCGGGCGGTGTCTACATCGCCATGGAACGCCTGCAGGGCTGCGACCTGCGCCAGCGCCTGACCGGCGGCTGGCAGCCCACGCCGGGCGAAGCGGCGCAGCTGGTGCGGCGCGTGGCCGACGCGCTGGCCTACGCGCATGCGCAGGGCGTGGTGCATTGCGACATCAAGCCGGCCAACATCTTCCTGACCAGGCGCGACAAGCCCAAGGTGCTGGACTTCGGCATCGCGCGCGTGGCGCACAGCGCGGCGCCGCCGGCGCTCGACGGTGCAGTGGCCGGTTCGCCACACTACCTGGCGCCCGAGCAGTTGCAGGGAGGCACAGTGGACGCGCGCACCGACGTGCACGCCCTGGGTGTCGTCTTCTACGAGCTGCTGACCTTCCGCAAGGCCTACACCGGCGACAGCGTCGAGCAGATCACCACCGCCGTGCTCACCAACCACCCGGCGCCGGCGCACGAGGTGAAGAGCGGCGTGCCGCGCACACTCTCGAACATCGCCACCAAGGCCATGGCGCGCGACCCGGTGCGGCGTTACCAGAGCGCCGGCGAGATGGCGCACGAGTTGCGCCGCTGGATAGACCGCCACACCGGCCATGAGGTGGTGCCGCCGCGGAAGCCGCTGCCTTCGCCCGACCCTGGCCACACGCGGCCGCGGCGCACCCCGCGCCGCCGTGCGCCGCATGCCGGCCTGGTGGCGCTGCTGGTGGTGCTGGGGGCGGGCGCAGGGCTGACCGCGGTGTGGCGCGATCGCACGCCCGCGGCGTCGCCCCTGGCCACGGCCCAGACGATGCCGGCGCCGGCCATCGCGGCCGCGCCCGCGGTCGAAGGGCCCTCGAAGGCGCCTGCAGAGGCCGCCGCGGCGACGATCGATCCGGTGGACTCGACTGCCCCGGCGTCCGCCGTCGCCTCGCCACCCGCGCTCGCCGCGCGCAGTGCTGCAACACCGGTGCGGCCGCGCACGGCGGCCGCGCGTCCCAAACCGGCCGCGCCCGCCACCGCGGCCGCGCCACTTCCCACCGGCGTGCTGCAGCTGGCCATCAGCCCCTGGGGCGAGGTCGAAGTCGACGGCCGACCCGCAGGCACGGCGCCGCCGCTGAACCAGTTGCAGCTGAACGAGGGCACGCACAGCATCACCGTGCGCAACGCCGACTTCCCGCCGCACACCGTCACCGTGCGGGTCAGCGCCGACCGGCCGGCCGTGGTGCGCCACCGCTTCGGACAGTGAACAACATGAAGCCCACGCCATTTCCACCGTTGGCGGTCGCCGCACTGACGCTCGCCTTGCTCGTCGGCTGCGCCGCAACGCCGCCACCGCCCGCGCCCGCCGGCGGCCTGGCCGAACTGATGGAACGGCCCGCCGAACGCCTGCTCGTCGAAGGCATACGCGCCTACGACGATGGCCAGTATGCGCAGGCCGAGGCCGCCCTGCGCCAAGCCTTGCAGGCCGGCCTGCGCAGCGGGCGCGACCAGGCCAGTGCGCACAAGCTGCTGGCCTTCATCACCTGCACCAGCGCTAGGCCGGCCGAATGCGAAGCGGCCTTCCGCGCCGCGCGCGCCGCCGACGCGGCCTTTGCACTCAGCCGTTCCGAGGCGGGCCACCCGCTGTGGGGGCCGGTGTACCGCAAGACGCTGCCCTGAAACCGGGCGCCGCGCGGTCAGGTGCGGCACGACACACCCGGGCACAAGCCCGCGGCGGGACACCTCGCACCGGGCGACATAATTGCCGCCGATGTCGCCCGCCGCACCGATGGCCCCCAAAACAGACGCGCCCTACCGCCATACGCTGCGTGTGTACTGGGAGGACACCGACGCCGGTGGCGTCGTCTTCTACGCCAACTACCTGAAGTTCTTCGAACGCGCACGCACCGAGTGGCTGCGCCACCTGGGCGTGGGCCAGCAGGCGCTGCGCGAGGCCACGGGTGCGATCTTCGTCGTCACGCACACGCAGCTGCGCTACCTGGCACCGGCGCGGCTGGACGACAGCCTGGACGTCACCGTGGTGCTGCGCCATCTCGGCCAGGCGTCGATGACGCTGGCCCAACAGGCCTGGCGCGGCAGCACGCTGCTGGCCGAAGGCGACATCCGCATCGGCTGCGTCGACGAGGGAACCTTCAGACCACGCCGCATTCCGAACGAAGTCACCCGCACCTTATGAACCAAGACCTGTCGATCACCGCCCTCATCCTGCAGGCCAGCCTGGTGGTGCAGCTCGTCATGGCCGGCCTGGTGCTGACCTCGCTGACGAGCTGGACGGTGATCTTCGGCAAGCTGTTCGGCCTGAAGCGTGTGCGCAACAGCAACGACGACTTCGAGCGCGAGTTCTGGTCGGGCCGCAGCCTCACCGAGCTGAACACCGCGGTGGCCGGCAAGGCCGACACGGCGCCGATGGAACGCATCTTCGCCAGCGGCATGCGCGAGTTCCTGAAACTGCGCGAGAAGCGCCTGGACCCCGGCGCGCAGCTCGACGGTGCACGTCGCGCCATGCGCGCGAGTTTCCAGCGTGAGCTCGACGTCATCGAGAGCAACCTCAGCTTCCTGGCCAGCGTCGGCTCGGTGTCGCCCTATGTGGGCCTCTTCGGCACCGTGTGGGGCATCATGCACGCCTTCGTCGGCCTGTCGAACATGACGCAGGTGACGCTGGCCACCGTGGCGCCAGGCATCGCCGAGGCGCTGGTGGCCACGGCCATCGGCCTGTTCGCCGCCATCCCGGCGGTAGTGGCCTACAACCGCTTCGCACGCGACATCGATCGCATCGCCATCCAGCTGGAAACCTTCATCGAGGAGTTCAGCAACATCCTGCAGCGCAACGCCGGGCAGAGCGGGGCGACGACGCAGGTGATGGGTTCGGGGACACGCTGAAATGGGACGAACTTCGGCTTTCGGCCCGTTGCAGTCGTTCGCGTGTGTCAGCTTCGCGCGTTCGAGGATGTGCGCGGGCCGCGGCAGGCGGTACCCGGCGGCGTCGCCGACTGTGGCGGCCTTCGCTTCGCTCAGGCTGCCCTGCGCTGCTCGCCTCGAGGGCGTGCCGCATAACTCGCTGCGCTCACTTCGTTCGCTACGCTCAAACAGGATGCGGCAA
>JAURZK010000118.1 GCA_030653505.1 Rubrivivax sp.
GCGCGCCGGCGCCAGCCAGCGCAGCGCGCGGTCGGCGTGCAGTGCTTCGGTGCCTTCGGCGAGTGCGAGGGCCTGCCGCGCCAGGCCGGCGGCGCGGGGGGCCGTGACGAGCGTGTCGGCGGTGGCCGCCGCTGCGCCGCCGCCGGCGGCCTTTGCCCGCGCCAAGCCCTGTGCGGCCAGCGCCGTGGCGTGCAGCAGGGCGCCCAGCTCGGCGCCGCGCAGCTGCAGGCGGCGGGCCTCCTCGGCCACCGCCAGCAGCCGCGGCACGGCGTCGCCGGGGTCCAGCGCGAGCGCCTGCTCGGTGAGCACCAGCAGGCGCAGCTCGGGCCAGCCGTCGCCCGGCGCCAGCGCCAGCGCTTCGGCCAGCAGCGGCGCGTTGTCCTGGCGCAGCCGGCGCTGCAGACGCGCCAACAGCACCAGCCAGCGCACGGCGTAACGTGCGGGCATGCGACGCGCGGCGGCCAGCGCGTCGCCACCCAGCACCTGGCCGGCGCGCGCGTGTTGGCCGAGGTCCAGCCAGACCTGCGCCAGGTGCAGGCGCGCCACCGGCACGCGCGAGGGGTTGCGTTCGGCCAGGATGTCCTCGGCACGCCGGCACCAATCCAGTGCCGCGGCGTAACGGCCGGTGGCGCGTTCGCACTGGGCCTGCAGCGTGGCGATGAAACCGGCGCTGCTGCCTGACATCTCGTAGGTGCTGACCATCAGCTGCGCCTGCGCCAGTTGCACGCCGGCGCCGGCCACGTCGCCGGCGTCGAGGCGGCTGCTGGCGTAGTTGGCCAGCAGCGTGGCGTGCTCGGCATGGTCGCCCAGCGCGCGGCTGAGGGCCAGGCCGCGTTCGTAATGCAGCTGCGCGTCGGCCGGTCGGCCCAGGTTGCTGAGCACGACGGCCAGGTTGCCGTGGAATTCGGCGGCCTCGTCGGCCGGCGCGTACGCCACGATCCAGGGTTCGGCAGCCTGCATGTGGGGCAGCGCGGCGTCGAAACGGCCCGCCAGGCTGAGCGCGGTGCCCAGGCGCTGGCGCAGCGTCGCGACGAGGCCCACGTCGCCCAGCCGCTGCGCCTGCGCCAGTGCGCCTTCGCCCTGCACGACGGCAGCGTCGAAGTCGCCCAGCACGGCGCTGTACCAGGCGCGGTCGCCGGCCGCCTGGGCCTGCTGCAGCGGTGTGCGGGCCAGCGCCTGCAGACGTTCGAGCAGCGGCAGGCCGTCGGCCTGGCGGATGGTGTTCATGTGGCCTTCGATGGCGTCGCGCACCAGCGCAAAGGCCTCGTCGGGGTGCGCGGCGGCCTCGGCGATGTCGGCTGCATGCAGCAGAAAGCCGATGCGCTCGCCTTCGCGCAAGGCGCGGTGCGCGCGGTCGGCGGCAGCGCGCAGCGCCGGCAGCGCGCGGGCGCGCTGGCCCGCGGCTTCCCAGTGCGCGGCCACGCGCGCAGGGTCGACGGCGTGCCCTGCGGCCTGCGTGCCGGGCCCGCCGTCCTGCCTCTCCAGCCAGGCCGCGGTCTGGCCGTGCAGGTGGCGCGCGATGACCTCGGGCAGCCCTTGCAGCACGGCGTCGTGCACGAGGTCGTGTGCAAAGGCCTCGCCCCGCATCACCTGTTGCGCTTCGAGCTCGGCCCAGGGTTCGGCCAGGTCGAGCGCGCTGCGGCCGAGCAGGTGACTGGCCAGCGGGACGCCGAAGTCGACGCCGGCGACGGCCGCCACGCGCGCCAGTTGCTGTGCCGCAGGTGACAGGCGGGCCAGTTGCTGGCCGATCAGCGCGGCCAGCGTCTCGGGCTGCGGCAGCGGCTTGGCGCCCGGGTTGCCGCGGGGTGTCGACAGCGTGGCCAGCTGGCCGTCGGCCCAGGCGAACTTGAGCGTTTCCAGCGCAAACAGCGGGTTGCCTCCGGTGCGCTGGCGCAGCGTGGTGGCCAGCGCGGCCACCGCCGGCGCTGCAGCCTCGCCAAGGCCCGGCAGTGCCAGTGAGGCGATGAACTCGGCCATCTGCGCGACGTTCAGGGGCTGCAGGGTAAGTCGGGTGTGCGGGCCGGCGACAGCCAGCGCCTGCAGCAGGGCGTGCAGACGCGTGCCCGGTGCGGCGGGTCGCAGGCCCAGGCACCAGTGCGGCAGGCCTTCGGGGCGCAGCGCCGTGGCATCTCGTGGTGCGGCCCACAGGGTCTGCAGCAGCTCGATGCTGGCGTCGTCGGCGAAGTGCAGGTCGTCCAGCGCCAGCGTGTCGACGCTGCGGCAACGCTGCAACAGCGCCAGCACCGGTTGAACCAGCGGCCGTTGCGCTGGCGCGGCGGCACCGCCTGCGGGCGCCTCGGCCAGCTCGGGCAGCAGCGGCGCCAGCGCGCGGTGCAGGGCGGGGTCTGCGGCGGCGGGCTCGCGGTCGAGCAGCTGGCGCAGCGCGCGCGCCAGCGTGGCGTAGGGCACCAGCGTGTCGCCCGGGCGGCCGCTGGTGTGCAGCACACCCGGCCGCAGCGCGGCCAGTGCCTGCAGCAGGCGCGACTTGCCCATGCCGGCCTCGCCCACCAGCACCACCATATGGCCGGCACCCAGGCCGCGCTGCAGCGCGGCCAACTCGGCGTCGCGGCCCACCAGTCGCGGCGGGCGAAGCACGGTGGCGGGCAGGGCCGGACGCACGCTGGCGCTGCCGGCCACCGCGGCCGACTGCTCGATGGCGGCCAGCAGTGCCAGCGTCTGCGGTGAAGGTGCGGCGCCGACCTCGTGCTTGAGCAGCTGTTCACAGCGGTCGAAAGCCAGCAGTGCGGCGGCGCGGTCGCCGCGCAGATAGTGCAGGCGCATGACGCGGCGGTGTGCATCCTCCGACAGCGGCTCGGCGTCCAGGAGCGCCTGCGCCAGGGGCAGCGCGGCGGCCACGTCGCCGGCGGCTTCCAAGGCCTCGATGCGGTCTTCCTCGGCGCGGCGGGCGTGGGCGCGGCGCGTTTCGCGGCGTTGCGTCAGCCAGGTGTGGATCTCGGGGCTGTCGGGTGCGCCCAGGTCGCCGAGCAGGGCCGGGCCGTCGCCGAGGTCGTGTTGCACACCGTCGGCCAGCGCCAGCAGCGTGCTGCCGGCGACGGCTTCGAGGCCCAGCTGGCGGCGCAGCCGGAACAGGCGCTGGCGCATCGCGTTGCGCGCCGCCTCGGCGGGGCTGGCCGGCCACAGCAGCGCAGCCAGGCGTTCACGCGTGGTCGGGCCTTCGAGCACCAGCCAGGCCAGCAGCAGCGCGTCTGTGGCGCCCAGCGCCAGGGTGCGCCCGCCGATGCAGGCGCAGGGCGCGCCGGTCAGCCGCAGCAGGACAGGGGTCTCGGGCACGGCGCGCAGGATAGCCCGCGCAGCGGGTGCTTCAACCAAAGAGCGAGCCGCGCGCCGCACTGGTGATCGCCGCCACGCAGGGGTGGCGGATGCGCCGCTCCACCGAGATGGCGTAGAAATCTTCCACCAGGTCGGCGCTGTGGCCGATGACCTCGACGCCGAACTGGGCGCAGATCTCGGCTTCGACGACGGCCGGGCCGATGAAGACGCCGCGCCCTTCGCGGCCGAAGGCCTGCATCAACGCGCTGTCGTTGAACTCGGCCACGACGCGTGGGTGCAGTTGCTCCTGCACCAGCCAGGCATCGAGCTGCGGCCGCACCGACGAGCTGCCGCCCGGCAGCAGCATGGCCGCACCGTCCAGGCAGCGCGGGAAGTCGCCCTGCAGCGTCGCGCGCAGCGCCGGCGTGCACAGGAAGCTCATCGACGTGCTGCCCAGCGCGTGGTTAAAGGCTTTCACACTCAGCCGGCTGGTCAGCGGCTCGTCGGCGAGCACGAGGTCCATGCGGTGCAGCGCCAGCTGCGCCATGAGGTCGTTGAACTGCCCGTGAACGCAAACCAGGCGCACGGTCTGGGGCAGGTCCAGCGCCGGCGCCAGCAGTCGGTAGGCCACGGTCTTGGCCAGCACGTCCTCGATGCCGACACGGAATTCCAGCACCGCGGTGTCGCCGCCGCGGCGTTCGCGCATCGCGGTTTCCAGTTCGCCGCCGAGGGCGAAGATGTCGTCGGCGTAGCGCAGCGCGACGCGGCCGTCGTCGGTCAATTCGAGGTTTCGGCCACTTTTGCGGAACAAACGCCGCCCCAGGCGGTCTTCCAGCAGCTTGATCTGCGTCGACAGCGTCTGCGGCGTGGTGTGGAGTTGTTCCCCGGCGCGCACCACACCCCCTGCCTTCGCCGTGACCCAGAAGTAGTACAGATGCTTGAAGTTCATGGTCGATCTCGATGCTTCTGTTTTCACGAAGCATTTTCTTCAAAACTTCGAATTTACGAGCGGCTTCGATGGCCCTACATTGCCTGGGTCCGTTGTCCTCTTCCCCCCCCCGTCAGCCAAGGAGAACCACATGCGCATGAGCACCAAGGGTCGCTTTGCCGTCAACGCCCTCATCGACCTCGCGCTGCGCGAGGCCGCCGGGCCGGTGGCGCTGGCCACCATCAGCGCCCGGCAGCAGGTGTCGCTGTCCTACCTGGAACAGCTCTTCAGCCGCCTGCGGCGCGACGGCATCGTCGAGAGCACCCGCGGCCCGGGTGGCGGTTACACGCTGGGCCGCCCGTCTGCGCAGATCACGGTGGCCGACATCGTCACCGCGGTCGACGACCCGCTGGAAGGGGCAGATGGCGAGGGCGCTGCCGATGGCCTGTCGCAGGCGCTCTGGCTGCGCCTGAACGCCACCATGCTGCAGCACATGGCCACCATCACGCTGGAGAGCCTGGTCGACGAGCAGAAGGCGCAGGGCGCGACGGTGGAGACCAAGCCGGTGCGCCGCGCCATCGCGCCGCAGCCGGTGGTGCGGACGCCGCGCACGACGGCGCCGAACTCGGTGTTCGCCTTCGGGCGCTCTTTCGCGCGCTGAGCCGCGCCGCGGCAGGCGCGGGCCAGACGCCCGCGCGCCGCCACTGCCACCGGCACACCCGGCCCGGCGGTGACACTGGGCTGGCTTGGGCCAGGCCCCCTGCTGCGCCCCGCCGAAGTGGCGAATCGCCAGCATCCATGCGCCTTTCCGGGGTGCGAGCCGTGCCGACACGCCCGGGAAACTCCCAAGACATTGGGCCTCAGTGGGCCCTGCAACATCCTATAAGCTGCCTCGGCTTCCCAAGGCAAGCTTGGGCCATTCTGAACCCATCGTTGCAGGAGACACCATGAAGAATTCCCAGCAGGAACTCGCCGCCGCGGGCGCCGCAGACAAGTCGGCACAGACCCAGCAGACACGCCGCAGCTTCTTCGGCAAGGCCGCCACGGCGGCCGTGGCGGCGCCGCTCGCCGGCTTCCCGATGGTCTCGATGGCGCAGGCGCCGGTGGTGCTGAAGATCCAGGGCGCCTGGGGCCCCAATGACATCTTCAGCGAAATGGCGCAGCAGTACGTCACCCGCGTCAACGAGATGGCCGGCGGCCGGCTGCGCCTGGAATACCTGCCCACGGGGGCCGTGGTCAAGACGTTCGAGATCATGGACGCGGTGAGCAAGGGTGTGCTCGACGGCGGCCACCATGTCTCGGGCTACTGGTACGGCAAGTCGAAGGTCGCTTCGCTTTTCGGTACCGGCCCGGTCAGTGGCGCCACGCCCGAGATCGGCCTGAGCTGGATCTACAAGGGCGGCGGCCAGGAGCTCTGGAACAAGCTCGTCGCCAAGCTGAACCTGAACGTCGTCGGCTTCTTCTGCTTCCCCATGCCCTGCCAGCCGCTGGGCTGGTTCAAGAACCCGGCGCCGAAGACGGCCGCTGGTCTGAAGGGCTTCAAGTACCGCACGATCGGCCTGGCCGCCGACCTGCTGCAGGAAATGGGCATGGCCGTGGCCCAGCTGCCCGGCGGCGAGATCGTGCCGGCCATGCAGCGCGGCGTGATCGACGCCTTCGAGTTCAACAACCCGACCTCCGACATGCGCTTCGGCGCCCAGGACGTGGCCAAGTACTACTCGATGGGCTCCTACCACCAGGCGCAGGAGTTCTTCGAGATCATCTTCAACAAGGCCAAGTACGACGCGCTGGCGCCCGACCTGAAGGCGATCCTGAAGTACGCCGCCGAGGCCACCTCGTCGGCCAACACGGCGCTGGCCCATGACCAGTACTCGAAGGACCTGCAGGAGCTCATCGTCAAGCACAAGGTGCAGGTCTCGCGCACCTCGAAGGACGTCTACACGGGCCAGCTCAAGGCCTGGGACGTGGTGACGGCCAAGCTCAACAAGGAAGTCGACATGTTCAAGGAAGTCAACGACTCCTTCCTCGCCTGGTCGCGCCGCGTCGGTTTCTACCACTTCACCAACGAAGCCGACTACAAGCTGGCCTTCGAGCACGTGCAGAAGATCAAGCTGCCGGTCTGAAGCGACGCTGAACTGCAAAGCTGCCGGGCCCCCCCGGCAGCTTTTTGTTTTTCATTCAACCTGCGCGGACTCCCAAGATGGAAACCTGGATTCGGGTCATCGACGTCTTCAGCAAGGCGGTCGGGCATGCGTTCTCCTGGTGCGTGCTGGTGCTCACCGCCAGCACCTGCTACGAGGTCTTCATGCGCTACGTGCTCAACAGCCCCACCGTATGGGCATTCGACATGAGCTACATGATGTACGGCGCGCTCTTCATCATGTCGGGCGCCTACGCCCTGTCGCGGGGCTCGCACGTGCGGGGCGACTTCATCTACCGCAAGTGGCAGCAGCGCACGCAGGCCAAGGTCGACCTGGTGCTGTACTTCCTCTTCTTCTTCCCTGCCATCTTCGCGATGGTCTTCACGGGCGCGCGCTACTCCTTCGAGTCGGCGCGCATCCTCGAATCCAGCGTCAACAGCCCGGCCGGGGTGCCGGTGTGGCCGCTGAAGCTGATGATCTTCGTCGCCGGCCTGACGCTGCTGATTGCCGGCATTGCCGAAGTCATGCGCTGCCTGCTGTGCATCCGTACGGGCACGTGGCCGGCACGCACCGGTGACGTCGAGGAACTGGAAGTGGTCCTGTTGAAGCAACACGCCGGCGAGGCCGCGAAATGAGTGATCCCGTCGTCGCCCTGGTCATGCTGGGCCTGTTCATCATCTTCATCTTCCTGGGCTTTCCCATCGCCTTCACGTTGATGGCCATGGGCATCAGCTTCGGTTACTACGCCTACTACACCGGCGGCGAGCAGTTCTGGGACAACCGCATCTTCTACCTCTTCACGCAGAACACCTTCAGCGTGATGAACAACGACGTGCTGATATCGATACCGCTGTTCCTGTTCATGGGCTACATCATCGAACGGGCCAACATCCTCGACCGCCTGTTCCACAGCCTGCAGATCGGCCTGCGTTTCCTGCCCGGCTCGATGGCGGTGGCCGCACTCGTCACCTGTGCCCTCTTCGCCACGGCCACCGGTATCGTCGGTGCGGTGGTCACCCTGATGGGCCTGATCGCGCTGCCGGCCATGCTCAAGGCGGGCTATGACCAGAAACTCTCGGCCGGCGTCATCACCGCCGGCGGCACGCTGGGCATCCTGATCCCGCCGTCCATCCTGCTCATCGTCTACGCGGCCACGGCCAGCGTCTCGGTGGTCAAGCTCTACGCGGCGGCGCTGATCCCGGGTTTCACGCTCGTCGGCCTGTACCTCATCTACGTGATCACGCGCGCCGTCATCAACCCGTCGCTGTGCCCCAAGCCGAAGGACCAGGGCAACTACTCCGTCCTCGACAGCTTCATGCTCGTGCTCAAGGCCTTCGTGCCGCTGGCGGCGCTGATCCTGGCCGTCCTGGGCTCCATCCTCTTCGGCCTGGCCACGCCCAGCGAGGCGGCTGCGATGGGCGCCTTGGGCGGCATCATCCTGGCCATGGTCTACCGCGCCTTCAGCTGGGACCGCCTGCGCGAATCGGTCTACCTTACGGCCCGCACCTCGGCGATGGTGTGTTTCCTGTTCGTCGGCGCGGCCACGTTCTCGTCGGTGTTTTCCTACCTCGGCGGTGAACACCTGGTGAAGGACGTCCTGCTGGGCATGGACCTGAGCCCGGTGCAGTTCCTGCTGATTGCGCAGCTGATCATCTTCATCCTCGGCTGGCCGCTGGAATGGAGCGAGATCATCATCATCTTCGTGCCCATCTTCCTGCCGCTGCTGCCGGTGTTCGGCGTCGACCCCATCCTCTTCGGCATCCTGATCGCCATCAACCTGCAGACGTCCTTCCTGACACCACCGATGGCGATGTCCGCCTACTACCTGAAAGGCGTGGCACCCAAAGGCCTGGAGTTATGGACCATCTTCCAGGGCTGTTTCCCCTTCGTCGGCATGGTGCTGCTAACGCTGGCGCTGACTTACGTCTATCCGTCGATGGTGACCTGGCTGCCGGACCAGTTCTTCGGCCAGGCGCAGGAGGTCCCGCGCGACGTCAACGACCCGTCCATCGTCAACCCCGACATCTTCAAGTGAGCCCATGACGACCGAGCAGACCGTCCAATCGCTCACGGCCCAGGAAACGCGGGAGTACCTCGTTTCCGGGCGGGCCGATGTCGTCGAGTTCGTCGACCAGCAGTTGGCCTACGCGAAGGCCGTGGAGGAAACCATCCACGCCTTCGCCAACCTCGACGAACGTGTGGTGCGGCTGCAGGCCGAGCACCTGAAGGCCTCGCGTGCACGCGGCGAACCGCCGGCGCCGTTGTTCGGCGTGCCGGTGGCCATCAAGGACATCTTCGACACTATCGACTTCCCCACCGCCTTCGGCAGCCCCATTCACGCCGGGCGCTACGCGGTGACCGACGCCACCGTGGTACGCCGGCTGCGCGACGCCGGTGCGCTGATCTTCGGCAAGACCGTCACCACCGAGTTCGCCACGACCGTGCCCGGCCCGACGCGCAACCCGCACAACCCCGAGCACACGCCCGGCGGCTCGTCCAGCGGCTCGGCGGCGGCGGTGGCCGCAGGTGTCGTCCCGCTGGCCTTGGGCACGCAGACCCAGGGTTCGGTGCTGCGGCCGGCCTCGTTCTGTGGCATCTACGGCTTCAAGCCGTCGATGGGCCTGCTGCCACGCACCGGCGTGTTCGAACAGTCGCCTTCTCTCGACCAGGTGGGCGTCTTCGCGCGCTGCGTCGAAGACCTGGCCTGGGCGGCCGAGGTGATGTCGGGCGACGACGGCGTCGACCCCGCCACGCGGGGCGTGCCGCCCAAGCAGCTGCTGTCGGTGTGCCGCAGCGAGCCGCCGGTCACGCCACGCTTCTGCTTCGTGAAGACGCCGTGGTGGTCGCAGGTCGACGAAGAGGCACGCGCCGCCTTCGAGGCCTTCGTCGAGCTGATGGACGGCGTGGTCACCATGGCCGAACTGCCGCCCATCGTCGAGCAGACCTTGCAGTGGATCAGCACCGTCAACGAAGCCGAGCTGGCCTTTGCGCTGCAGCGTGAATACCACCACCACGCCGAGGCGCTGAGCCCGACGCTGCGTCAGCGGGTGGAGAAGGGCAGCGTCATCCCGGTGGGCGACTACCTGGCCGCGAAGGACCGCATGCCGCATGTCGCCTGCGCTTTCGACGAATACTTCGAGCACTACGACGCCATCCTCTGCCCGGCCGCGCTGGGCGGCGCGCCCAAGGGCCTGGCCAGCACCGGCAACCCCATCATGCAGACGGTGTGGAGTTTCGGTGGCCTGCCTGCGGTGTCGCTGCCGCTGCTGAACCTGTCCGGCGGCCTGCCGCTGGGTGTGCAGGCCGTGGCCGCCCGCCACGACGACGCCCGCCTGCTGCGCTCGGCGCGCTGGCTGGTCCATGAATTCGTGAAACGGAGCCAAGCATGAAGAAGATCGAGAAGCTGGCCGGGCTGGTGGGGCTGCTGCTGCTGGTGGCCTTCTTCGTGCCCTACGTGCACAAGCTGCCGCAGCTGGACATCTCGCTCATCCTGCTGGGCGGCATCGGCCTGGCGGCCTACGACTTCTGGACCTCGAAGTAGTGCGGCTGGGGCGGGCTCAGGGCCGCCGCCCTTCCACCTGGACGACCAGCCGCACGCGGTTGGCAACGAGGGGTAGGCCGAAGGTGGCGCCGAAGTCGCTGCGCAGCACTTCACCTTCGAAGTCGCCGCCGCACACCTGCACCGCTGCGGCACCGCTGGTGTCGCTGCGGCAGGCGTAGCGCAACGCGTTCAGCGTCAGCGGCTGGCTGACACCGCGCCAGGTGAATTCGCCGCGCAGCGAGACCACACGATCACCTTCGAACTGGAAGCGCGTCGCGACGAAGTAGGCCGTGGGATGGGCCGTGCTGGCCAGCAGGTCGTCCTCGCGCAGCCTGGCGTCGAAAAAGCCGATGCCGGTGCTGACGCTGGCCGTGGGCACGGCCAGGCTGACCTCGCCGCGCCCGGCGGCCGGGTCCAGCGTGACGCTGCCGCTCACCGGGCCGATGCGGCCGCGGATGGTGGAGGTGCCGAAGTGCAGCACCTCGAAGTGCACCCAGCTGTGCGCGGGGTCGAGCTGGTAGGTCAGCGGCTGTGCTGCGGCGGGGACGGCCTGACTGGCCAGCGCCACCATCGTGAACGTGGCGCGGCGCCATGGGTTCGGCTTCATGCGCCCATCTTGCCGCAGGGTGGCGCGGTCCGCTGCGCCGCGCCTGGCCAGCCTTACTGCTTGACGGCCTCGACCTGCACCAGCAGGCGCACGCTGTCGGGTGCGGCCGCCGGCAGCGCGTAGGTGATGCCGAAGGTGCTGCGCTGCAGCGTGGTTTCGAAGTCGCCACCGCAGACCTCGCGCTTGACCATCGGGTTCAGGTAGCAGTTGAAGTTGCTGGCCTTCAGTGTCACGGGCTGGGTCTTGCCCATCAGCGTCAGCGTGCCGGCCACGGCGGTGACCTTGTCGCCGTTGAAGCTGAACTTGTCGCCGACGAACTTCGCGGTCGGGTACTTCGCGACGTCGAAGAGGTCGGCGCTCTTCAGGTGGCCGTCGAAGGGCGCCACGCCGGTGTTGATCGAGGCCATGTCGATGGTGATCTCGACCTTGCCCGTCTTCGCGGCGCGGTCGATGCTCACGCTGCCTTCCTTCTTGTCGAAGCGGCCGCGGATGGTGGAGGTGCCAAAGTGAACGATCTCGAAGGACGCGAAGGTGTGCGTCGGGTCGATGGCATAGGTGGCGCTCTGCGCCTGGGCGCTGCCGAAGGCGGCGGCAATCAGGGCGGCGGTGATCAGGGTCTTGGTCATGGTTGTCCGGGGATGGTGGTTGAAGTGGGAACAGGAGGCATGCGGTTGGGCTTCACAGCGGCGCCAGGCCGGTGAGCACGAGCTTGAAGCGGATCTGCACGTCGTCGGCCAGCAGCGAGGTGTCGGTCCATTCACCTTCACCGACCTGGAAGGCCAGGCGCTTGATGGCAAAGCTGCCGCTGGCCGTGCTGACGAGCGCGGCGCCTGCGCCGGCCTGCGTCACCTGCACCGGCACGCTGATGTCGCGCACGATGCCCTTGATCGTCAGCTTGCCGGCGACCTCGAAGCGCCCCGGCCCGCTGGCCTTGATGGCCGTGCTCTTGAAGTTGGCCTGCGGAAACTTCGCCACGCTCAGCCAGATGGGCTTGGGCACCTCGGCGTCGAGCTCGGCGCTGCCGAAACGCGCGCTGCCGGTGTCGATGCCGAAGGCGACGCTGCCGGCCTCGGGCTTCTTCGGGTCGAGCGTGATCTGCGCACTGAACTTGCTGAACCTGCCTTCCACCGGCACGCCCATCTGGCGCGTGGTGAAGGCGATCTCGCTGCCGGCGGCCTGCAGCACGGCGGGCCTGGGCTGGGCAAGCGCGGGTTGGATCAGCGCACCGAGCAGGGCGGCGGCGAGGGTCAGCGTGATCAGCAGGCGAGAAGACATGGCATACATCCTTGGAAGTCGTTTGACGGCGCGGGCCGGCGTCTCAGCCGCGAACTGGCCACATGCGGCGCAGCAGGCCGTCGCGGTCTATGAACCGGTGCTTCAGCGCGCCGGCCACGTGCAGCAGCACGACGGCGGCCAGGGCCTTGGCCAGCCAGCCGTGCCAGGGCTTCAGCGCCTCGGCCAGCGCGCGGTCGACGGGCACGAAGTCGGGCAGCGGCAGCACGCCGAAGAGCACGATGGGGAAACCCGCTGCCGAGCTGTAGGCCCAGCCCATCAGCGGCACGGCAAAGAACAGCGCGTACAGGGCGAGGTGGGCACCGTGCGCTGCGCGGCGCTGCCAGGCCGGCATGGGCAGGTCGGCGGGCGGGCGGTGTGTCAGACGCCACAGCAGGCGCGCTGCCGACAACGCCAGGATGAGCACGCCAGCCCACTTGTGCCAGTTGTAGAGCTTCAGCCGCGTCACCGAGAAGGGCAGGTCGACCATGTAGGTGCCGACGGCGAAGCTGCCGACGATCATCAACGCCAGCAGCCAGTGCAGGGCAATGGCGGTGCCGGTGTAGCGTGTCGCGGAGGCGGTCGTGTTCATGTTGCGCTGCAGTATCCGACCCTGCAGCGTGCCCGCCGTTCAAGCCGTTTGACCGCGTCGGACTGCGCAGGCGAACAGCGCCTGGCTCAGCTGCGCGGCTTCGGCCGGCGCAAACAGGCCGTGGCGCAGGCCGAAGTCCAGTGTCACCAGCGCGGCGTCGACCGTCATCGTGTCGCCGGCTGCCAGCGCCAGCGCGTCGGCCACGGGCAGCAGGCGGAAGCCGGCGACCTCGCCGTCGCGGTTGTGCGGGGCCCAACCGGGTGGCAGCGCCAGGTCCCAGGTGTGCAGGTCTTCCAGCTGCCGGCCCTCGGTGATGTCGCGGTGCAGGCGCAGGCCACGGCCGGGTTGTGCCGTCTGCAGCATCTCGGGTGCCAGGCCGGCTTCTTCCATGGCTTCGCGCACCAGCGCATCGAAGGGCGACTGGCCCGCGGGCACACCGCCACCGACGAGGTTGTCGAAGCAGCCGGGGTCGGTGGGCTTGGTGAAGGATCGCTGGGCGATCCACAACTGCGCCGGGCGGGCATCGGCGCCGGCGACGAAGCCGTTGAGGTGGGCGCCCAGCGTCAGCGTGCCCCAGAAACGCGCCGCGGCGCGTTCCATCAGCGCCAGTGGCTCGCCGGTGTTGGGGTCGAGCAGCGGGAAGGTCTCGTTGCGCCAGGCGCGGATCAGGCCTCGTGTGCGAAGCGCGGCGTGCACCTCGGCCAGCGCGGGGTCGCGGTCCGTCGCGACCAGCGTGACCGCTGCATCGCCGACGGCCAGGTGCTCCGGCCAGGCGCGCAGGCCCGCGAGGTGGGCGCGCGACACCGAGCCGACCTGGCGGCCCGCAATCAGAAAAGGCACACGTGCCGCCTCGTCGCGTGCCTGTGCCGCGACGACGGCCGACGCCTTCACTGGTCCAGCGGGGTGAACTCGGCGAACAGCTGCTGCGTTTCGGTGAGCTGCGAGAGCTTCACGTGTTCGCAGGTGGCGTCGAACTCCGCCCACATCGCCTGCACCTCGGGATGGGCGTGGGCGGCCGTTATCGCTGCGGCCGATGCCCATTCGAAGACCTCGAGCAGCGTGCCGTCGGCGGCCTGCAGCGTGGTGGGCGCACGGCCGGTGGCCAGGCCCAGGCGCTGCAGCGCCGGTACATGCCGGCGCACGGTGGCCAGCAGCGCGGCTTCCATGCCCGGCCGCGGCCGGTAGCAGGCGATGACCGCACGCGGTGGCGCGGCGTCGTGCACGTGGGGGGTTTCGGCGCCCAGCACCAGGCGGTGGCCGCCGGGCGCCTGCAGCACGGTTTCGCGCAGGCCCCAGGGCTGTTCGGTGGGCGGCTGCAGCGCGGTGGCGCCCTGCGCGATGGCATGGGCATGCAGGGCGTCGATGTCGTGGCCGACATGCAGGCGCGTGGCGCCGCAGGGCTGGATCTCGCCTTCGTGGCGCGACAGGTGGATGTAGACCGGCCCGCCCCAGCTCCCGTCGCCGGCCTTCACGCGGCCGTGCAGGGCCACGGGTTCGCCGACCAGGAAGTCGATCTCGAAGCCGAGCACGCGGCAGAACCAGTCGGCCGCAGCGGCCACGTCGGGCACCGGCAGCACCGGCTGCGCGCCATGGATCTGGTGGTGTTTGGCGATGCCGTCCATGTTCAGGCGGCCTGCTTCAGTTGGCCGGCGCGCCACCGCTGCATGAGCGCGCCCCACTTCGGCCGCGCGACCAACAAGTGCCGTTCCTTCACGTGGCCGTAACCGCGGATCTCTTCCGGGATGCGCGCGATCTCCACAGCCAGCGCGCGGTTGTCGGCGTTCAACGTGGCCAGCACTTCGTCGATGCAGGCGCGGTACTCGGCGATCAGCGAACGCTCCATCTGCCGTTCGGCGCTGCGGCCGAAGAAATCGAGCGCGCCGCCGCGCAGGCCCTTCATCTTCGCGAGCCAACCGAAGGCGGTGCGCACCCAGGGCCCGTAAGGCGATTTCAGCGCCTCGCCCTTGTCGTTCTTCTTCGACAGGCCCGGCGGCGCCAGGTGGTGCACCAGCCTGTAGTCGCCCTCGAACATGCCGGCGATCTTCGCGGTGAAGGCTGCGTCGGTGTGCAGGCGCGCCACCTCGTACTCGTCCTTGATGGCCATCAGCTTGAACAGGTAGCGCGCCACGGCCTCGCTGAGCGCGGTGCCGCCGCCCAGCGGTGTTTCCGTCGCGCGCACCTTGTCGACGAAGGCCTTGTAGGTGGCCGCATACGCGGCATCCTGGTAAGCGGTGAGGAATTCCACGCGCGTGGCCACCATCTCGTCGAGCGACGGCTTCTTCACGAACTGGATCACCTGCTGCGCCTTGAACAGCGCCTGCACCGCGGCCAGGTCGTGCGCGCAGCGCCGGCCCCACTCGAAGGCCGCCTTGTTGTTGTCGACCTGCACGCCGTTGAGTTCGATGGCCCGCATCAGTGCGGCATGGCCCAGCGGCACACGCCCCTGCTGCCAGGCGTAGCCCAGCATCAGCGGGTTGGTGTAGATGCTGTCGCCCACCAGTTGCGTGGCCACCGCTTCGGCGTCGAAGGCGCCGACCAGGGCCTCGCCGACGCTGGCGCGCACGGCCGCTTCGCAGTTGCCGCCCGGAAACTTCCAGTCGGGGTTCTTCACGAAACCCGCGGTGGGCGTCCCGTGCGTGTTCAGCGCCACGAAGGTGCGGCCCTGCTGCATCACGGCCAGGGTGTACTTCGACGCGCCGACGATGCTGTCGCAGGCGATCACCAGATCGGCCTGCGCGGTGTCGACCTTGGTCGTGAAGATGGCCTCGGGGCGGTTGGCGATCTGGATGTGGCTCCAGGTGGCGCCGCCCTTCTGCGCCAGGCCACCGGCGTCCTGCGTCACCACACCCTTGCCTTCGAGGTGTGCGGCCATGCCCAGCAGGCTGCCGATGGTGATGACGCCGGTGCCGCCGACGCCACCGACGACGATGCCCCAGGCGCGTTCTGCAAGCGGCAGCGTGGGTTCGGGCAGCGGTGGCAGGCCGGCCAGCGAGCCTTTCTGTTCCATCTTGGGCTTCTTGAGTTGCCCGCCTTCGACGGTGACGAAACTCGGGCAGAAACCCTTCACGCAGGAATAGTCCTTGTTGCAGCTGTTCTGGTTGATGCGGCGCTTGCGGCCGAACTCGGTCTCGACGGGCTCGACGCTGAGGCAGTTGCTCTGCACGCTGCAGTCTCCGCAGCCCTCGCACACCAGCTCGTTGATGACCACCCGCTTCTCGGGGTCGGCCAGCTTGCCGCGCTTGCGGCGGCGGCGCTTCTCGGTGGCGCAAGTCTGGTCGTAGATGATGGCGCTGACACCGGGGATCTCGCGGAACTCGCGCTGGATGCGGTCGAGCTCGTCGCGGTGGTGCACCGTGACGCCGGGCTCCAGGCCGACGCCGGCGTACTTCAGCGGCTCGTCGGTGACGATCACCAGCTTGACCACGCCTTCGGCGAGCAGGCTCTTCATGATCTGCAGCACCGAGTGGCCCTCGGGCCGCTCGCCCACCTGCTGGCCGCCGGTCATCGCCACGGCGTCGTTGTAGAGAACCTTGTAGGTGATGTTCACGCCCGCGGCGATGCTCTGGCGGATGGCCAGGCTGCCGCTGTGGAAGTAGGTGCCGTCGCCCAGGTTCGCAAAGACATGCTGGTCCTTCGTGAACGGCGACTGCCCGACCCAGGCCACGCCTTCGCCGCCCATCTGGCTGAAGGTGCTGGTGCTGCGGTCCATCCAGGTCGCCATGTAGTGGCAGCCGATGCCGGCCAGGGCGCGTGAACCCTCGGGCACGCGCGTGCTGGTGTTGTGCGGGCAGCCGCTGCAGAACCACGGCGCACGCTCGCCGGTGTCGGTTTTCATCGCCGCCAGCTGCTGCTCACGCGCGGCGATGACGGCCAGCCGTTCGTCCATGCGCGCGGCGACGTCGCGGTCCACACCCAGCTTCTTCAGCCGCTTGGCGATGGCCTTGGCGATGATGGCCGGCGTCAGGTCGGCCTTGGCGCGCAGCAGCCAGTTGTCGGTGGGGTTGGGGCGGCTCCATTCGCCGCCTTCACCCGCTTCGCCCTCGGCCTCGTCGAACTTGCCCAGCACGTTCGGACGCACGTCGGCGCGCCAGTTGTAGAGCTCTTCCTTGAGCTGGTACTCGATGACCTGGCGCTTCTCCTCGACGACCAGGATCTCCTGCAGGCCCTGCGCGAAGTCGCGCGTGATGGTGGCGTCCAGCGGCCACACCACGTTGACCTTGTGCAGGCGCACGCCCAGGCGGCGACAGGTGTCGTCGTCCAGCCCCAGGTCGGCCAAAGCTTGCCGCGTGTCGTTGTAGGCCTTGCCGCTGGCGATGATGCCGAAGCGGTCCGCCTTTCCACCATTCGCGCTGCTGATGACGTTGTGGTTGAGCTTGTTGGCGCGCACGTAGGCCAGCGCCGCGTACCACTTGTAGTCCATCAGCCGCGCTTCCTGCTCCAGCGGCGCGTCGGGCCAGCGGATGTGCAGGCCGCCGGGCGGCATGGCGAAGTCGTCGGGCATCACGATCTGCACACGATCGGGGTCGACGATCACCGACGATGAGGACTCGACGACCTCCTGGATCGTCTTCATGCCGCTCCAAACGCCGCTGAAGCGGCTCATCGCGATGGCGTGCAGGCCCATGTCGAGGATGCCCTGCACGTCGCTGGGGAAGAATACCGGCAGGCCGCAGGCCTTGAAGATGTGGTCGCTCTGGTGTGCGGCCGTCGAGCTTTTCGCCACGTGGTCGTCGCCGGCAATGGCGATCACGCCGCCGTGCTTCGCGGTGCCGGCCATGTTGGCGTGCTTGAAGACGTCGCTGCAGCGGTCGACCCCCGGGCCCTTGCCGTACCAGATGCCGAAGACGCCGTCGTACATCTTGCTTTGCGGATAGAGGTCGAGCTGCTGCGTGCCCCACACCGCGGTGGCGCCCAGTTCCTCGTTGACGCCGGGCTGGAAGACGATGTGCTTGTCCGCCAGGTGTTTCTTCGCCGCCCACAGTGCCTGGTCGTAGTTGCCCAGCGGGCTGCCGCGGTAGCCACTGATGAAGCCGCCGGTATTGAGCCCCGCGCGCTGGTCGCGTTCGCGCTGCAGCATGGGCAGTCGCACGAGGGCCTGCACGCCGCTCATGAAGGCGCGCCCCGAGGCCAGGCTGTACTTGTCGTCGAGGGTGACGGATTCGAGGGCCTTGCGGACGGCGTCGGGCAGCGGGGCGTTCATGCGGGGCGAGTTCCTGGGGCACCTGGGGGTACCTGTGTGCTGGCGGCAGTTTAGGGAAAGCGACTGCAGATGTCTTTTCTTTTGATGCCCGCCAAGGCATGCTCAGCGCAAGAATGTTGCCACCAAACGAGAGATGAGAAGAAGAACATGCCCATACGGACCAAATCAGGGAAAACCTCAGTCCCCACCACCGACACCGCGGACAGGGCCGGCGACACGCTGGACCGCTACGACGTGGCCATCCTGCGTGAGCTGCAGGCCGACGCGCGGCTGTCCAACGCTGAGCTCGCCACGCGCATCGGCCTCAGTGCCGCGCCCACCTGGCGGCGCGTCAAGTGGCTGGAGACGCAGGGCTACATCACCGGCTACCGCGCCGAGATCGACCGCCGCAAGATCGGCCTGGGCGTGCTGGCCTTCGTGCGTGTCGACGCCGAGCGCCACAACGCCGAGGCCACGCAGGCGCTGGAGGCCGCCATCCGCGAACTGCCCGAGGTCGTGGCCTGCCACTACATCAGCGGCACCGGCACCTTCGAGCTGCAGGTCATGGCCACCGACCTCGACGCCTTCGCGCGCTGGGCCACGCAGACGCTGTTCAAGCTGCCGCACGTGAAGGACGTGCAGACGAGTTTTTCTCTCGGCGAGGTGAAGGCGGGCGCTGCGCTGCCGCTGGGGCACCTGGACGGGGGGTCCTGACGCCGGCGAGTGCGCTACGCTTGCCGGTCGCGGGCCTGCCCCGCAGCCGAAGGTCCCGCGCACCCGAAACCCCGATGAGCCGCCTGCTCGACCTGCTGCTCGGCACGGAGCCCGTGCACCGCGTGCGCATGGCGCAGGCCGGGCTGGCACTGCTGCTGCTGGCGCCCGGCGTCGTGGGCATGAACTACTACGCCTGGGTGGGCACGGCGCGGCCGCAACCGGTGGTGTGGTGGTCGGTGCTCACGCTGCTGGGCATGGTGATGTTTTACGCCCTCATCCGCAGCGGCTGGTCTCGGCGCAGCGCCGACCCCTCGCTTACGGTGCCGCAGATGGTGTATGCGTTGAGCAGCGGCGCGGTGGCCTACGCACTGCTGGGCGAGGGCCGCGGCGCCGTGTTCCCGCTGGTGATGCTGGTGCTGATGTTCGGCATGTTCATCGCTTCGCCGCGGCAGATGCGGTGGGTCAGCGCCTATGCGGTGGGGCTCTTCGGCGTCACGATGGCGTTGATGGCCGTGCTGCGGCCGGCCGATTACCCGTGGACCGTCGAGATCGGTCACTTCCTGGCGGTGGCCACGATGATGCCCGCCGTGTCGGTGCTGGCCGCGCGGCTGTGCGGCATGCGCCAGCGCGGGCGGGCGCACCGCGCCGACCTGGCGCAGGCGCTGTCGCGGCTGCGCGAGCACACCACGCGCGACGAGCTCACCGGCCTGCTCAACCGCCGCCACATGGAAGTGGTGATGGCGCAGGAACACCAGCGCTGCGTGCGCTCGGGGCAGACCTTCTGCCTGGCGGTGCTGGATCTCGACGCCTTCAAACCCGTCAACGAAGCCCACGGCTACGCGGTGGGCGACGCCGTGATGCGCGCCGTGGCGCAGGAGGCGCAGCGCCATGTGCGCCTGTCGGACATGCTCGCACGCTGGGGCAGTGACGACTTCGTGCTCATGCTCAGCGACACCCGCGCCGCGCTGGCCCGCGGCGGCCTGGAGCGGCTGGGGCAGAAGGTGGGGGCGCTGCGCATCCTGCACGGCAGCGCGGCAGTGGGTGTGACGATGTCGGCCGGCCTGGCCGAGCACCACGCCGGCGAGACCGTGGCGCAGACGCTGGAACGCGCCGAACGCGCGCTGCAGGAGGCCAAGGCGATGGGTGCCGGCCGCGTCGTGGTGGCGGTTTGAGCCGGCCGTGACGGCAACGCTGTCTGGCCGGCTGCCGGCGCGCCACGCCCTGCTCGCGCTGGCCGTGGTGGCCGTGTGGGGCACCAACTTCGTCGTCATCAAGCTGGCCCTGGTGGCCCTGCCGCCGCTCTTCCTGGCGCTGCTGCGTTTCACGCTCGCGCTGCTGCCCGCGGTGCTCTTCCTGCCGCGGCCGGCAGTGCCGTGGCGCGCGCTGGCGGCCTACGGCGTGCTCATCGGTGCCGGGCAGTTCGGGCTGCTCTACCTGGCCATCGACGGCCGCATCGCGCCCGGCCTGGCCTCGCTGGTGGTGCAGACGCAGGTCTTCTTCACCATCACGCTGGCCATGGCGGCCGACGGCGAGCGCATGCGTGCCTGGCAGTGGCCGGCGCTGGCACTGGCCACCGCCGGCATCGCGGTCATTGCCGCCCACACCGGCGGCGACACCACGCCGAGCGGCCTGCTGCTGGTGCTCATGGCAGCGCTGGCCTGGGCCGCGGGCAACCAGGTCGCGCGCCGCATGGGCCGCGTCGACATGCTGGCGATGGTGGTGTGGTCCAGCGCCTTCGCCTTGCCGCCGCTGCTGGCCCTGTCGTGGTGGTTCGAGGGCCCGGCGCGCTGGACCCAGGGGCTGGCGGACGCCACGCCCGGCGTCTGGGTGGCGGTCGTGTGGCAGGCGCTGGGCAACACGCTGTTCGGTTACGCGGCGTGGGGTTGGCTGCTGGCGCGCCACCCTGCCGCCACGGTGGCGCCGATGGCGCTGCTGGTGCCGGTGTTCGGCATGGCGGCCTCGGCCTGGTGGTTGGGCGAGGGCCTGCCGGGCTGGAAGATCGGTGCCGCCACGCTGGTGCTGGCGGGGCTGGCCGTCAACCTGTTCGGACCGCGGAGGACCTGAAAGACCATGTGGCTGCTGATCCTGGAAGCGCTGGCCGCCGGCGGGCTGCTCGTGTTCATCGTCTGGTGGACGATGTTCTCGGGGCGACGCCCTGACGACGAAACGCCCGAGCACAAGGTCGACGGCGACGACGAAGCGCCACGCTGAAGGCGCGCGGACGGGGAAACCTCAGGGTGTGACCGGCGCCGCCGCGGTGTCTTCCTTCGGCGGCCGCAGGAAGGACGCCGGCTGCGTGCGCAGGCGGCGCCACAGCGCGCTGCCGATGCGCCGGCGGTCGACGCCGCGCACGCCGCGTGAGCGCAGCGCGACGCGGAAGGCCAGGGTGAAGCTCACCGTCAGGTTCAGCAGGCCGGTGACGGCAATGCCGGCCACGCACCACCAGAAGGGCGCCGTCAAAACCGTCGACAGCCCCAAGGCGCCCACCGCCGCGCCGAGCTGCCCGCTGGCCAGCGTGACGTGGCGCACGTCCAGCGGCACACCGAAGAAGGCCAGCAACGCCGGCACCAGGCCGAGCATCATCCCCAGCGAAATGTTGCCCGCCAGGCCCGAGACGTTGGCGCGCCACCATCGCCCCCAGCGCTGCGCGCGCGCCGCGCCCAGCTGGGCCACGATGCGCGGGTTCCAGGCGATGGCGCTGTCCAGGCGGTGGAAGACGAACCAGTTCTCGGCCCAACCCGCCACCAGCGAACTGGCGAACAGCAGCACGCCGGTGAAGGCCGCGAAGAGCGCCGTGGGGCCCAGCAGCGTGATGCTCTGCAGCACGTAGTCGGCGTCCTTCGTGCCTATCGGTGGTGCACCGAAGACCAGCGTCGACAGCAGCTGCACCGCCAGCACCAGCGGCGCGCAGACCGCCACGTTGCCGAGGATGGCGGCCATCTGAGAACGGATGAGCTGCGCCACGCGGTCGACGAAGCGCTCGACCTCGGCGTCCGTGGCGCTGCCGCCGGTCGGCAGCGTGGCGGCCAGTGCCGGCGCCGTCATCGCCGGCTGCTTGGTGGCCACCGTCCAGTGCAACAGCATCACGATGACGAAGCTCAGCGCGTAGTTGGTGCCGGCCCAGAAGCCGCCCCAGAAGGCCGACAGCGCCAGCGCCGTGAGCGCGAACTTCATGAACGTGGTGCCGGCGATGACCGCACCGCCGAAGGCCGCCCGCCTGAGCATGTCGCGGTACTCGCCGCGGTTGCGGGTGATGTAGTGCTCGCCGGTCTCGGCGCTGCGCTCGGCCACCTGGCGCGCCAGCAGCGAGTAGTGCTGTGCCACCAGGTTGCCCAGGCCGCTGTGCTGGCCCAGCACGCGCAGCAGTTCCAGCAGCAGGCGCTGGCCTTCGGCCAAGCCGTCGCGGGCCAGCACGCAGTCCACCAGCTGTTCGACGCGCTGCGTGCGGCCCTGCAACTGGTCCAGCTCGTAGACGATGTCCACCGAGATGCCGTACTGCTCCAGGTGGGGCATCACGCTGGCCGCGGCGCGGCGGCAGGCGTCGAGCAGCGCACGCAGGTAGGCCGCAGCCCGCAGCCCTGCAGCCTCGTCGCCGTCCAGCACGGCCTGGCGCAGCGTGGCGGCGGCGGCGGTGAGCTGGCGGAAGGGTTCGGCCTGCAGCGCCGAGGCGTCCATGCGCTGGCGCAGCGCCGTGGTGTAGCCGGCGCCCTGCACGGCGCTCACCAGGATGGTGATGGCCTCCAGCAGCACGGTACGTGCCGTGACAGCGTCGGGGCCCAGCAGCCGGGCGGTGCGCGCCAGCAGCGCGGCGTCCAGCGCCTCAACCCAGTCGGCATCGCCTGGCGCAAAGAGCAGGCCGAACAGCGCGGCCAGGTCGGCCGTCTCGGGTGTGCCGGGCAGCAGGCGCGCCTGCACGCGCCCGAACAGTTCGCTGGCGAAGGAGCGGCGCGCGCCGAAGCCGAGGTCGGCGAAGAGCGAGGCGGCGTCGATGTCACGCCAGAAGGCCTGCGCCAGGCCCTGCACCCGTGCCAGCAGGGCCGGGTTCTTCTCGACCTGGTTGAGCAGGTGGCGCAGCCGCACCACCGGCAGCGGCGTGCGCACGTCGTCGGTGCCTGCCGGCAGCGCGGCGCGCGGTGCGTGGCGCAGCCACTCCAGCAGCCGCACCAGCCACAGGTGGCGTTCGGCCTGCCCTGCCTTCGGGTCGGCGGCGTTGATGAGGGCGGTGAGGTCCCAGGCCTGAGCCATGGCCGGCGCGCTCAGCGGCAGGGCCCGGCAGGCGCCGGGCGGCGGTTCACGCCCACGTCAGTGCAGCGCGCCGGGGTAGACAAGCGCAAATTCGGGCACCTGGGCGTCGAAGGCGTGGGCGTCCTCGGTCATGCAGAAGAAGGTGCCGCGCATCGTGCCTTGCGCTGTGTCCAGCCGCGTCCAGCTCGTGTATTCGAACTGCTCGCCCGGCTTGAGCACCGGCTGGTGGCCCACCACCGCCAGGCCGCGCACGTCTTCGCGCTGGCCGTCGGCGTTCGTGACCACCCAGTGGCGTGCCACCAGCTGCGCCGTCACGCTGCCGGTGTTGCGGATGTTCACGGTGTAGGCGAAGGCGTAGGGCCCCTCGGGCGGCTGCGACTGCTCCGGCAGGTACTGCACGCGCACTTCGCAGGTGAACTCGGGCTTGGACATCGCGCGCATTCTAGGTTTCGGGCGCCGGGTCCCTGCCAAAATGGGCAAATGACGACCTACCGCATCGCCCCCAGCATCCTCTCGGCCGATTTCGCCCGCCTGGGTGACGAGGTGAAGAACGTCGTCGCCGCCGGCGCCGACTGGATCCACTTCGACGTGATGGACAACCATTACGTGCCCAACCTGACCTTCGGGCCGATGGTGTGCCAGGCGCTGCGCAAGCACAGCGCCGTGCCCATCGACGTGCACCTGATGGTGCAGCCGGTGGACGCGCTGGCGCAGGCCTTCTGCAAGGCCGGCGCCGACCTGGTGAGCTTCCACCCCGACGCCAGCGCGCATGTCGACCGCACGCTGCAGCTCATCAAGGCCGAAGGCAAGCAGGCCGGGCTGGTGTTCAACCCGGCCACGCCGCTGGACGTGCTGGAGTGGACGATAGACAAGCTCGACCTCGTGCTCATCATGAGCGTGAACCCGGGTTTCGGTGGCCAGAGCTTCATCGACAGCGCGCTGCGCAAGACCGAGAAGGCGCGCAAGCTGATCGAGCAGACGGGCCGCGACATCCGGCTCGAAGTCGACGGCGGCATCAAGGTCGACAACATTCGCCGCGTCGCCGACGCCGGTGCCGACACCTTCGTGGCCGGCAGCGCCATCTTCAACACACCCGACTACAAGGCCGTCATCGACGCCATGCGCGTCGAGCTGGCGCGCTGAACGCGGCCACCGCGCTCGCTCAGACCCTGTCGAGGCGCCGCGCCAGCACGACGCTGGTGGTGGTGCGCGTGACACCGTCGATGGCGCCGATCTCGTCGAGCAGCCGGTCCAGCCGCGCGGTGGATTCGGCGCGCAGCAGCGCCAGGTAGTCGAACTCGCCGCTGACGCTGCACAGCTGGCGCAGTTCGGGCAGCGCGGCCAGGCGCTGCGTCACCAGCGCGCCGGCCTTGGGTTCGGTGGTGATGCCGACGTAGGCCTCGACGCCGCGGTCGCCTTCCTCCTGCCCCAGGCGCACGGTGTAGCCGACGATGACACCTTCACGCTCCAGCCGCGTCAGCCGCGCCAGCACCGTGGTGCGCGCCACGTCCAGCCGGCGCGCCAGGTCGGCGGTGCTGCTGCGCGCGTCGGCCTGCAGCAGGGCGATGAGACGGCGGTCCAGGGTGTCCAGCAACATGCCGGTCATTGTCGGACATCAAACATCGGTGGCGCGGCGCAAGCCCGCCGTGTCGCGCCCCGGCCTAGAGTGCAAAGGAAGTGGCGTGCCGGGTTGCAGGCCACCGGCCTGTGCGGCCCGGGCGCGCAGTCTGCAGTCGCAGGGAGTCCACGATGAAAGTCCGCCACGTCACCATCTTCAGCGGAGATCAGTTCGACGTGCCGCAAGGCATACAGCGCATAGACCACCGCGCCACGCACGGCTGGCAGTTGCGTTACGGGGGCACGAAGCTCTTTTCCGACCACAGCAGCGACGGCAGCGGCGCCGCGGCCTCGCTGCAGCGCGCCACCAAGGAACTGCTCAAGCGCATCGCCGCGCTGCCGGCCCCTTCGCTGCTGCAGCGCGGGCCCAGCGTCAACAAGCGCAGCGGCCTGCCGCCGGGCATCACCGGGCCGGTGGTGCGCACGCGCGCCAGCAGCCACACGCGCGACTGCAGCCTGATGGTGCTGATCCCCCGCTTCGGCGACAAGCCGCAGCGCCGCACCATCTACATCGGCACCGAGAACACCTACACCATCGAACGCTACGAGAAGGCGCTGGCGCGCGCGCTGGAAATGCGCCAGGCCGCAGAGATGGCCTACGAGAAGGCCACCACACGCGCCAAGCGCGCCGCGGCGCGCGAGATGAAGGCGCAGTTGTTGTCGACCTGAGGCCTGCTGCGGCCGTGGTCGCTTGTCGCTACGGAGTGGCGACATGGTCAGTCGATTCGTCGAAAATGAAATCTGTTTCGACGTTTCTGGAATTTCTTTCGTCACCGGTCCTGCCTAGACTGCCGGCAGTTCAACCCCAGACGGAAGACCACAGCCATGCGCATCACCCTGCTCGGCGCCGGACACATCGGCCAGACCATCGCCCGCCTGCTGGGCGAATGCGGCGACTACGAGGTCACCGTCGTCGACCGCAGCCCCGAGGCCCTGGCGCGGCTTGCCGGCCTGCCGGTGACGACCCGCGTGGCCGAGACGGCCGACGCGCAGGCCCTGCTGGCCACGCTGCGCGGCCAGCAGGCGGTGGTCAACGCGCTGCCCTACCACCTGGCCACCCTGGCCGCCACGGCGGCGCGCGAGGCCGGCTGCCACTACTTCGATCTCACCGAAGACGTGGCCGCCACACGCGCCATCCACCACCTGGCCGACGGTGCGCCCACCGCCTTCATGCCGCAGTGCGGGCTGGCGCCGGGTTTCATCGGCATCGTCGCGCACCACCTGGCGCAGAGCTTCGAGACGCTGCAGGAAGTGAAGATGCGCGTCGGCGCGCTGCCGGCCTTCCCGACCAACGCGCTGAAGTACAACCTGACCTGGAGCGTCGACGGCCTCATCAACGAGTACTGCCACCCCTGCGAGGCCATCCGCGGCGGCAAGAACATCGAGGTGCTGCCGCTGGAAGGCCTGGAGCACTTCAGCCTCGACGGCACCGAGTACGAGGCCTTCAACACCAGCGGCGGGCTGGGCACGCTGTGCGAGACGCTGGCCGGGCGTGTGCAGACACTGGACTACAAGAGCGTGCGCTACCCCGGGCACCAGGCGCTGATGAAGATGCTGCTGGAAGAGCTGCAGCTCAACCAGGACACCGAGACGCTGAAGGCCATCATGCGCAAGAGCATCCCCAGCACGATGCAGGACGTGGTGCTGGTTTTCGTCACCGTCAGCGGCATGCGCGGCGGTGCGCTGGTGCAGGAGGTGTTCGCACGCAAGATCTTCGCCGACCGCAGCGAGACGAACCCGCTCAGCGCGATCCAGATCACCACCGCCGCGGGTGTGTGCGCCGCGGTCGACCTGTTCCGCGAGGGCAAGTTGCCGCAGCGCGGCTTCGTGCGCCAGGAGCAGGTGGCGCTGCCGGACTTCCTGGCCAACCGTTTTGGCGCTGCCTACCAGCAGTCGCGGCAGGTCGAGAGCATCGGCTGAAGGTGCGGCCGCCCGCAGCGCGGTTGTCGGGACGCGCGCGGCGGCGGGCAACACCGCGCGCGTGAAGTCCGCGCCGAACCGTCCGTCGGCGTGCACCGGTGCGTCAGCTGGCGTCAAGGGTGCTGGCTATAGTGCCGGCCGCGATGGCCCGTTTCCTCCTCCTGCTCGTGCTGGCGTGTGCCGCCGGCCTTGTTGCAGGCCCGGCGGTGGCGCAGCGCGACCCGCTGGCCGAACCGCGGCTGGCGTCGGTGGGCGACGCACGTTCGATCAACGACGGCGTCGTCACCGCACTGGCGCAGGACGAGGCCGGGCTGATCTGGGTGGGCACCACGGTCGGCCTGGTGCGCCACGACGGTTACCAGTTGCGCCCCGTGCCGGTCGGCGGGCCGCAGACCGGTACCCGCGGCGCCAGCTTCGTGCGCACGCTGCTGGCCGCACCCGGCGGCGTGCTGTGGGTCGGCCTGGAAGGTGAGGGCCTGGCGCGGCTGGACATCGCGGCCCAGCGCTGGACCTGGTACCACGCCGACCCCGCCACGCCGGGCGCGCTGGCCAACGGCTCGGTGCGGGCGCTGGCACTCGACCACGACGGCGTGCTGTGGGTCGGCACCATCGGCGGCGGCCTGCACAGCCTGGCGCCGGGCGCGATGCACTTCGAGCACCACCGCCGCAGCGCCGGCGGCCTGCCCGACGACCGTGTGCAGTCGCTGTGGGTCGACCGCCGCGGCGATCTCTGGGTCGGCACCTGGAACGGCCTGGCCCGCCGCGCGCGCGGCGGCTCGACCTTCACGCCGGTGCTGTCCGACGACGGCGCGGCCGAGAGTCTCGCCGGCCGTACCGTCTCGATGCTGGGCGAGACCCCCGACGGCCGGCTGTGGGTGGGCACGCGCCAGGGTGACCTGCTGCGCGTCGACACCGCGCAGATGGCCACCGAATGGGTCGACCGCGCCGCCGACACCCCCGGCGCCGCCGACAGTGCCGTGCTGTCCATGGCCGTCTATGACGAGCGCGAAGTCTGGATCGGTCGCGAGAGCGGCATCGACCTGCGCGCGGCCGACGGGCGGCTCGTGCGCCACCTGGGACGCGACCTGCGCAAGCCCTGGAGCATCGGCGGCCACAACGTCGTGGCGCTGCTGCGCGATACCTCGGGCGGGCTGTGGGCGGGCAGCTACGGCGGTGGCCTGCAGCGCTACAGCGCCAGCCCCGGTCTGTGGGTGCGGCGCGGCGAGGGCGGCGACGACAGCGTGCTGGCCGAGGCCGACGTGCGCAGTCTGGCGCAGCTGAGCAACGGCGAGATCTGGGCCGGCACCAACGAACGTGGCGTGGCCGTGCTTGACGCGCAGCTGCGCCTGATCGGCGAGATCCGGCCCCACGGGCCGGGAGCCAGGGCTTTCGCCGGCGGCCTCGTCGGTGCCATCGCGCAGACGCCCGACGGCCGCGTGTGGGTGGGCGCCGACACCGGCATCTACGAATTCAGCATGCAGCGCCAGCTGCTCGGCCAGCATCGCGCCGGCCAGGGGCGGGCGCGCCGCATGCTGGCCACGCGCGACGGCGTGCTGTGGGTCGGCACGCAGGACGGCGTCTACCGTCGCGACCCCGCGCGGGGTCGCTTCGAGCGTGCACTGCTGGCCGACGGTGGTGCGCTCACCGGCAACGTCAACGCGCTGGCCGAAGGCGCCGACGGCAGCGTCTGGGTGGGTGGCAACAGCGGCCTCTACCACGCCGCGGCGGGGCAGACGGCGCTGCAGGCCGTGGCCTCGCCCCCCGGCCACGGCCTGCTGAAGACCCTGGTGCTGGGCCTGCTGGTCGACCGCCGCCAGGTGCTGTGGGTGGACACCGGCGCCGGCCTGCACCGCCTGACCGCGTGGGACGGGCGCCAGGCGCGTTTTGCCGCCGTGGCCGCGGCGCAGGTTCCGGCGCAGCGCAGCGTCGGCGCCAACCTGCTGGACGACGAGCAGGGGCGGATCTGGACGCACCAGATCGTCTACGACCCGCACGATGGCAGCCGCCACGAGCTGAGCTCTGCCGATGGTGTCGATATCGGCACGGGCTGGTACCGGTCCTACCTTCGACTGGCCGACGGCCGGCTGCTCTACGGCGGCAGCGTCGGCCTGCTGGTGGTCGAGCCCGAGCGCTTCAAGCCTTGGAGCTACCTGCCGCCGGTGGTGGTGTCCGAACTGCGCATCGACGGCGAACGTGTGCCCCCGGGCGTGCTCGCCGGCGGCCTGACGCTGACGCCACGCCAGCGGAGCTTCAGCGTCGAGTTCGCGGCGTTGGACTTCGGCCAGGCCGACCTCAACCGCTACCGCTACCGACTGCGCGGTTTCGACGCCGGCTGGGTCGAGACCGGCGCCGATTTCCGCGTCGCCAGCTACGGCAACCTGCCGCCGGGCAACTACGCACTGCAGGTGCAGGGCAGCAACCGGCTGGGCGCGTGGAGCCCGCGCGAGATCAACTTCCGCGTCACCGTGCAGCCCGCCTGGTGGCAGACCTGGTGGGCGCGGACCCTGGGCCTGCTGCTGGCCGCTGCACTGGTGTTGGCCGTGGTGCAGCTGCGCACCGGCATGCTCAGGCGCCAGCAAGGGGTGCTCGAGCGCCGCGTGCGCGAACGCACGGCAGCGCTGGAGGTGCTGTCGCTGCAGTTGCAGGAGAAGTCCCGGGCGCTGGAGGCGTCCAGCCTCACCGACCCGCTGACCGGCATGCACAACCGCCGCTACCTGGCGCAGAACATCGAGGCCGACGTGGCGGTGGCCGTGCGCCGCCACGAACAACAGCTGCGCGCCGGTGGCCCGCTACCCGAGGACGCCGACCTTGTCTTCTTTCTCGTCGACCTCGACCACTTCAAGCAGGTCAACGACCTGCACGGGCACGCCGCGGGCGACGCCGTGCTGGTGCAGATGCGTGAACGCCTGCAGCAGGCCTTCCGCCAGGGTGACCACCTCGTGCGCTGGGGTGGCGAGGAGTTCCTGGTCGTCGCCCGTGGCACCTCACGCGGGCGCGCCGCCGAACTGGCCGGGCGGGCCTGCGCCGTCGTTGCCGACACGCCCTTCGTGCTGGACGACGGCACCCGGCTGCACCGCAGCTGTTCGGTCGGCTTCGTCGCTTTCCCGCCCGCGCCGGCACTGCCCGCGGCGCTGGACTGGGCCGCCGCCGTCGACCTCGCCGACGCCGCGCTCTACACCGTCAAGCGCAGCGGTCGCAACGGCTGGCTGGGCCTGGTCTCGGCGCAGGCCGAGTCGGCCGCGGCGCTGCGCGCAGCGGCGGCCCGGCCTTTGGCGGAATGGCGCGCCAGCGGTGCCCTGCAGGTGGTGCACTCGGTCGGTCTCGACCTCGACGCGCCACCGGCCAAGGGCTGAACGCCGGCGCCGCGCAGCGCCGTCGGGCGTGCAACAGGGCAACCCGGGTGACACTTCAGGCATGAAGAAGCCAAGGACCTCCAAGCCGAAGCCGCTGGACATCGACACGCTGTGGCGGCTGCAGCGCCTGGGCGGCTTGGCGCTGGCGCCCGACGGCCGCCACGCGGTGTGCACCGTGACGAACCCGTCCATGGCCGACAACCGCAGCACCAGCCAGCTCTGGCTGCTGCCCACCGACCGCGCGGCACCGCGCCGGCTGACGGCCTGCGGCGACAAGGACGGCCAGGCCGCATGGTCGCCGCAGGGTGACCGCATCGCCTTCGTCGCCAAACGCGAGCAGGAGGGGAAGAAGGACAAGACGCCACAGCTCTACACCATCGCCGCCGACGGTGGCGAGGCGCTGCGCCACGGCCACTTCGCCCCCGGCATCGAATCCTTCAAGTGGCTGCCCGACGGCAGGCGCGTGGTCTTCGCGGCCTGGGTGTGGCCCGCGCTGAAGGGCGCAGCGGCGCAGAACAAGGCGCAGCAGGCCTGGGACGAACGCAAGGAGAGCGGCTACGCTACCCGCGCCGGCTACTACCGCCACTGGGACCACAACGTGCCGATGGGCCGCGTCCTGCACCTGCTGCTGCTGGACCTGGCCAGCGGGCGCGTCACCGACCTCTTCGAGGGTGCGGCCTGGGAACTGCCGCGCGATGCCAATGGCAACATCGATTACGACGTGCACCCCGACGGCAAGCGCATCGCCTTCGTGCACGACCCGGCGGCCGAGCCGCTGCAGGCCAACCGCCTGGCGCTGGCCGAGATCGACCTGCGCACAAGGCATGTGACCCCGCTGCTGGACGATGTCGCGTGGGACGTCGCTTCGCCTCGCTACAGCCCTGACGGTGCGCACATCGCGTTCGGTGCCGCCCATGTCGGTCTCAAGCACACCGCGTTGACGCAGCTGGCGGTGCTGACGCCCGGTGCCGGTTGGCGTGTGCTGGCGCCGCATTGGGACCGCTCGATCAACGCGCCGCCGCGCTGGGCCGCCGACGGCCAGGCCCTCTTCGTGGCGGCCGAGGACCGTGGCCGCTGCCACCTGTGGCAGGTGGGCCTGACCGACGAGCGCGTGAACGTGGTGCACGAAGGCGGCTGGGTGCAGGGCTTCGACATGGCCGGCGACACGCTGGTGCTGCTGGCCGACAGCTTCAAGCACCCACCGCGGGTGCTGGCGCGCCGGGCCGGTGGCCCAACGCGGCGGCTCGAGCACTTCAACGACGGGTTGCTTGCCGGCGTGGCCTTCGGCGACACGCGCGAAGTCACGGTGCGCGGCGCCGACGGCGACGACATGCAGATGTGGCTCGTCTTTCCGCCCGGCTTCGATACGAAGAAGAAGCATCCCGTCACGCATGTCATCCACGGCGGCCCGTTCGCGGCCGCGGGGGACACGTTCAGCTGGCGCTGGAACCCGCATGTCTTCGCCGCCGCCGGCCACGTCATCGCGCAGGTGAACTACCACGGCAGCAGCGGCTTCGGCTTTGCCTTCCGCGACAGCCTGATCGGCCGCCAGGGCGCGCTGGAATTGCAGGACATCGAGGCTGCCACCGACTGGCTGCTGCGGCAGCGCTGGGCCGACGCGAAGCGCCTCTACGCCACCGGCGGCAGCTACGGCGGCTTCCTCGTCGCGTGGATGAACGGGCACGTGCCGCCAGGTCGATACCGGGCCTATGTCTGCCATGCCGGCGTGTTCGACCGCATCGCCACCTTCAGCGCCGACAGTTATACGAGCCGGCCCAAGGACCTGCAGGCCAAGTACTGGGAAGACATGGACGCCGTGCTGGCGCAGAGCCCCCATACCAGCGCCGCGAAGATGGCCACGCCGACGCTGGTGACGCACGGTGCGCAGGACTTCCGCGTACCCGACTGCAACGGCCTGGCCTACTACAACACGCTGCAGGCACGGGGTGTCGATGCGCGGCTGCTGTGGTTCCCCGACGAGAACCACTGGGTGCTGAAGCCGCAGAACTCGCGGCTCTGGTATGCCGAGTTCGCGGCGTGGTTGGCGCGGCACGGTGACGTTGGGCGCAGGCCAGGCCCGGCACAATCCCGCCGCACCTGAGCCCATCCCCGGACCGCCATGCCACTGCCCAAGACCCCGTTTCAAGCCGCCATCGTCGACCTCGACGGCACCATGGTCGACACCGTCGGCGACTTCGAGGTGGCGCTGGCGCGGGCGCTGGCCGACCTGGGCTGGCCACCGGTCAGTCGCGCCTTCATCTCGCGCACGGTGGGCAAGGGCAGCGAATACCTGCTGACGCGCACGCTGGAAGAGGTGGGCGCGCCGGCCGCGCTCTACGAGGAAGCCTGGGCGCGCTACCAGCACCACTACATCGGCATCAACGGCCAGCACTCCGAGGTCTATCCCGGCGTCATCGAGGGCCTGCAGGCGCTGCGCGCACTGGGCCTGCGGCTGGCCTGCATCACCAACAAGCCGAACTCGTTTGCGCGGCCGCTGCTGGCGCTGAAAGGGCTGGACGGTTTCTTCGAACATGCCTTCGGCGGCGACGCCTTTGCACACAAGAAACCGCACCCGATGCCACTGCTGAAGGCCTGCGAGGCGCTGGGCACGGCGCCGGCGCGCACGCTGATGGTGGGCGATTCCAGCAACGACGCCGCCGCAGCGCGCGCCGCCGGCTGCCCGGTGGTGCTGGTGAACTACGGCTACAACCACGGCGAGCCGGTGACCAGCGCGTCGCCCGACGCAGTCATCGGCCGCATCGACGAGTTGCCCGCGTTGCTGCGCGCGGCTTGAACCGGCGCGCAGCCGGTGCCGGCGACTACTGCCGGTTGCGGTCGCCCGGCGCGCGGTTTTCCTCGCCCAGCAATGCCGTCTTGAGTTGATCGTCGGCCGGCCGCTGGCCCAGCCAGATGCTCATCAGCGCGTTGAAGAACTCGGGTTCCTTGATCGGTGCGCCCTGGGGCTGACCATTGACGAGCACCGTGGTGCCGTTACCCGGCACCCAGTCGACCGAGAAGCTGTCGCCGGCCAGCAGCTTCCTGCGGCTGGAGAAGATCTCGGCCATGCGCAGCGTGCCCGGTATCGACCGGCTGAAGGATTCGCGCGGCGCGTTGTCCTGCATGCCGCGCGTGAACAGCTTGCCCAGTTCGTTGGCGTCGATCTCGCGCAGCATCACCACATGCAGCCGTTTCGGGCCGGGCGCGGCCGCCACGGCCTCGGGCGTGGCGGCCCTGGCCGCGAGGTAGAGGCCGGCCGTGTAGACCTTGATGACGAACTTGTAGCGTGTGCCCGCACCGTTGAGCTGCAAAGTGCTGCCGGCGACCTGCACGGTGGTCGGGTAGTTCACACCCGAGACAGCCACGCCGGCCGGCGGCGTCGCCGGGTTCGGTGTCGGGGTCTGGCCGTGGCCGATGCCCGGCAGGGCGCCGCAGAGCAAGGGTGCGAAGACGAGGCTTCGACGCTTCATGGGAGGGTCCTGCGGCTGCGCTTGGGCGAGGCCGGCAGTCTGCCACGCCGTCATGGTGCAAGCCGGGTGCACTGCTAAACTGCAAGGGCAATGACTTCAACGCTTCACGGAACCTCATCCTGCGCCGCCCGCCGGCCTGGTCCGCGCGACCAGGGAGCCTGGCCCTGGCGCCGCTCGCAGCGCCCGGCCTGACCGCGCCAGCGGCCAGCCCCCCGCCGTGGGCCCGACCGATGTGTCCGGCCCGACTCCAGAACACCGCCGCGCCCTGCCTGCAATCCAGGCCCGCGGCCCTTGTGTGAACAGGTGCGAGAAGTGATCACCGAACTCGAGTTCAAGAGCCTGGCCAGCGCCGGCTACAACCGCATCCCGCTCATCGCCGAGGCCTTTGCCGACCTCGAGACGCCGCTGTCGCTGTACCTGAAGCTGGCCGGCGGCGCGCCGCACAGCTTCCTTCTCGAGAGCGTCGTCGGCGGCGAACGTTTCGGGCGTTATTCCTTCATCGGCCTGCCGGCAAACACGCTGCTGCGCGCCAGCGGTTTCACGACCGAGGTCGTCACCGGCGGCCGCGTGACCGAGACCCACGAAGGCAACCCGCTCGACTTCATCGAGAGTTACCTGCAGCGCTTCAAGGTGGCGCTGCGCCCGGGCCTGCCGCGTTTCTGCGGCGGCCTGGCGGGTTACTTCGGCTACGACGCGGTGCGCTACATCGAGCCCAGGCTGGCGAAGACCTGGAAGACCGGCGGCATAGACACACCCGACATCCTGCTGCTGCAGTGCGAGGAACTGGCCGTCATCGACAACCTGTCGGGGCGCCTTTACCTCATCGTCTACGCCGACCCGGCGGCGCCCGAGGCCTTCCACAAGGGCAAGAAGCGCCTGGGTGAACTGGCCGACAAGCTGCGCTACAGCGTCACCGCGCCGCCGGTGAAACGCGGGCCGAGTTACAGCGTCGAGCGCGAATTCGAGAAGGCCGACTACCTCGCCGCGGTGGCCACCGCCAAGGAGTACATCGCTGCCGGCGACATGATGCAGGTGCAGGTCGGCCAGCGGCTGAAGAAGCGCTATACCGAGAGCCCGCTGAGCCTGTACCGCGCGCTGCGCTCGCTGAACCCCAGCCCCTACATGTACTTCTACGACATGGGTGGCTTCCAGATCGTCGGCGCGTCGCCCGAGATCCTGGTGCGCCAGGAGCACACCCCCGAGGGTGCGAAGGTGACCATCCGCCCGCTGGCCGGCACGCGCCCGCGCGGCGCCACGCCCGAGCAGGACAAGGCGCTCGAAGCCGAGCTCTCGGCCGATCCGAAGGAGCGCGCCGAACACCTGATGCTCATCGACCTGGCGCGCAACGACATCGGCCGCATCGCGAAAATCGGCAGCGTGAAGGTCACCGACCCCTTCGTCA
>JAURZK010000119.1 GCA_030653505.1 Rubrivivax sp.
CGACGCCGGCGTTGATGAGCGCGATTTCGGCGGCCTTGGGGTCGTCGCAGTAGAGGTCCAGGTGCACCGACGACAGGCGCGTGGCGGTGCCGCGCCACACTGCGCCCGACACGTGCGGGCGGAAATCGGCCAGCCGCTCCATCCACAGCGCCGCCACTTCGCGCAGCGCCTGCAGTTCCGCGGGCTGGGTGTCGCCGCAGAAGATCGCGATGTGCTCGCGCACGGCGGCTTCCACCTGCTCGTTGTCGGGCAGTTCGGCGCGGGCGCCGAAGGCGCGCGCGGCTTTGCGCTTGGCGGCGGCGTACTCCATGCCTTCGTCGACGACCAGGGCGGCGGCGGCGACGGCGATCTCTTCGGTGCTGCTGTTCATCGTCGGCGCTACTTCAGGGCAGTTCCACGTCGCCCATGCGGGCCGCGATGGTGGCAGAACGCCCCAGCACGTAGGGCGAGGCGGGGTTCTTCTCGAAGCGCTTGGGTGCCGGCAGCATCACCGCCAGCCGCGCCGCCTGCGCCACCGACAGCCGCGACGCGTCGACGCGGAAGTAGTGCCGCGCCGCGGCCTGGGCGCCGAACAGGCCTTCGCCCCACTCGACGTTGTTGAGGTAGATCTCCAGCAGCCGCGCCTTGGGCAGCAGCGCCTCCAGCGCCAGCGTCAGCACCAGCTCCTGCGCCTTGCGCAGGACGCTGCGTTCGCCGCTGAGGAAGAGGTTCTTGGCCAACTGCTGGCTGATGGTGCTGCCGCCCACCACCTTCGGCACACGCTGGGCCACCCCGGGGCGCGCCGGCTGGCGCTGCTTGAGCTTCTCGACGCGGTCTTCGGCGCGCTGGTTGCGTTCCCAGGCCTTCTCGATGGCGTCCCAGTCGACGCCGCCGTGTTCGCTGAAGCCGGCGTCTTCGCTGGCGATCACCGCGCGCTTGAGGTTGGGCGAGATGCGGTCGGCGTCGACCCAGGTCTGGCTCCAGGCCACCTGTCCCTTCTCGCTGAGCAGCCGCCAGGCCTCGCTGCGCTGGAAGGTGGTGGACTGCGGGTCGACCACGTTCATCAGCGCGATGCGGGCGACGAAGACGAGCTGCAGTGCGACGGTGCACAGTGCCAGCAGCGCCAGCACGCGCAGCGTCTGCGTCAGCCAGGGGGGCCGGGGCTTCATGCCGTGGGGCCGACGGCTGCGAGCTGCTGGCGCAAGGCCTGCAGCACCGGCGCGGTGAGTGGGCGCACACCGCGCCAGAGGAAGAAGGCCTCGGCCGCCTGCTCCACCAGCATGCCCAGGCCGTCGCGCGCCACCGCGCCGGCGGCAATGGCCCAGGTGAGGAACGGCGCGGCGGCGGGGCCGTACATCAGGTCCACGGTCAATGCGCCAGGGGCCAGTACGCTGGCGGGCACGGGTGACGCCGCGCCCTGCAAGCTGCTGGCGCTGGCGTTGAGCACCACCTCGAATCCGGCGCCGGCCGCGTCCAGCCCCCTGGCCTGCAGCGCCGCGCCGTGCGCTTGAGCCCAGGCGGCGTGGGTGTCGACGAGCGCCTGCGCCTTGGCTGCGGTGCGGTTGGCCACCACCACCAAGGCCGGCCGCGCGGCGAGCAGCGGGCCCAGCACGCCGGCCGCCGCGCCGCCGGCGCCGATCAGCAGCACCCGCCGGCCGGCCAGCGCCACGCCGGCGTTCTGTTCGATGTCGCGCACCAGGCCCACGCCATCGGTGTTGTCGGCCAGCCAGCCCTCGGCGTCGAAGCGCAGCGTGTTGGCCGCACCGGCCAGCGTGGCGCGCGCGCTGCGGCGCGCCGCCAAGGCAAAGGCCTCGAACTTGAAGGGCACGGTGACGTTGCAGCCGCGGCCGCCCGCCGCGGCGAAGCCGCGCACGGTGGCCTCGAAGCCGTCCAGCGGCGCCAGCACAGGTTCGTAGACCATCGTCTGGCCGGTCTGCTGCGCAAACGCGGCGTGGATGGCCGGGCTGCGGCTGTGCGCCACGGGGTTGCCGAGCACGGCGTAGCGGTCGGGGGTCGGGGCCGTCATGGGCGGGGCGAAGGCCAGGCGTTCATCGCGAAGACAGTGTCGTCTCCAGCCCGTCCTCTCGCGTGAAGCGGAAGCGCGAGGTGACGACGATCTGGTCGGCCTGCCCGCGCATCGCCACGGTGAAGGGGCCGAAGGGCGCGGCGGCCAGCACGATGGCCACCGCCTGCTGGTCGAGCCGGCGCGACTTCGACGGCCGCACGATCTCGGCTTCGACCACGCGGCCGCCGGCGTCGACGGTGACGTTCATCGTCAGCTCGCCATACAGCTTGCGGCCGATGAACTCGGGGAAGTCGCGTGTGCCGCGTTCCTCGATGCGCCGGCGCAGGCTGTCGTAGTACATCGCGTAGACCTCCTCGCGCGTGGCCGGGCTGATGTAGCGCTTCTTCGGCCGCGCGTTTTCGTCGTTGACGCGCTTCTCGATCTCGGCCAGCAGTCGCAGCAGCTGGCGACGGCGTTCGTCCTGGTCGCGTTCGGCGGGCGTGCCCGTCTCGCGCTGCGGGTCGGGTGGCGGCAGCGCGGCCACCTCGCGGCGGATCTGTGCCAGCAGCTGCTGCTGTTCCTGCTGCAGGCGGTCGATGCGACGTCGCGCTTCGTCGGCGGCATCGCCGAGTTCCATCGTCGCCGCCGAGGGCAGCGGCGACGTGGCGCGGCCCTTGTCGGCCTCGCCGCCGCCGGCCAGGTTGGCCTGCGCGATGGCCTGTGCCTCGGACGGCGCCTCCTTGCTGCGTGCGTTGACGAGGATGACGTCCAGCGGCGTGTCGCGGAAGGCGCGGCTGATCGCTTCGGGGTCGACGAAGCGCACCGTCAGCAGCGCGCCGTGCATCGCGCCCGAGAAGAGCAGCGCCCATTGCAGTGCGGAGAGCTCGCGCCAGGCCATCGTGCCGGGTCAGGTGGCGGGTCAGGCGGCGGGCTCGCCCGCGCCAGGCGGGCCCGCCGCCGGTTCCGGGTCGGCTGCCGGCACGGCACTGGCCGCACCGTCGTCCAGCGTGAGGGCGATCTGCAGCGCGCCCACGGGCTCGGTCTCGTCGTCGGCGGTTTCGTCTTCCTCGGCCACCGGCGGCGCGTCCAGGCGCGCCGCCAGCGTGGCGTGCAGGTCCAGCGTCAGCAGGTCGATGCCGGCCACGCGCACACGCACGCGGCTGCCGCGCGGCAGGCTTTCGGTGCCGGGCACGCAGAAAACCAGCGGCAGCGTCTCGGCACGCACCAGACCGTCCTTCATCACGGCGGCTTCGATCTCGGTCAGGCCCTGTTGTTCCACGTAGCGCAGTGTCCAGTAGCGCTCGATGCCTTGCTGGAACCCGTTGTAAGCGGTGTATGCAGCGTCGAAGCCCGAGATCACCGAGAACAGCGCCGCGTCCTTGGGCTTGAAGGGGGCGGCCAGCGCCGCGGTGCGGCCGTGGCGGGCGCAGGCGATGATCTGCCACTGGTTGGCCAGGTCGACGTAACGCCGCAGCGGGCTCGTGGCCCAGGCGTACTGCGCCACGCCCATGCCGGCGTGCGGCGCCGGCTTGGTGCCCATGCGCACCTTCACGCCCGGCATCATGCTGGCCTGGCTGCGGTAGATGCCGGGCACGCCGTGTTCGGCGATCCAGCCGCCCCAGGTGCTGTTGGCCAGGATCATGGCCTCGGCGACGATCAGGTCCAGCGGCGCGCCGCGCTGGCGCGTGCTGATGTGCACCGTCTCGCCCCCCTGCGGTTCGTTTTCCAGTTTGGCCACGTCCGGCCCGTCGGCGGCCGACCCGGGCGCTGCAAGGCGGAAGTTGTAGTCGGGCCGGTTGAAGGTCTCGGGCTTTCCGCGCACGACTTCGCGCCGACCCTTCAGCGCCCGGGCCAGGCGAAAGGCAAAGGCCAGTTCGGCGGCGTGCGGGTAGTCGGCCGGCGCTTCACCGGTGAGCGTGGCCTCTGTGATGACATCGTCGAGCCGGTCGTGGCGCAGGTTGCTGACGATGGGCACCCGTTCCAGCTTCGTCTCGTGGCTGCGCACCTCCAGCGTGGCCTCGTCCAGCGTCACGTACAGGCTGACGGCCGGGCAGTCGCGCCCGGCGCTCAGCGTGTAGGCCTGCACCACGGCGTCGGGCAGCATGGTGACCTTCCAGCCCGGCATGTAGACGGTCGAAAGTCGTTCCCGGGCCACCTTGTCCAGCGGCGAGTCGGGCGTGATCGCCAGGCCCGGTGCGGCGATGTGCACACCGAAGACCACCGTGCCCGTGCCGAGGCCCTGCACCGAGAGCGCATCGTCGATCTCGGTGGTGTGCGAATCGTCGATCGAGAAGGCCTGCGCCGCAGCCAGTGGCAGTTCGTCCTTGATGGCCGGCACGGCCAGACCGGGGCCGAAGGCGTAGCCCTTGGGGAACTGGTCGAAGAGGAAACGCTGCCAGTGGAACTGGTAGGGGCTGGCGATGGCGCCCGAGGCGGTCAGCAGGTCCAGCGGCGCGCGCTGCGCGGCCTTGGCGGCCTGCACCACGGCCTTGTACTCGGGGCCGTTCTTGTCGGGCTTGAAGAGGATGCGGTAGAGCTGCTCGCGCACCGGTGCCGGGCAACTGCCGGCGGCCAGTTCGGCGGCCCACGTGTCGATCTGCGCTGCGATCTGTTTCTTGCGTTCGATGGCCAGCAAGGCGGCCTTCACCGTCTCTTCTGGCGCCTTCTTGAACAGGCCCTTGCCGAGGCGGCGGAAGTAGTGCGGCGCGTCGAACAGGCGCAGCAGCATCGCCGCTTGCTGTTCGGGGCCGGCAGCCGCGCTGAAGTATTCGCGCGCCAGGTCGGCAAAGTGGAAGTCGCCCTCGGGCGCAAATTCCCAGGCCAGATCGAGCTCGACCTCGCCCGCCGCGGCCAGCGCGCCGGCCAGCAGCACCGCGGGGGTGGGTTTCTCGAAGCGCAGCATGACGTTGGCCGTCTTGACCTTCACGCGCTTGCCGGAGTCGAGCTCGACCTGCAGCGAGGTCTCGGCTTCGGACATCACGCGGCCGGCGTGGAATTTCCCTGCGTCATCGAACAGTGCATACATCGGCGGCATTGTCGCCGCTGGCGCCCAGGCGCCCGGTTTCAGACGGTCATGCCGCCCGAGACCTCGATCACCGCGCCGTTGATGTAGCTGGCATCGTCGCTGGCCAGGAAGGCGTAGACGCTGGCGATCTCTTCCGGCCGCGCCAGGCGGCCCAGCGGCACCTGCTCCTTCATGTGCTGCAGCACCTTCTCGGGGATGGTGCTGAGGATGGGCGTGTCGACGAAACCCGGCGCCACTGCGTTCACGCGCACGCCCTTGGGGCCGAGCTCGCGGCTCCAGGTCTTGGTGAAGCCGATGACGCCGAACTTGGCCGCGGCGTAGTTGGTCTGGCCGAAGTTGCCGTAGATGCCGACCACGCTGCTGGCGTTGAGGATCACGCCCGACCCCTGCTCGATCATCTGCGCCGCCACGGCCTGCGCGCAGTGGAAGACACCGCGCAGGTTGACGTCGATGACGGCGTCGAACTGCTGCAGCGTCATCTTCACGAGCCGCGCGTCCTTGGTGATGCCGGCGTTGTTCACCAGCACGTCGATTCGGCCGTGCCGGCGCAGCACCTCGGCCACCATCATGTCCACCGCCACGCGGTCGGTGACGTCGACGTCGTGGCGCTCGTAGGCCTCGCTGACGAGTTCGGCGCGGCGGTCGCAGCCGATGACGATGGCGCCCTCGTCGGCGAAGCGCCTGCAAGTCGCCGCGCCTATGCCTTGTGCGGCGCCCGTGATGATGCAGATCTTGTTCTTCAATCGCATGGTGGGCCTTGGGTGAGTTGAAGGAAGTCGAGGATGAGGGGCAGGTGGGCGTCGAAGTCCGACAGCGCGTGGTCGCTGCCCGGGATCACGCGCACGCTCGCGCCGGCGTAGCGCGCAGCCATCTCGCGCCAGTCCAGCAGTTCGTCGCCCTGGGCGACGACGGCCAGCAGGCGCCCGGGGTGGGCCAGCGGACCGGCGTGCAGCAAACGCAGCTCGTCGACAAACTCGGCGCGGAAGTAGAAACGTTCTGCCGGGTCGTGGAAGGCTGTCTGTTCGCCGATGTGGGCGGCCAGGTCGCGGGCCGGGTCGACGGCCGGGTTCATCACGACGCCCGGCCAGCCGGTGGCCTGGGCGACCGCGGTCGCATAGAAGCCGCCGAGGGAACTGCCCAAAACGGCCGAGCTTTCGGCCGGCCAGTCGCGGATGCCGCCCAACACCAGGCCCATCGCCTCGCGCGGCGAGGGCGGCAACTGCGGGCACCACCACTGCACCTCGGGTCGGTGCGCCCTCAGCCAGGCCGCCATGCGCTGCGCCTTGAAGGATCTTGGCGACGAGCGGAAGCCGTGCAGGTAGAGCAGGTGCGTGAGCGGCGGTGGCCGTGGCGGGGCCGGCATGGTGGCGGGCAGTCTAGCGGCCGCGCTGATTGCAGCCTGTCGCGCCAGCAGCATGTTCCGTCGCGGTAGGGCCCCGGTTCGTCGCAGCGCCCGCCGGGTCGGGGGGATTCCCGCCTGCGGATGTGCAGGGGCAGGCGCAAAATCCGCCGCTTCGCCGCCTTTACATCCCACACCCGAGCCATGGAAATGCCAGTGCCCACTTCTCTGCACGTCTTCCCCGGCCGACTGGCCGCGCTGGCTGCCGCCGCAGTCGCTGCCCTGAGCCTGGGCGCCTGCGCCACAGCACCGTCGGGCAAAACCGCTGGCGCCACGTTGACTGCCGCGCCGGCCCAGCCCGCCGCGGCGCCGACCGCCCCGGGCAACGCAGCGTCGACGCCGGCCGCTGGCACCGCCGCTGCGCGCCCTGACCCGACGGCGCCGAAACCCTTTGCCGAGGTCATCAAGGACGCCAGGCGCCAGGACGGTTTTGTGCCGCTGTGGCGCAAGGACGAGAAGGTGTGGCTCGAGATCGCCCCCGAACGCCTGGGCAAGCCGCTGCTGATGAGCATCAACGTCGCGCAGTCGGTGGGTGAGCGGGGCCTGTACGCGAGCCAGATGGGCCCGCGCTGGATGGTCGAGTTCCGCAAGGTCGGCAACCAGATGCAGGTGGTGGCCCATCAGATGGGCTTCCGCGCACCGAACGACGCCGCCTCGGCCCGCGCCGTGAGCCAGGGCTTCAGCGAGAGCCTGATCGCCGCCACCTCGGTGGCGAGTGCGGCCCACCCCGAACGCAAGTCGGTGCTGGTGGATGCCGCCTTCCTGCTCGGCGACCTGGCCGGCTACAGCACGCAGCTGGAAACCGCCTACCGCCTGCCGTTTGCGCCCGACCGCGCCAATTCCTTCTTCGAGGATGCGCGTGCCGACGCCGGCCTGACGACGCTTTCGGCCAAGGTGCACTACGCGGTGGCACGCATTCCGGCGCGGCCCCTGCTGCCGCCCGGCGCCCCGGCGCCGGTCACGCCGCCGCCGCCGGCCACCACGCCCGATGCACGCAGCCTCTTCGTCAGCTACGTCTACAACTTCCGCGAGCTGCCGGCCCAGCCGATGGTCACGCGCGCCGCCGACCCGCGCGTGGGCTACTTCACCGACAGCTACACCGACCTGTCCAACGACCTGCGGTCCAACCCCAGGGTGCACCACATCAAGCGCTGGCGCCTGGAGAAGAAGGACCCGCAGGCCGCGCTGAGCGAACCCGTCAGGCCCATCACCTTCTGGCTGGACCGCAACATCCCTGTGCGCTACCGCAAGGCAGTCGAGGCCGGCATCCTGGAATGGAACAAGGCCTTCGAGCGCATCGGCTACAGGAACGCCGTGGTGGCGCAGCAGCAGCCCGACGACGCCAGCTTCGACCTCATGGATGCCGGGCACGCGTCGATCCGCTGGTTCCTCGGCGCCGATGTCGGCTTCGCGCAGGGCCCCAGCCATTCCGACCCGCGCACCGGCGAGATCCTGGACGCCGACATCCGCATGGCCGATGTCTTCGGGCGCGGCGCCCGCCGCCAGGCACGCGACGACCTGTTCTCACCGAATGCAGCGCCCCTGGGCAGCACGCAGGTGCCGGCCTGGCGGGCCGGCCTCGATGCCGTGCAAGGCAATGACGCCTGCACCTACGCCCAGGACAGCGTCGACGAGATGGGCTTTGCGCTCGACCTGCTCGAAGCGCGCGGTGAGCTCGACCCCGAGAGCCCCGAGACCGAGGAATTCGTCCAGAACTACATCAAGGACGTGATCACGCACGAGGTCGGCCACACGCTCGGCCTGCGCCACAACTTCAAGGCCAGCACCACCGTCACACGCGACCAGCTGCACGAAACGGCGGCCGGCAGCGGGCGCGGCATCAGCGGCTCGGTGATGGACTACAACGCCTTCAACCTGCCGCTGGACGGTGAGCCCAAGCGCCAGCTGAACATGGTCACGCTGGGTGCCTACGACTACTGGGCCATCGAATACGGCTACAAGCCGGTGGACAAGGCCGACGAGTTGAAGGCCGTCCTCGAGCGTCAGCGCAGCGACAAGGCCCTGGCGTTCGCCGACGATGGCGACAACCTCGGCGACGGCCTCGACCCGCTGGTCAACACCTTCGACCTCGGCGACAACCCGCTGGCCTACGCGCAGCGCAGGCTGACGCTGAGCAAGGAACTCTGGGCGCGGGTGCAAGCGCGCCAGCCCCGCGCCGGCGACGACCCCGAGCGTGCCCGCCGCAGCGTGCTGGCGGGCTTCCGCCAGGTGGGCACGCTGCCGGGCATCGCGGCCAAGTACGTCGGCGGCATGCACACCGAGCGCGACCTGCCCGGCACCGGCAAGCCGGCCTTCCGCCCGGTGGAGCCGGCGATGCAGCGCGCCGCGCTGCGCTTCCTGACGCAGGAACTGTTCAGCAACGACAGCTTCCGCTTCAAGCCCGAGTTCCTGCAGACGCTGAGGCCCGACTACATCGAGTTCATGCGCCAGGGCCCCCTGGACGTGCCGCAGGCCGTGCTGGCGCTGCAGGCCCAGGCACTCGACCGATTGCTCAGCCCCGGCACCGCCGGGCGTCTGCTGCAGCTGCCGAACTACCTGCCCGAGACGCAGCGCAAGAGCGCGATCTCGCTCGACGAGCTCTACGGCACGCTGCAGGGCGCGGTATGGAGCGAGCTGAAGACCGGCCAGGAGATCGACGGCCTGCGCCGCAGCCTGCAGCGTGAACACCTCAAGCGCCTGCAGGGCCTGCTGACGCGCCCGGCGCCCACGCTGCCGGCCGACGCCGTGAGTCTGGCGCGGATGCATGCCGTGGAACTGCAAGGTCGGCTGCGCTCGGCGCTGGGCAAGAAGGCCGGCATGGCGGTGGAGAACCGCGCCCACCTGGAGGACGCCCTGGCCCTCGTCACCGAGGCGTTGCGCGCGACGCTGCAGAGAAGTTGAGCCCGCAAGCTCGCTGGCGCTCGCTACCCCCAGAGGGGCCGTCCCCCTGCGGACCGGCAAGGCCGGTTCCGTGCGGGGAAGCTTGATCCAGGCGCTTCAGGGTACGGCGAGCGCCGCCAGCAACTTGTCGTGGATGCCGCCGAAGCCGCCGTTGCTCATGCACAGCAGGTGGTCGCCGGGGCGAGCGGCCTGCACGATCTTGGCCACCAGCACGTCGACGCTTTCGGCCACCACCGCGGTGTTGCCCAGCGGCGCCAGCGCCTCGGCGGCGCTCCAGCCGTAGTTGCCCTGCAGGCAGAAGCTGAGGTCGGCTTCTTCCAGCGCCCAGGGCAACTGGGCCTTCATCGCGCCCAGCTTCATGGTGTTCGAACGCGGCTCGAAGACGGCCAGGATGCGCGCGCCGTGACCGATCTTGCGGCGCAGCCCGTCGACAGTGGTGCGCATGGCCGTGGGGTGGTGCGCGAAGTCGTCGTAGACCTTCACGCCCGCGGCCTCGCCGCGCAGTTCGAGCCGCCGGCGCACGTTCTGGAAGCTGGCCAGCGCCGCGCAGGCCGCCTCGGTTGCGACGCCGACATGTTCTGCAGCGCCGATGGCGGCCAACGCGTTCATCTGGTTGTGCTCGCCCAGCAGTGGCCACTCGACATGGCCCAGCTTCAGGCTGCCGCGCAGTACGTCGAAGGAATGGGGGTCGCCGCGGGCGCACAGCCCGCCCGGCTCTTCGCGCTTGGTGCCGAAGCGCAGCACCTCGCTCCAGCACCCGCGCGCCAACACCCGCTTGATCGCTTCATCGCGGGCGTTCACGACCAGCCGCCCTGTGGAAGGCACGGTGCGCACGAGGTGGTGGAACTGCGTCTCGATCGCCGCCAGGTCGGGGAAGATGTCGGCGTGGTCGTGTTCGAGGTTGTTCAGCACCGCCGTGCGCGGCCGGTAGTGCACGAACTTGCTGCGCTTGTCGAAGAGTGCGGTGTCGTACTCGTCGGCTTCGATGACGAAGGTCTTCCCCGTGCCCAGCCGCGCCGAGACGCCGAAGTTCAGCGGCACGCCGCCGACCAGGAAACCCGGCTGCAGCCCGGCCTGCTCGAGGATCCAGGCCAGCATCGCCGTCGTGCTGGTCTTGCCGTGGGTACCGGCCACGGCCAGCACATGCCGGCCCTGCAGCACGTTTTCGGCCAGCCACTGCGGCCCGCTGGTATAGGCCGCGCCGGCGTCGAGCAGCGCTTCCATCAGCGGGTTGCCGCGTGTCACGACATTGCCGATGACGAAGACATCCGGCTTCAGCGCCATTTGCTCGGCGCCGAAGCCCTCGATGAGCTCGATGTCCAGCCCACGCAACTGCTCGCTCATCGGCGGGTAGACGTTCGCGTCGCATCCCGTCACGCGGTGGCCGGCTTCGCGGGCCAAAGCGGCCAAGCCGCCCATGAAGGTGCCGCAGATGCCGAGAATGTGAATATGCATGCGGTGAATTCTAGGTTCGGGTGTTGATGGGGCCGGCGATGGTGTTCCCGCGCTTCGACGGCATTCCCTGGCTGGCAAGCAGTTCCTGGGCCTATCCGGCGCTGGAGGTGGTGCACATCGTGGGCATCGCCCTGCTGCTGGGCAGCCTGGTGGTGGTGGAACTGCGTGTCTGGGGCGCGGCGCCGGCGTTGCCGCTGGCCGCGTTGGCGCGGTTGGCGCTGCCGGTGACGCTGGCCGGGTTCGGTCTGGTCGCGACGAGTGGCCTGCTGCTGTTTGCCGCCAACCCCAACGACATGCTGGCCAACCGCGCCTTCCTGCTCAAGCTGGGGCTGGTGTCGCTGGCGGGCCTGAACGCCGCGTTCTTCCACGCCCGCGGCAGCCTGGCGCGGCACGATGGCCTGGCCCGCGCACTGACCGTGCTGTCGCTGGGGTTGTGGCTGGGCGCCATCATCTGCGGCCGTTGGATCGCCTACCTCTGAGGAGCAAGCAAGCCATGCAAAGACGTCACTTCATCGCCAGCGCCGGCCTGCTGGCGCTGCCCGCCGCCTGGGCCCACCACGGCTGGAGCAGCTTCGACCAGGGCCGGCCGATCTACCTCGAAGGCACGGCAGCCAAGGTGCGCTGGGCCAACCCGCATGCCGAGATGGACCTGGAACTGCCCGCCCAGCTGCGCCTGCCGGCCGACCTGGCTACCCGTGCGCTGCCTGCCCAGTCGGCCGGCGTCGACGGCCCGGCGCTGCTGAAGGCCGCGCAGTTGCCCACGCGCAAGGACCGCCGCTGGCAGATCGAGCTGGCACCGCTGTCGCGCATGAACGCCTGGGGTGTGCCCGAGATCAAGAACGGCGACAGCGTGGCGCTGCTGGGCTTCACCTTCAACGGCGAGAAGGGTGACGCGGTCCTGCGCGCCGAGTACCTGTTCTTCGGTGGCAAGACCTACGGGCTGCGTTCTTCGCCGGCCTGAAGTCGCGCGGCTTCAGCGCCCGAGTAACCGCCGCAGCGCGTCGATCGCGGCGCGGCCCACGCTCAGCGCCGCGTCCTGCAGCCAGGACGCCAGAGCGTCGTCGACCTCGCGACGCGCGGGTGCGCTGCGGCCCAGGCGCTCGTCGGCTTCGCGTTGCATCTCGGCAGCGCGGCCGCGTTGACGGTCCAGCGCGGGCTGCTGCAGGGCCAGCCGGGACTTCACGACGTGCGCCGCAGGCCGGGCCGCGTGCGCCGCCAGCGCGGGGCCGAGTTCGCTGACACGCCGGTGTGCCTCGGCCAGGCCGGGTGCGGTGAGCGTGGCGCCGCAGGCCGTGCACAGCCAGGCCGAGTCCACGGGCTGCGCGGCACCGCAGGCGGCGCAGTTCAGCGCGCCGGCCTGGCTGCGCTGGCGGTGCACGGCGTGTTCGCGCGTGGCGCCTTCGGGGTCCAGCGCCTGTGCCAGCCGCGCCACGTCGACGACGCTGGGCACCGACGTGCACCACGGGCAGGCGGTGTCGGTGGCGCCGACCGCGCCGCCACAATTCACGCAGTGCAGGGCGCCGTCGCGCTGCAGCGCGCGGTGGCGGTCGGCCGAACTCATCGGCCGCACCAGTCCCCGCTGCTGCAGGAACTGCGCGAAGGACTGCCAGGCGCCGTGCCGTTGCAGGCACTCGAGCTGCAGCGAACGCCCCCAGCGCGAGGGGTTGTGCACCGTGCGCACGGCGCCGCGGCAGCGCGGGCAGGCCAGGCCCGACTGCAACGGCGTGTGCGCCAGCGTCTGCGCCGCGGCCATCTCGCCTACCAGCGTCAGCAGCGCCGGGCCGGGCAGGCCGGCAGCCTCGACGAGGTCGAACCACACCAGGTGGCAGCTGGCGCAGAGGTCGAGTTCGACCGTCTTGCCATAGTGCCCCGGCAGCATCAGCACCCGCATCGCCTGGCCGCAATTGCCGCAGGCCATCGCGTCGGCCGGCAGCAGACCCGCAGGCCCGGCCACCCCTGGCCCGGATACCGTGCCTGGCCGGGCGTTCATCGGGTCGGTCCGGGCCTCAGGCCTGCAGGGCCTCGAAGGCTTCCCGCGCCGCCTGCACCGTGGCCGCGATGTCCTCGGCGGTGTGCGCGGCGCTGACGAAACCGGCCTCGTAGAGCGCCGGCGCGAGGTAGACCCCGCGTTGCAGCATGCCGTGGAAGAAGCGGTTGAAGCGCTCCTTGTCGGTGGCCATGACGACGCCGTAGTTCTGCGGCAGTTCGGCGGCAAAGAAGAAGCCGAACATGCCGCCATGGCTGTCGCCGACCAGCGGCACGCCGGCCTCGCGCGCCGCGCCTTCGAGCCCGGCGACGAGTGACTGCGTGCGTGCCGACAGCGCGTCGAAGAAGCCCGGCTTGGTGATCTCCTTCAGCGTCGCCAGCCCGCAGGCCGTGGCCACCGGGTTGCCGCTCAGCGTGCCGGCCTGGTAGACCGGGCCCAGCGGTGCCAGCTGTTCCATGATGGCCTTGCTGGCGCCGAAGGCCGCCAGCGGCATGCCGCCGCCGATGACCTTGCCGAAGACGAAGACATCGGCCTTGAAGCCCGGGATCAGCTGCTGGTAGACGCTGTGCGCGCCGCCCAGAGCGACGCGGAAGCCCGACATCACCTCGTCGAAGACCAGCAGCGCGCCGTGCGCCGTGCACAGTTCGCGCAGCCGCGTCATGAAGGGCACCGACGCGCGCACGAAATTCATGTTGCCGGCGATGGGCTCGATCATCACGCAGGCCAGTTCCTTGCCGTGCGTGTCGAAGGCCTGCTCGAGTGCGGCGACGTCGTTGTAGGGCAGCACCAGCGTGTGCTTGACCACGTCGTCGGGCACGCCGGCGCTGGTGGGGAAGCCGAAGGTGGCCAGGCCCGAGCCGGCCTTCACCAGCAGCGGGTCGGCGTGGCCGTGGTAGCAGCCCTCGAACTTGATGAACCTGGTGCGGCCGGTGGCGCCGCGTGCCAGGCGCAGCGCGCTCATGCCGGCTTCGGTGCCGCTGCTGACCAGCCGCACCATCTCGCAACCGGGCACCAGCGCGATGATGGCTTCGGCCAGTTCGATCTCGCGCTCGGTGGGTGCACCGAAGCTGAAGCCGTCGAGCAGCGCCTTCTGCACCGCGTCCACCACCGCCGGGTGGCCATGGCCCAGGATCATCGGTCCCCAGCTGCCGATGTAGTCGATGTACTTCTGGCCTTCGGCGTCCCAGATGTAGGCGCCGTGGCCGCGCTGGATGAAACGCGGCGTGCCGCCTACCGCGCGAAACGCGCGCACAGGCGAGTTCACGCCGCCGGGGATGACACGCTGGGCGCGGGCAAAGAGTTCTTCGTTGGTGGACATCAGGGAGCTACTGCGTTCAGTGAGCGTTCAATGGACACGACGGGGCGTGCCCTTGCCCTTGGGGTCGTCGGGCTCGGGCTCAGGCATCTCGATGCCTTCGCCGTCCTCGCCTTCCTCGGGCGGCGGCAGCGCCCAGAAGAAGCGGTCGGGCACGATGTGGCCCATGCCGGGACGGAAGCCCGCGTCCAGGCTCTGGTCGAGGAAGCTCAGCGCCTCGCCCACGGCCGGCTGCAGTTCGCTGCCGGCGGCCAGCAGCGAGGCCAGCGCGGCCGCCAGCGTGTCGCCGGCGCCCAGGAAGGTGGCGTCGAAACGCTCGAACTTCTCGCCCGTGATGGCGCCCTGCGGGCTGGCCAGAACGTTGTCGATGTACTGCTCGGGTGTCGTGCCGGCGCTGCTGTTGCCGCTGCGGCCGGCCTTCGGTGCCAGCATGATGCCGGTGACGAGCACGTACCGTGTGCCATGTTCACCCGCGGCCACGGCGAGTTCGCGTGCCGAGGGTGGGCGCTCGCTGTCCCATTCGGGCAGCAGGAAATCCTGCAGCGTCTTGTGGCTGCCTACCAGTACCTCGGTGGCCGGCAGGATGAGTTCACGGAACGCCTCGAGGTAGGGCTGCAGCGTGTCTTCCTCCATCCAGCTCAGGTTGGGCAGGTAGGACACGAGCGGGATCTCGGTGTAGTCGGAGAGCACCTCGGCGACCGCCGAGACGTTGTCCGCGTTGCCCAGGAAGCCCACCTTCCAGCCCGAGATCGTGACGTCCTCGAGGATGGTGCGTGCCTGCTCGGCCACCACATCGGCGTCGATCTCGTGCTGGTCGAAGGTGTCGGCGGTGTCGCGCATGACGATGCTCGTCACCACCGGCAGCGCATGCGCGCCCATGGCCGCGATGGTGGCCACGTCGCCCGCCATGCCGCCGGCACCACTCGGGTCGCTGGCGTTGAAGCACATCACGCAGGCTGGCGGCGGCGGTTCGGTGGCGGGGTCGTCGGTGGCCGTGGCCGGGGTGGGTTCGGGGGTCATGGGCTTCGGCCTGAGCGCGGCAATCGCGGTGGAATCGTGAAGGATGGACGTTGCCGCCGAACCTCCAGCGAAGTCTGAAGAACGGGATGTAGGTCCTCACAATTCAACGTATTTCGCCGGAATTGCGTGGCTACAATCCGCGTCCATTGTAGTGAGGTGACAGTCTTATCGTGAGCGAACCGCGAACCTGGATGTGCCTGATCTGCGGCTGGATCTACAGCGAGGCCGACGGCGATCCCGAGCATGGCATCGCACCCGGCACCGCGTGGGCCGATGTCTCGATGAACTGGACCTGCCCCGAGTGCGGCGCGCGCAAAGAAGATTTCGAGATGGTACAGATCTGAACCTGCGGCCCCGAGGGCCAGGTTCCCTGTCGGCAGAGGGCTTGAGGAGAACAGCGCTTGGAACTACTGGAGCCTGAGGCAGGCGCCGCAGATGCTGCGGCCGCGACGACGGGTGCAAAGGTGCTCGTCATCGACGACAGCAACACCATCAGGCGCAGCGCCGAGATCTTCCTGCGCCAGGGTGGTCACGAGGTGGTGCTGGCCGAGGACGGCTTCGACGCACTGGCCAAGGTCAACGACCACCAGCCCGAGCTGATCTTCTGCGACATCCTGATGCCGCGCCTGGACGGGTACCAGACCTGCGCCATCATCAAGCGCAACCCCAAGTTCACGCACGTGCCAGTCATCATGCTGTCGAGCAAGGACGGCCTCTTCGACAAGGCGCGCGGGCGCATGGTGGGTTCCGAGGACTACCTCACCAAGCCCTTCACCAAAGAACAGCTGCTGCGTGCCGTCGATGTCTACCGCCGCGGTGCGGCCTGACGCGCCCGGACGCGGCGCCACCCAAGGAACCCACCCGATGCCGATCCACAAGATCCTCGTCGTCGACGACTCGAAGACCGAGCTGCATCACCTGTCGTCGCTGCTGGGCAAGGCGGGTTATGCCGTGCGCACCGCCGAGAACGGCGAAGAGGCGATGCGCCGCCTGGCCGAGGAGAAGCCTGACCTCATCCTGATGGATGTCGTGATGCCGGGCCAGAACGGCTTCCAGCTCACACGCAGCATCACGCGCGACCCGCGCTTCGCCGACGTGCCGGTGATCATGTGCACCAGCAAGAATCAGGAAACCGACAAGGTCTGGGGCATGCGCCAGGGTGCACGCGACTACATCGTCAAGCCCGTCAACGGCGACGAGCTGTTCGCCAAGATCAAGGCCTTCGACTGATGCCGGCCCACCACGCCGACCGCCGAGCCGCCTGCTGATGGCCAAACGCGAAGCCCTGCGCGAACTGCAGAGCCGTCTGGCCGACCGGCTTCAGCAGGCGCGCACCGAGGTGCGGGCGCTGTCCTGGCTGGCCGTCGAGTGTGCGGGGCAGGGCCTGCTGTTCCCGCTGTCGACCGCCGGCGAGATCTTTGCCGTGGGCACGCTGCTGCCGGTGCCGCACAGCCAGAAGTGGTTCATGGGCGTGGCCAACCTGCGCGGTGGCCTGCATGGCGTCGTGGACCTCGCCGCCTTCCTCGGCCTGCGCGCGCCGATCGCCCGCGACGCCGTGCGTGAACAGGCGCGGCTGCTGGCCTTCAACCCGCGTTTCGGCGCCAACTGTGCCGTGCTGGTGGACCGGCTGGCCGGCCTGCGCAGCGCCGAGCAGCTGACATCCGAAGCCGACGACGAGGCGCCGCGCCCGCACTTTGCCGGCGCACGCTGGCGCGACGGTGCCGGCCGCGTGTGGCAGGAGATCGACCTCTCCGCCCTCGTGCGCCACGAACAGTTCCTGGCCATTTCCGCATGAACGGCGCCCCGTCGTTCTTCCGCAGCCCTTCGCAACGCCGGCGTGTGCCGCAGGCCTGCACCCCAGCCACGACGAGGACGAGATGAGCTTCCTTGACCGGATCAAAGGCAACGCCGGCGCCAAGCCCGACAGCGCCGACGTCGCACTGAACTTCAACGAACTGGCCACGCCGGGCAACCCGATGGAGGCCACCGTCCACCTCGGGCCGAACACGGTGTCGCCCCCGAACAGCCGCCTGGATGCCGAGGACGGCTCCATCATTTCCGAGGCCGCACCTTCGGAGCTGGCAGGGGAGTTCCCCGAGAGCCGCCACCCCGGCGGGCGCGACGACGGCGAAGGTTTCAGCAGCGGCCTGCCGGTGGTCGGCACCTGGGCGCTGGCGCGCCAGCAGCGCGCGATGCTGACGCTGTTCTTCGTCGGCCTGGCGGGGCTGCTGATCACCGCCGTGCTGGCGCTGACGGCCAGCAACCGCAGCGCGGCGCAGGTCGGCGCCGCCGGCCAGGCCACCACGCAGTCGCAGCGGCTGGCCAAGTCGGTGTCGCAGGCCCTGGTGGGCAACGCCGCTGCGTTTCCTGAAGTGAAGGAGTCGATCGACATCCTGACCAGGAACGTGCGCAGCCTGAAGACCGGTGAAGGCGACGTCGCCGCGGCCCCGGGTTCGCAGCAGGAAGCGCTCGACGCACTGCTGCCGCTGGTGGCGCGTGCCGAGCAGAACGCTGCCATCGTGCTGGGCCAGCAGAAGACGCTGACCGACGTCGGCGTGGCGCTGCGCGCCAACAACCGCCCGAGCGCCGACCTGCTGGAAACGGCAGAGACGGTGTCCTCGCTGAAGCTGCAGGCCGGGGCCTCGGCGGCCGAGCTCTCGGCCGTGGGCCAGCTGGTGATGCTGACGCAGCGCATCGGCAAGAGCGCCAACGAGTTCCTGACTACCGAGGGGGTCAGCGCCGAGGCCGTGTTCCTGCTCGGCAAGGACCTGAACTCGTTCCGCGAGATCGCGCAGGGCGTGATCGGCGGCAACGCCGACTTGCGCCTGCCCGGCACGCGTGAACCGCAGGTACGCGAAAAGCTGCAGGAACTGCTCACGCAGTACGAGCAGACGCGCACCGACGCGAGCGCCATCCTGGGCAACCTGCAGGGCCTGGTGGCCGCGCGCGAGGCGCAGACCATCATCGTGGGCGACTCCGAACCGCTGCGCAAGGGCCTCGACAGCCTGCAGCAGGGTCTGGCCGCCGATGCCGGCTTCAGTGGCTGGCGCCTGGCCGTGCTGCTGCTCTCGCTGGCCGCGTTGGCGGCGGGCGCCTTCGGCCTGCTGCGCCTGTTCGTGATCGACCAGACCGGCCGCTCCCGCGCGGCCGACGCGCAGCGTTTCGAGGCCGAACGCCAGGAGCAGGAAGCCAAGCGCGTCAACGACGCCAACCAGGCCGCCATTCTTCGCCTCATGAACGAACTGCAGACGGTGGCCGAAGGCGACCTCACGCAGCAGGCCACGGTGACCGAAGACATCACCGGCGCCATCGCCGACTCGGTGAACTACACCGTGGAAGAACTGCGCACGCTGGTGGCGCAGGTGCAGGACACGGTGGGCCGCGTAACCGAGACGACGCAGCAGGTCGAGCAGACCTCGACCGAGCTGCTGGCGGCTTCGACCGAACAGCTGCGCGACATCCGCGAGACCGGCGAAGACGTGCTGCAGATGGCCGGCCGCATCAACGACGTGTCGGCGCAGGCGCAGGAAACGGCCCAGGTGGCTCGGCAGTCGCTGCGCGCGGCCGAGACGGGCTTGTCGGCGGTGCAGAACGCCATCGGCGGCATGAACGCCATCCGCGACCAGATCCAGGAAACCTCCAAGCGCATCAAGCGCCTGGGCGAAAGCTCGCAGGAGATCGGCGAGATCACCGAGCTGATCTCGGACATCACCGAGCAGACCAACGTGCTGGCGCTGAACGCCGCCATCCAGGCGGCGAGTGCGGGCGACGCCGGTCGCGGCTTCTCGGTGGTTGCCGAAGAAGTGCAGCGGCTGGCCGAACGTTCGGGCGACGCCACGCGGCAGATCGCCGCCATCGTGCGCACGATTCAAACGGACACCCAGGACGCTGTCGGCGCCATGGAGCGCAGCACGCAGGGTGTGGTCGAAGGGGCGCGGCTGTCCGACGCCGCCGGCGCCGCGCTCGGTGACATCGACCGCGTCACGCGCGAGCTGTCCGACCTGATCCAGCGCATCTCGGCCGAGGCCTCCAAGGAAGCCGAATCGGCCAACGTCGTGGCCGCCAACATCCAGCACATCTTCGCGGTGACTGAGCAGACCTCCGAGGGCACGCGTTCCACGGCACAGATGGTGCGTGAACTGTCGCGCACCGCCGAGGAGCTGAAGGCCTCGGTCGCCCGGTTCAAGATTTCCTGACGCTTGGCCGCTGCCCCACGATGAACACCCCAGGCGCAGGCATCGAGATCAAGGCAGGCGACGACCTGAGCGCGCTGGCCTGGGTGAACGGCGAGCTGAAGCGTTCGCTCGAGGCCGCACACAAGGCGCTTCGCCGCTACCTTAAGGAGGCCGAGGCCGCCAGCGGCAGCGACGTCGATGCCGTCGACCCCTCGGTGCTGCGCGCCGCGCGTGCGCAGCTGCACCAGGGCGTTGGCGCGCTCGAGCTCGTCGGGCTGCCGGCCGCGGCCGACGTGCTGCGCGCCAGCGAGGCCGCGGTGCAGCGCATGGTGTCGCGTCCCACGCTGGTCACCCCGGCGGCGGTGGAGACGATCGAGAAGGCATCGTTTGCGTTGCTCGACTTCCTGTCGCGACAACTGGCCGGCAAGTCGGTGTCGCCGGTGATGCTGTTTCCGCAGTACCGCGCAGCGCTGCAGCTGGCCGGTGCCGACCGTGTGCACCCGGCCGACCTGTGGAAGATCGAATGGCAATGGCGCGAGCTCCCTTTTGATGCCACTGCCACGCCGCGCAACGCCGACAACAGTGCACGCGGCGAACTCGAGACGCTGACGCTGGCTTTGATGCGCCAGCCCCCGGGCGACACCACGCGCGGCCCGCTCGACGGCATCAGTGACCTGTGCGCCGACATCGCCGCAGGCGCCCGCACGGTCGGCACGGGCGGGGCACACCAGGCCACCTTCTGGCAGCTGGCGTCAGCCGTATTCCAGGCCCAGGCCAGCGGCCTGCTGATGAGCGACGTCTACGCCAAGCGCCTGGCCTCGCGCCTGCTGGCGCAGCTGCGCATGCGCGAAAACGGGCAGGACGAACTCTCCGACCGCCTGGCGCAGGACCTGCTCTTCTTCTGCAGCCACGCCAAGGCGCCGATGCCCGGTCGCGAGGCGGCGCGGCTGGCCGCGGTACGCAAGGCCTGGAACCTCGACGGCCAGCCCACCGCCGATTACGAGAACTCTCGCCTGGGCCGCTTCGACCCGGCGGTGATGGCGCTGGCGCGCAAGCGTGTGGCCGCGGCCAAGGACTCCTGGTCGGCCGTGGCCGGTGGCGAGATGCACCGAATGCCGGCATTGCCGGAACAGTTTTCGCTGGTCGGCGAATCGCTGCAGCGCATGCTGCCGCACGGCGAACAGCTGGCGCAGTCGCTGCAGGCCGCGGTGGCGCAGACGGTGGCCTCCGATGCGCCGCCGCCGCCGGCGCTGGCCATGGAAGTCGCCACCGGCATCCTCTACCTCGACGCCTCGCTCGAAGACGGCGAGTTCGACTACCCCGAACTTGCGCCGCGTGTGCAGCACCTGGCGCACCGCATCGACGCCGTGCGCGGCGGCGCCGAGCCGCAGCCGCTGGACGGCTGGATGGAGGAGCTGTACCGCCGCGTCAGCGACCGCCAGACCATGGGCAGCGTGGTGCAGGAACTGCGCGCCTCGCTGTCCGAGATCGAGAAGCAGATCGACCAGTACTTCCGCGACCCGTCGCAACGCCAGTTGCTGATCCCGGTGCCGGCGCAGCTGTCGGCGATGCGTGGCGTGCTCTCGGTGCTGGGCCTGGACCAGGCCTCGGCCGCCGCGCTGCACATGCGCGACGACGTCGACGCATTGGCGCAGACCGAGGTCGACCCGCAGCGCGCCGTGCAGGCCGGCACCTTCGACCGCCTGGCCGACAACCTGGGCGCCCTGAGCTTCCTCATCGACATGCTCAGCGTGCAGCCGGCGCTGGCCAAGAGCCTGTTCCGCTTCGACCCCGAGACCGGCAACCTCAGCGCCGTGATGGGCCAGAGCGAACGTGTCTCGGCATTCGCCGCCTTCGACGAGACGGCACCGCCGCCGGCGGAAGCTGCGCCTGCTGTGCTGCCGCTGCTGGAGCAACTGCGCGAGGCCGCCAGCCTGGCCGCGCAGCCGGCCGTGTCCGACGCCGACCTGGCTCGACATATCGGACCGCTGGCGCAGCGCGCCTACGCCGCAGACCAGCCCGACCTGGCGCGCCTGCTGGGCAGCGCGCAGCGCACGCTGGCCGGTGAAGCCGATGCCGCGACCCGCCACGCCGTGCGTGCCGAACTGGTCGAGGCCGTGGCGGCGCTGTCGCCGCCCGCGGCACCCCCGGTGCCCGCCCCGGCACCGGTGCCTGCCGAGCGTCCGGCGCCCGCTGGCGGCACCGGCCTCGAAGACGACGCGGAGATGCGCGACATCTTCATCGAGGAAGCGCGCGAGGTCATCGCCGACGCCCATGCTGCGCTCGAACGCCTGGCCGATGCACCCGAGAACGCCACCGACCTGACGGCGGTTCGGCGCGCGTTCCACACGCTGAAGGGCAGCTCGCGCATGGTCGGGCTGAAGGACTTCGGCGAAGGCGGCTGGGCCTGCGAGCAGCTCTACAACGCCCGCCTGGCGCAGGCGCCACGCATGGACAGCCCTTTGCGCCTGTTCACCACCGAAGCGCTCAACTACCTGGCCGGCTGGACCGAGGCCATCGCCGACGGCGTCGACCGCGGCCACAACGCCGCCGACCTCGGCCGCGCCGCCGATGCCCTGCGCCTGGATGGCCAGCGTCTGCCCATTGCCGCGCCGCTGCACGCCGACACGCCCGCGGCCGACGCTGACGCGAGGACGCAGATCCTGGTGCGCGCGCCGGCGCCGCGCGCCGCCGAGGCCGTGTTCGACGCGGGCGACGCCGAAGGCGGTGTGGCGTCGGCTCCTGCGCCCTTGCCCGAACCCTCGGTGGGCGAGCTCATCGAACTGAGATTCGAGCCCCCGCCGGAGGAAGGCGCGGCCGAGGACGCCGCGCTGGCCGAAACTCAGCCCGAGCTGCCTGCACTCCCCGAACTGCCCACGCTGCCCGAGTCGCCACCCGTACCGCAGGCCGAAGAAACCGCGCAGGCGGCGGCCGAGCTGACGCAGGTGATGGCGCGGGCCGAAGAGGCCGGCGGCGTCGACTTTGCCTTCGATCTGGGTCTCGACGAAACATCCGCAGCCCCGACACCGGGGGCCGACACGCCGACGCGCGTGCTCGACAACCTGGCCGCGCGCGTGCCCGACCTGCCCAGCGCG
>JAURZK010000124.1 GCA_030653505.1 Rubrivivax sp.
GGCGGTGGCCGAGGCGCTGGGCGGCGTCACCAAGGCCCCGGCGCCTGCCGCGGCCGCCAGCGCGCCGGCCGGGGCCGCGGGCGTGGACGTGCGCATCGACGCGCCCGACGAACTGCGCACCCTGCTCGAACGCCACCTCGACATCGTGCGCCTGGGCCGCATGGCGCGCGAGGAGGTGGACGACAGCGAGTGGTCGCGCCTCATCGACGCCACCCCGGCGCAGGTGCGCGAACTGCTGCAGACCGAGGGCTACTTCGCACCCCAGGTCACGTTGGCGCGCGAGTCGGGGGGCGAACCCGGCCAGCGCGACGTCGTGCGCCTGCAGGTGCTGCCGGGCGAACGCGCGCGCATCACGCGCGTGACGCTCGAGGCCGAAGGCGCGCTGGAGCGCGGCGCCAGTGCCGGCGACCCCTACGCCAGGAGTGTGCTCGACGGCTGGCGCGACGAATGGCCGCTGGGCGAGGGCAGTGGCTTCCGCAACCCGGCCTGGAGCGCGGCCAAGGCCTCGGCACTGGCACGCCTGCGTGCCGCCGGTTACGCCAACGCCACCTGGGTGGGCACGGGCGCCCAGGTCGACACCGACGCGGGCACGGTGCGCCTCTTCCTGGTGGCCGACAGCGGCCCGCTGTTCCGCTACGGCGAACTCGAGATCGAGGGCCTGGTGGTGCACGACAGCGACACCGTGATGCACCTGGCCGGCACACGCCGCGGCGCGCCTGTCACCGAGACCATGCTGCTCGACTTCCAGGACCGGCTGCAGAAGTCGGGCCTGTTCGAAAGCGTCAGCGTCACGCTCGACACCGACGCCACCCGCGCCGAGCAGTCCCTGGTGCTGGTGCGGCTGCGCGAGGCGCCGCTGCAGGTCTACACGCTGGGTGTCGGTGTCAGCGCCAACACCGGGCCGCGCGCCTCGGCCGAGCACACCTGGCGGCGTGTCTTCGGCTACGCGGCGTTTTCGCGCAACAAGGTCGAGTGGGGCCAGAAGCGCCAGTTCTGGGAAGGCGAGGTCAGCACCCATCCGGGCGAAGGCCTGTACCGCAACCTGCTCGGCGGCACGGTCGAGAACCTCGAGTCCGACTCCGACACGGTGCTGTCGCAGCGCGCGCGCCTGGGCCGCACCCAGGACGGCACACGCATCGAGCGGCTGTACTTCCTGGAAGCCGAACGCTCACGCCGCACCACCCTGGCCGGCGAGCGCAAGAACGCCTTTGCGCTTTCGGTGAACTACCACGGCGTCTGGCGCGAACTCGACAGCGTCGTGCTGCCCACCGAGGGCTTCACCTTCGCCGGCCAGGTCGGTGTGGGGCGTTCACACGGCACCGACGCGCGCAGCGGCACCTTCAGCCGCGCCTATGCGCGCCTGACCGGCTACCTGCCCTTCGGCCGCGTCTGGTACGGCCAGGCGCGGCTGGAAGCCGGACAGGTCTTCCTCGGCTCGGGCACGGTGGCGCCCGACTCGCAGAAGTTCCGCGCCGGCGGCGACGACTCGGTGCGTGGCTACGGCTACCGCAGCCTGGGCCCGCTGGTCGACGGCGCGGTGGGCAGCGGCAATGCCCTGTACACCGCCAGCGTCGAACTGGCGCGGCCGATCAGCGCCGCCATGCCCTCGTTGTGGGGCGCGGTCTTCGTCGACGCGGGCAACGCCGCCGACAGCTTCAAGGAGCTCAAGCCCGCCGTGGGCTATGGCCTGGGCGTGCGCTGGCGCAGCCCGGTGGGCCCGCTGCGTGTCGACTGGGCATGGGCGCGCGAAACCGGCAAGGGCCGGCTGCACTTCAGCATCGGCATCGCGTTCTGAAGCACCATGGCTGAAGACCCCACCAACCCGCCCGCACCGACAGCCGCACCGGTGGTGCCGCTGCTGGCCCCGGCCAGGCCGGTGCGCACGGGGCTGTCGCTGCTGGTGCCGCTGCTCAGCATCGTCGCGTTGCTCCTGCTGATCGTCCTGGGCACGGCGGGCGGCATGCGCTGGCTGCTGGCCACCGAGCCCGGCACGGCCTGGCTGCTGCGGCAGCTGCCGGCAGTGGAGTTGCGCGGCTTCACGGGCACGCTGGCGGGCCCGAGCTGGCGCGCCGAGAGCCTGCGCATGCCGTGGGCCGGCGGCACGCAGTGGCTGCTGATCGAGGGCCTGCAGGCCGAAGGTGTGCAGTGGCAATGGCGACCGAACGAACACAGCTGGCTGGGGCTGCGCGCCACGGCGGTGTCGGCGCGGCGTATCACCGTGCACACCGGCCCACCGGGTCCGCCGGCGCCGCGACCGCTGGTGCTGCCGGCGACACTGAAGCCGCCGCTGCACGTGGCGCTGGATGCGCTGCAGGTCGATGAGCTCGTGGTCGATGCGCTGACACCGCTGCGCGCGCTGCGCCTGGCCGGGGTCGAGATCGACCCGCGGCCCGGCGCCGCGCACCACATCGACAAGTTCGACCTGCAGGTGCAGGGTGTGATGGTCACCGGCGCACTGGAGCTCGCCAACGCCCAGCCCTACGCCGTGACGGCGCAGGCCACGCTGCGCCCGGTGCTGGAAGGCGACACGCCGGCCTGGGCCGCTGTCGTCAGCGCCAAGGGCACGGCGGCGGAACTCGACATCGAAGCCACGCTGCGCGGCCGGCCGCAGGGCAAGCTGGCCGCGCCCGCGCTCGACCTGCGCGCCGGCCTGCGCCCGCTGCAGGCCTGGTTGCTCGCCAGCCTGCAACTGCAGACCGAGGCGCTCGACCTCGCTGCACTGTCGCCACGTGCCCCTTCGACACGCCTGTCGGGCCAGGCCTCGCTGCAGGGCGGCGACAAAGGCAGCCCGCTGGTGGTGCAGCTGCGCCTGGACAACACGCTGCCCGGGCGCTGGAACGAAGGCCGGCTGCCGGTCAGGCAGGTGCTGGTCGATCTCGGCGGCCAGCTGGCGCAACCCGATCAGGTCCAGCTGACACGCTTCGAACTGGCGTTGGCCGATGCCACGGGCAACGCCGGCCGCGTCAGCGGCACCGGCACCTGGCAGGGCCACACGCTGACGCTGGACACCCGCGTCGAGCGCCTGACGCCGCAGCGCCTGGACGGCCGCGCCGCGGCGATGACGCTGACCGGCCCCGTGGCGTTGTCGCTGCGTGGCCTGCCCTCACCCGACTTCACTGCCACCACCAAGCCGCCGCCGCCTGACGTGCGCTGGAAGGTCGACCTGCAGGGCCAGCTCGACGGCACGCCACAGGCCGTGCAACTGCAGCTGGAAGGCAGCGCAGACGACAACCGGCTCGAGCTCACGCGGGCCAGCGCCAAGTCCGGTGGCGCCAGCGCCGAACTCACCGCAAGTGTCACGCGCGCCAGCCGCGGCGAATGGGCCATCACCACCGCCGGCACCGTCACCGACTTCGACCCCCTGCCGTGGTGGCCCGGAGAGGCCGGCGGCGCCTGGCGCAAGGGCCCGCACCGCTTCTCGGGGGACTGGAAGTTCGACCTGCGTGTGCCCGGCAACGCCGACCGGCTGCAGCTGCTGGAACTGGCGCAGCGCGTGGCCGGCAACGGCCGGCTGCGTGTGCAGCGTTCGATGCTGGCCGGCGTGCCGCTGGCGGCCGACCTGACGCTGGCCTACATACCTTCGGCCACACCCATGCCGGCCACGCTGGTCGCCGAGGTGCAACTGGGTGGCAACCGCCTGCGCCTGGAAGGCCACGGCGACCCCGCCGGCAGCGGCGGCAGCGACCGCTGGCGCCTGGAGCTCGGCGCCCAGGCGCTGGCCGCGCTGGCGCCGCTGGCGCAACTGCATCCGGCGCTGGTCGGCTGGACACCGCGTGGCGGCAGCATCGTCGCCACGCTGGCTGCCGACGGCCGCTGGCCCGTGATGCGTACCGAAGGCAGCGCCACGGCGGCGCAACTGCAGCTGGGGCCGCTGCGCCTGGCGCGCGGCACGGCGGCCTGGGGCATGGAGACCGGCGGCGCGCAGCCGCTGGCACTGAAGCTCGACCTGGCCGACCTGAACTATGCCGGGCAGCGTGCCGACAACGTTCGCGCCGAGCTGCGCGGCACGCTTGCAGAGCATCAGATCGACATCTCCGGCGCCATGCCGGTCGCTCCGCCGCGGGCGGCCGAGCGCGTGCTCGGCATCCAGGTGCAGTCGGGCACGAACGCGCAGATGCAGGCACGCGGGCAGTGGCTGCCGAACCCGGCGGCGGGCGCGGGCGGCGGCCGCTGGAAAGCACAGATCCAGCGCCTCATCGTCGGCTCCTGGGACGGCAGCAGCGGCACCGCGCCGCCAGCCTCGGGCTGGGTCGAGGCGCGCGACCTGCGTGTCGAGTTCGAGTTCGGTGCCGGCATGAAGCTCGTCGCATTGCAGGCCGAACCCGGCCGCGTGCAGCTGGCCGACGCCGTGGCGCTGCGCTGGGACGAGGTGAACGTCGACCTGCGCGGCGCCCAGCCGCTGCTGCGCCTGCGTGCCGACATCGAGTCCTTCAAGCTCGCGCCGCTGCTGGCGCGCCTGCAGCCCGAAATGGGCTGGCAGGGCGACCTGCGCCTGGCCGCGCGCGTCGACATCCGCGCCGCCGAGAAGATGGACGCCGACCTCGTCTTCGAGCGTGTCGACGGCGACCTGCACGTCGTCGGCCCCGACAGCACGCAGCTGCTGGGCCTGACCGCGCTGCGCCTGGCCGTCAGCGCGCACGAGGGGCTGTGGACCTTCAAGCCCGACTTCCGCGGCCGCAGCCTGGGCGAACTGACGGGCCAGCTGCAGGTGCAGAGCACGCCCGAACGCCGCTGGCCGGCGCCTGGCGACAAGGTGTCGGGCCAGGTACAGGCGCGAGTGGCCGACGTCGGCATCTGGAGCGCCTGGCTGCCGCCGGGCTGGCGCCTGGCCGGCACGCTGCAGACCACCGCCACGCTCTCGGGCCGTTTCGACGGCCCCAACGTCGACGGTGAACTCGGCGGCAGCGGCCTGGGCGTGCGCAACCTGCTGCAGGGCGTGAACGTGCGCGACGGCGAGGTGCTGGTGAAGCTGGAAGGCGAGACCGCGCGCATCGAACGTTTCACGCTGCGCGGCGGCGACGGCAGCGCCACCATCACCGGCGGCGCACAACTCGGCAGCAAGCCCTCGGCGCGACTGCAGCTGAAGGCCGACCGCCTGCGCGTGCTGGGCCGCGTCGACCGCATGGTGACGGCCAGCGGCAACGCCGAGCTGCAGCTGAGCGCCGAACGCACCCAGATCGACGGCAAGTTCGTCATCGACGAGGCCTTCTACGACGCCAGCCGTTCCGACGCGCCGTCACTGGACGACGACGTGACTCTGGGCCGCGGCGACGGGGACTTCAACGCGCGCGGCGAGAACGGCGAGGCGGCACCCCGGCGCAGCTTCGTGATGGCGGTGGACATCGACCTCGGCCAGAACGTGCGCATCCGCGGGCGCGGCCTGGACACCGGGCTGCGCGGGCAGTTGCGCCTGAGCACGCCCGGCGGCCGGCTGGCCGTCAACGGCACCATCCGCACCGACGGCGGCACCTACGCCGCCTATGGCCAGGCGCTGGACATCGAGCGCGGCATCGTCGCCTTCAGCGGCCCGGCCGACAACCCGCGCCTGGACGTGCTGGCGTTGCGGCCGAAGATCGACCAGCGTGTGGGCGTGGCCATCACCGGCAACCTGCTGACGCCGCGTGTGCGGCTGTTCAGCGAACCCGAGATGGGCGACTCCGAGAAACTCTCGTGGCTGGTGCTGGGCCGTGCCCCCGACGGCCTGGGCCGCAACGACACCGCCCTGCTGCAGCGCGCCGCGGTGGCGCTGCTCTCGGGCGAAGGCGAGGCCCCCACCGACGCGCTGATGAAGAGCCTGGGCATCGACGAGATCTCGCTGCGCCAGGGCGAAGGCGACGTGCGCGAGACCGTCATCACCATCGGCAAGCAGCTCAGCCGGCGCTGGTACCTGGGCTACGAACGCGGCGTCAACGCCACCACCGGCACCTGGCAGCTGATCTACCGCATCGCGCAGCGCTTCACGCTGCGCGCGCAGAGCGGGCTGGACAGCGCCATCGACGTGATCTGGACCTGGCGGGCGCAGGAAACGCCGGCCGACGCGGGCAGCCGCAAGGTGAAGGTGACGCCGAAGTAGGTGGCAGCAGGTGCACCCGCCCGTTGCCGGACGACCGGCGGGGGCGTGACAAAATCCGCTTTCCCCGCCCGCCGTAGTTCAATGGATAGAACGGGCGCCTCCTAAGCGCCAGATGCAGGTTCGATTCCTGCCGGGGGGACCATTCGCCGAGGGCCCCCAAGGTCCCTGCGGACCTCGGGGCTGCGAATGCAGCCTTGTGCTTGCAAGCGACAGGCAAGCAGAAGCGGCGGGTCGAGGCCCGCACCTGCAAGCGCAGGCCCGCGCCGGGCCGATCCGCGTGCTAGCCCGCGCCGTGGAACTCACGAAGCCGCTGCAGTTCCCTCACCATCGGCGCCGGGAAGCCCCGACGGCCACCGCGACGATCGACCAGCAGGTCGTCCAGCACCTGCTCGCGCAGCGACGCGTCGGCCCAGCACCAGGCGATGCGGTTGACCACGCGCGGATGGGCCTCGCACAGGCGCAGCGGCCGGCGGCGCGGCGGCAGTTGCCGCAACCAGCGCCGCGAGGTGCCGGTGAGTGCGCTGTCGCCATGGCGCTCGGGCCGGCGCAATGGCGCCCACTGCGTCTCGGCCCCGCCGTGGACCGCGTTCCCGAGGAAGTGTCTGATGAGCTCGAACATGGCTGACCACCCCTGCGTTGCCGTGCCGTCGAACGGCCCTTGAGGGGATTTCGGCGTCGTCGCGGCCGGACTGAAGCGGCGAGGCGTGCTCCGTGCCTGCGCGACGTGTCGGATGGGGTCAGGCCGCCGGGCCAGACCCACCGTGCGCGCGCACCGCCGCTGCGTCTTCCGCCGCCACCACGCAGTCGCGCCCGCGCCCGGTGGCCTTGGCGCTGTACAGGCCGCGGTCGGCACGCTGCCACAGCGTCTCGACGCTGTCACCGGCCTCGGCCTGCGTGACGCCGGCCGAGAAATTGACGCACAGGCCCGGCGCCTGCGGCAGACGCAGGTCGACCTGCAGCGCGGCGCGCACCTCGCCCAGCACCCGCGCGGCGCCGGCCGGGCCGGTGTTGGCCAGCATGAGCAGGAACTCCTCGCCGCCGATGCGGCCCAGCATGTCGCGCGGGCGCAGTGAAGCGCACAGGCGGTGTGCAAAGACCTTCAGCACCTGGTCACCGACGCCGTGCCCGTGGCTGTCGTTGATGGCCTTGAACTCGTCGAGGTCGATCACCGCCACCGTCAGCGGCACACGCAGCTGCGTGGCCTCGGTCAGCAGTTCCTGCAGCTGCGCGAAGACGTGGCGGCGGTTGGGCAGGCCGGTCAGCGGGTCGGTGATCGACGCGATCAGCGCCGCGTCACGCGCCTGCCGCAGCGCCGACTCGTTGACCTTGAGCGAGGTGACGTCGCTGGACACGCTGAGCATCCAGCCGTCGGCCGCGGTCTCCTCGATGACGCGCATCCAGCGCCCGTCGGTGAGGTCGGACTCGAAACTGCGCAGCGGCTGCCGCCGGTAACGCTGGCGCACGCCGGCCAGCCAGCCGTCGATGTCGGGGGTCTCGATCAGCACACCCTGGCGGCAGCGGTGCGCCATGCGCATGATCTCTTCCCACGTCGGCGTGCCGTCCAGTCCCTTCCAGTGCACGTCGAGAAAGCTGTGGTTGGCATAGGCCAGGCGTTCGTCGGGGTCGAACAACGCCACCGCGATGGCCGCGCGGTCCAGGCGCTCCAGCAGCCGCTCGGCCACCTCGGCGCGCAGCGCGGTCGGCGCCGGGGCACCGGGCGGTGGCGCCAGCGGTCGTGCAGGCTGTGCCGCGAGCCAGCGTGTGGCCTCGTCGGCCGCCAGCGGCCGCGCGTAGAGGTAACCCTGCCCCTTGTCGCACTGCAGCGCGCGCAGCGCGGCGGCCTGGCCGGCGGTCTCCACACCCTCGGCCACCGTGCCCATGCCCAGGCTGCGCGCCACGCGCACGGTGGCCTCGACCAGCACACGGTGGTGGGCGCTGGTCTCGAGCTGGCTGACGAAGGAACGGTCGATCTTGATCACGTCCACCGGCCACTGGTGCAGGCTGGCCAGCGACGAGTAGCCGGTGCCGAAGTCGTCCAGCGCCAGCGTCAGGCCCAGCACCTTCAGCGCGTGCAGGCCGGCGCGGATCTGGGGGTCTTCGGCGGCCAGGCTCTCGGTGATCTCGAGCTGCAGGCAGCCCGGCGCCAGCCCGGCGTTCTGCAACGCGTGCTGCACCTGGGCCGCCAGCGCCGGGTCGGCCAGCTGCGCGCGCGACAGGTTCACCGACAGCACACGCGGCGCCGCTTCTCCCAGCGTCTGCTGCCACTGCACGAACTGCCGGCAGGCGCTGTTCAGCACGAAGGCGCCCAGCGGCGCGATGAGCCCGGTCTCTTCGGCGATCTCGATGAACTCGCCAGGCGGCACCGTGCCACGCTGCGGGTGGCGCCAGCGCACCAGCGCCTCAACGCCGGCCGCACTGCCATCGGCCAGCGCCACGATGGGCTGGTAGACGACGAAGAGCTGGCCGCCGGCGATGGCCAGTCGCAGCTCGGTTTCGAGGTTGCCGCGCCGCTGGGCGCGGTCCTTCATCGGCGGCTCGAAGAGGCAGGCCCGGGCCCCGCCGGCGCGTTTGGCCTCGCGCATCGCCAGGCTGGCGTCCTGCAGCACCGAGTCGGCGTCGGCCGTCGCGGCGGCGTCACTGCCCATCACCACGCCGACGCTGCAGCTGAGGTGCACGGCCTGCGCACCCACCGTGTAGGGCCTGTTCAGCGCGTCGACCAGGCGCTGCGCCACGCGCACGGCGGCGGCGGTGCTGCGCACGTCCTCGAGCACGACGACGAACTCGTCGCCGCCCAGGCGGCCGGTGGTCGATGCGAAGTCGGCAGCCAGGCCGACGGCGTCGCGCTGGCGCACGGTGCCGTTGACGCGTGCGGCCATCGTACGCAGCACATCGTCGCCGGCGGCCGGGCCCTGGGTGACGTTGACGCGGTTGAAGCGGTCGCCGTTGATGAACAGCACCGCGAACTCGATCCCCGCGTTGCGGCGCGCCGTTTGCAGGGCGCGCTCGATGCATTCCAGCACCGCGGCGCGGTTGGGCATTGCGGTCAGCGTGTCGGTGCGGCCGGCCGCGCGCAGCTTGGCGGCCACGCGGCGGGCCTCGTCGCGCACCGTGGCGGTGACGTCGCTGACGCTGGCCATCAGCGTGTCGGCGTCGAGCTTGAGCAGGCGCAGCGACAGCGTGGTGGCCGATTCGCCGTCGGGCGCAGGCCCGGCCGTGAAACGCAGGGCCTCGCAGACCGTGGCACCGGGGGCCAGGGGCGCCGCTGCCTGCGCCCGCAGGCCCGGGGCGCCAGCGGCCAGCAAGTCGAAGAGGTTGTCCAGGCCGCCGTCGGCCGACAGCGGCATCAACAACTGCGCGGCCATCGGGTTGGCCATCGTGATCTCGCCGGCCAGCGTCGTCTGCACCAGGCCGATGGGCGCCTGGTACAGGAACTGGATCAGCGCTTCGTGGGCGCCGTCGGCCGGGGTGTCGCGCATGCGGGCCCGCGCCTCAGCCGGACCGCTGCACCAGCACGTAGCGGCAGGTGGCGCCTGCACACGACAGCAGCCGCAGCTGCACCTTCGTCGGCCGCATGCGCAGTGTCAGCACGTAAGGCAGGGTGAGGTCGAGCACGCTGCCTTCGGCAGCGGCATCGTCGAAGCGCTGCGCGACCATGAAGTTGTTCATGCAGGGCGCCACCACGGTGAACAGCGGGTGGCCCAGCACACGTTCGGGCGACAGGCCGGCGGCCTGGCTCTCGTGGCGGTTGTAGCGGCGCACCAGTCCCTGGGCGTCGAAGCCGATGACGCCGAAGGCCAGCGTGTCGAGTTCGGCATCGCGGCACCCGTCCAGCCGCGCTTGCAGCGCCGGTTCGGCAAAGGAAAGGGCAGATGCGAGGTTCATGGCAGGCATTGTGAGCGGGTAGCGCGCGCGGCCGTGCGCCGAGCCCGCGCGTGGTGTGGCAACGCGCCTGCCGGCGGCGCGGCACCAGCACAGGATGTCGACGCCGCCGCGCCGAACTTGAGCCGCGCCGGCACCGGGGCGTTCAGCCAGACGGCGCACGCAGTGCCCGGCTGAGCATCACCACCGGGATGAGCCCCACGGCCACGATGGCCAGCGAAGGCAGCGCGGCCTCGGCCAGGCGCTCGTCGCGCGCGAAGTTGTAGGCCACCACCGCCAGCGTGTCGCTGCCGAAGGGGCGCAGCACCAGCGTGGCGGGAAGTTCCTTCATCACGTCGACGAAGACCAGCAAGCCCGCAGCCAGCGCCGAACGTCGCAGCAGGGGCAGGTGCAGCTGCGTGAACAGGCGCCAGGGGCCGCTGCCGAGCATGCGCGCCGTTTCGTCGACAGCCGGCGGCACACGCGCGTAGCCGGCCTCGACGCTCTGCAGCGCCACGGCCGAAAAACGCACCAGGTAGGCATAGAGCAGGCCGAAGGCCGTGCCGGTGACGAGGGCGGCCACACCCATCTGCGGGAACTGCGCCTGCAGCCAGCCCGCCGGCAGCAGGATGCCCACCGCGATGACAGCGCCCGGCACCGCGTAGCCCAAGGACAGCACCCGCGCCGCCGGGCGCAGCAGCGCGCCACCCGGTGCGCCCCTCTGGCGCAGCGCGAAGCCCAGCGCCAGCGCCAAGGCGGTGGACAACAGCGCCGCGGCGCCAGCGAGGCGGAAGCTGGACGCGGCCCACTCGGCAAACCGCGCCCAGGGCAGGCCGAACTCGCTGAACTGCGCCTCCTGCCACAGCATGCGCGCCAGCCAAAGCACCGGCAACACGAAGCCCAGCAGCACAGGCAGCCCGCACACCGCCCAGGCCGCCACTGCCGCACCACCGCGAAGCACCAGCGGGCGCGCCTCGGCACTGGTGGCGCCGGCGCGGCTGCCGGCAAAACGCAGCTTGCGCTGCGCCGTGCGCTCGGCCATCAGCAGCGCGCCCACCACCAGCAGCAGCACCGCCGCCAGCTGCGCCGCAGCGATGCGGTCGTTCATCACCAGCCAGGCCTTGTAGATGCCGGTGCTGAAGGTCGACAGGCCGAAATAGGCGCCGACACCGTAATCGGCCAGCGTCTCCATCAGCGCCAGCGCGGTGCCGGCGGCGATGGCCGGACGCGCCATCGGCAGTGCCACCTGCAGCACACGCCGGCGCATGGGCGCGCCGAGCAGGCGCGCCGCTTCCATCAGCCGCACCGCGCGTTCACCCAGGGCCGCGCGCACCAGCAGGTAGACGTAGGGGTAGAGGCACAGCACGAAGAGCACCACCGCGCCGCCGAAGCTGCGCACGTCGGGCCACAGTGCCCCACGAAGGCCCAGCGCCTCGCGCAGGCCGGTCTGCAGCGGGCCGCTGAACTGCAGCGCGTCGGTCCAGGCGTAGGCCAGCACGTAGGCCGGCATGGCCAGCGGCAGCAGCAGCGCCCACTCGAAGCTGCGCCGGCCGCGGAAGTCGTACAGCGTCACCAGCGCCGCGGTGGCCGAGCCCAGGACCATCACGCCCAGACCGACAAAGAGCGCCAGCCCGGCCGATTGCAGCGCGTATTCGGGCAGCACGGTATCGAGCTGGTGGCGCAGCACTGCCAGCGCCGCGGCGTCGAGCGTGAGCCAGGCCGCCAGCACGCCCAGCACGGGCAGCGCCAGCAGCAGGCACAGGGGGGTCAGCAGGAGACTCAGTACACCGCGCATCGGGAGAGACGGATAGCGAAACAGGAAATGCGAACAATCCTCATTCAGGCTGCGCGATTATGATGGCGACATGTTCCTGAGCCTGGAATCGGTGGGGGTGCGCTACACACGCGCCGGCGGCGGCCGTGCCGCGGTGGATGGCGTGTCGCTGGGCCTGGCAGCGGGCCAGGTGGGCGTGCTGATCGGACCCTCGGGATGCGGCAAGACCTCGCTGCTGCGCGCCGTGGCCGGGCTGGAGCGCTGCGCCGAAGGGCGTGTGGTGATCGCGGGCGACACTTTGTCCGACGCCGCCGCCGGCGTTCACCTCGCGCCTGAACTGCGCCGCATCGGCATGGTTTTCCAGGACTACGCCCTCTTCCCGCATTTGAGCGTCGCCGACAACATCGCCTTCGGCATCCAGGCGCTGCCACGCGGCGAACGCGCCCGGCGTGTTCAGCAGATGCTGGATCTGGTGGGCCTGGGCCATGCCGCGAAACGAGCGCCGCACGAACTCTCGGGCGGCCAGCAGCAGCGGGTGGCGCTGGCGCGGGCGCTGGCGCCCAAGCCGCGCCTGCTGCTGCTGGACGAACCCTTCAGCAGCCTGGACGTCGACCTGCGCGAACGCCTGGCGCAGGAGGTGCGCAGCATCCTCAAGGACAGCGGCACCACCGCGCTGCTGGTCACGCACGACCAGCTCGAGGCCTTCGCGGTGGGCGACGTCATCGGCGTCATGAACCAGGGCCGGCTCGAGCAGTGGGACGACGCCTACACGCTCTATCACCGCCCGCTGAGCCGCTTCGTCGCCGGTTTCATCGGCCACGGCGTGTTCACGCCGGCGCAGATCGTCGCCTGCGCCGGCGGCCCCTGCGTGCACACGCCGCTGGGTGAACTGCACGACATGGCGGGCTGCCCGCTGCCCGAGGCCTTCCCGCGGGGCGAATGCGAGGTGCTGCTGCGCGCCGACGACATCGTGCACGACGACAACTCGCCGGTGCGCGCGATGATCGAGCGCAAGGCCTTCCGCGGTTCTGAGTTTCTTTACACCCTGCGCCTGGCCAGCGGCGAGCAGGTCCTGGCCCACGTGCCTTCGCACCACGACCACCAGGTCGGCGAATGGGTGGGCATACGCGCCGAGGTCGACCACGTCGTGACCTTCCCGCGCGCGCCTGCCGCGGCGTGACGGGCGACGGCGGTACGACGACCGCGCCGGCACGCGCAAATCGACACACTTTGCCGGCATCGCCAGACTGCAACTTTCTTCCCTTTATCCACTCAGAAGGGGGTGACGGTTCTATACTGGAACAGTAATTGCTCGCCATTTCGCGAAAGGCGCGTTGAACATGGGTTCAAAGATCAAGTTTGCGGGCATCCTGGCCATCGGTGCGGTGGCCGGTGCGCTGACGACCATGCAGTTGCAGGCCGTGGCGCGCAACGTGCTGGCGCCGCTGCCGCTGGAAGAGGTGCAGCAACTGGCCGCCGTGTTCGACCGCGTCAAGGCCGAGTACGTCGAGCCCGTGGACGAGAAGAAGCTGATCAACGACGCCATCGCCGGCATGGTGGCAGGGCTCGACCCGCACAGCCAGTACTTCGACAAGAAGAGCTTCCGCGAGTTTCGCGAGAACACCGGCGGCAAGTTCGTCGGCATCGGCATCGAGATGGCGATGGAAGAAGGCCTCGTCAAGGTCGTCTCGCCCATCGAGGGCAGCCCCGCGTTCCGTGTCGGCCTCAAGCCCGGCGACCTCATCACCCGCATCGACGACAGCCCGGTGAAGGGCCTCACGGTCGACCAGGCGGTGAAGAAGATGCGCGGTGAACCGCAGACCAAGGTCGTTCTCACCGTCTACCGCAAGACCGAGAGCCGCACCTTCCCGGTGACCATCATTCGCGAAGAGATCCGCATGCAGAGCGTGCGCGCGAAGATGATCGAGCCCGGTTACGGCTGGATCCGCGTCAGCCAGTTCCAGGAACGCACGGTCGACGACTTCGTGCGCAAGATGGAGGAGCTCTACAAGCAGGACCCGAACATGAAGGGCCTGGTGCTCGACCTGCGCAACGACCCGGGCGGCCTGCTCGACGGCGCGGTGGCGCTGTCGGCCGCTTTCCTGCCGGCCGACGTGGTGGTCGTCACCACCAACGGCCAGCTGCCCGAAAGCCGCGCCACCTTCCGCGCCAGCCCCGAGTTCTACGCCCGCCGCGGCGGGTCCGACCCGCTGAAGAAGCTGCCCGCGGCGATGAAGCGGGTGCCGCTGGTGGTGCTGGTCAACGAAGGTTCGGCCTCGGCCAGCGAGATCGTCGCCGGCGCGTTGCAGGACCACAAGCGCGCCACCATCATGGGCGCGCAGACCTTCGGCAAGGGTTCGGTGCAGACGATCCGCCCACTGCCTTCGGACACCGCGCTGAAGATCACCACCGCGCGTTACTACACGCCGGCCGGCCGCAGCATCCAGGCCAAGGGCATTCTGCCCGACGTGTGGCTGGACGAAACCGCCGAGGGCAACGTCTACGCCGCACTGCGCATGCGCGAGGCCGACCTGGAACGCCACCTCGGCGGCGCCGACGAGAAGAAGGACGTCGAACGCGAGAAGGCGCGCGAGGAAGCGCGCAAGAGGCTCGAGGACCAGTTGGCCAAGACCCGGGAACCAGCCAAGCCCCTGCCCGAGTTCGGCACCTCCGAAGACTTCCCGCTGCAGCAGGCGCTGAACCAGTTGCGCGGCCTGCCCGTGCTGGCCAGCAAGACGGCGCCCAGCGAGCAGCGCGCCGAAGCTCCTGCCGACGCCGTCAAGAAGTAAGCACTGCGCACCGCCCCGCGAAGCCCGCCACCCGGCGGGTTTTGCACTTCTGGCGCTCGGCCCGTCCGCCCTGCCCCGCCCGAACCCGCTGCCATGAACGACGAGCAACTGTTGCGTTACGCCCGCCACCTGATGCTCGACGAAATCGGCATCGAGGGCCAGCGCCGGCTGCTCGCGGCCCACGCGCTGGTGATCGGCGCCGGCGGGCTGGGTTCCCCCGCAGCGCTCTACCTGGCCACCGCCGGTGTCGGCCGACTGACGGTGGTCGACCACGACACGGTGGACCTCACCAACCTGCAGCGCCAGATCGCCCACAACCTGTCGCGCGTGGGCCTGCCCAAGGCCGAATCGGTGCGCACGACGGTGGCCGCACTCAACCCCGACGTGCAGCTGCGCGCGCTGGTCCGCCGTGCCGACGCCGCGCTGCTCGACGAACTGGTGCCGCAGGCCGACGTGGTGCTGGACTGCAGCGACAACTTTCGCACCCGCCACGCCGTCAACGCCGCCTGCGTGAAACACGGCAGGCCGCTGGTCTCGGGTGCGGCCATCGGCTGGGACGCGCAGATCAGCGTCTACGACAGCCGCCGGCCGAACGCACCCTGCTACGCCTGCATCTTTCCACCCGAAGCGGCGCACGAAGACGTGGCCTGCTCGACCATGGGCGTCTTCGCGCCGCTGGTGGGCATCGTCGGCAGCGTGCAGGCGGCCGAGGCACTGAAGCTGCTGGCCGGTGCCGGCCAGTCGCTGGCCGGCCGCCTGCTGATGCTGGACGCGCGCCACATGGCCTGGGACAGCATCACGCTGCAGCGCGACCCGGCTTGCGTGGTGTGCGGCGGGCACCGCACGCAACCCAAGTAAGCTGCAGGCATGACCGACAAACACCCGCCGCTGGCCGCACGCAACTTTCCGACGGCCGAAGAAGAAGCCGGGGCGGTGGCGCACGCCTCGCTATATGCCGGCCCCGAGAGCGCCTACCGCCTGGCCTTCACCGACACCGACTTCCTGCTGCGCGAGGAACTGCGCCCGGTGCGCATGCAGCTCGAACTGCTCAAGCCCGAGATGGTGCAGCAGGAACAGGGCATCGAGTCGACGATCGTCATCTTCGGCAGCGCGCGCGTCGTGCCTTCGGAACTGGCGCTGCAGCAGTTGGAAGCCGCGCACGCCGACGGCGACACCGCGGCCATCAAGCGCGCCGAGACCGCCGTCGCCATGGGCCACTACTACGACGAAGCGCGGCGCTTCGCGGCGCTGGTCACCGCACGTTCTGCCAGCCTCGACACGCCGATCTACGTCGTCACCGGCGGCGGCCCCGGCATCATGGAAGCCGGCAACCGAGGCGCCCACGATGTCGGCGGCAAGAGCATCGGCCTGAACATCGTGCTGCCGCACGAGCAGGCGCCCAACGACTACATCACGCCCGAGCTGTGTTTCCAGTTCCACTACTTCGCGCTGCGCAAGATGCACTTCCTGATGCGCGCCATCGCGCTGGTGTGCTTCCCGGGCGGTTTCGGCACGCTGGATGAGCTTTTCGAGACCATCACCCTGGTGCAGACGGGCAAGATCCGCCCGCGCCCCGTGCTGCTCTTCGGCCGCGCCTTCTGGCAACGCCTGATCAACTTCGACCACCTCGTCGAGACCGGCATGATCAGCGCCCGCGACCTCGAGCTGTTCCACTTCGTCGAGACCGCCGAGCAAGCCTGGGAGGCGCTGGCCGAGCACTACGGCTTCGATCTCCCAGCGACGCAGACCGGCGAGTTCGCCGACGACATCTGAAGGCGCCATGAACAAGCACATCAGCCTCATCGGCGCGCCCACCGACATCGGCGCCGGCGCGCGCGGCGCCAGCATGGGGCCCGAGGCGCTGCGTGTCGCCGGCATCCAGGCCACGCTGGAAGCGCATGGCCTGGAGGTGCTGGACCGCGGCAACCTCGCCGGCCCGGCCAACCCCTGGCTGCCGCCGGTGGACGGCTATCGCCACCTGCACGAGGTGGTGGCCTGGAACCGACTCGTGCACGACGCGATGCACGCCGAACTGGTGCTGGGCCGCCTGCCCATCCTGCTGGGCGGCGACCATTGCCTGGGGCTGGGCAGCATCAGCGCCGTGGCGCGCCACTGCCGCGAGAGCGGCAAGAAGCTGCGTGTGCTGTGGCTGGATGCACACGCCGACTTCAACACCAGCGTGCTCACCCCCAGCGGCAACACCCACGGCATGCCGGTGGCCTGCCTGTGCGGGCATGGGCCGCGCGAACTGATCGAGATCGGCGGCACGGTGCCGGCCATCAGCCCGAAGGTCGTGCGCCAGATCGGCATCCGCAGCGTCGACCCGGGCGAGAAGCGGCTGGTGCAGGAGACCGGGCTGGAGGTCTTCGACATGCGCTACATCGACGAAATGGGCATGCGCCACACGATGGAGCTGGCGCTGGCGACGCTGGACGACAAGACCCACCTGCACGTCAGCTTCGACGTCGACTTCCTCGACCCCGAGATCGCGCCCGGTGTCGGCACCCTGGTTCCCGGCGGCCCCACCTACCGCGAAGCCCAGCTGTGCATGGAGATGATCGCCGACACCGGCCGCCTGGCCAGCCTGGACGTGATGGAGCTCAACCCGGCGCTGGACATCCGCAACAAGACGGCCGAGCTGTCGGTGGACCTCATCGAGAGCCTGTTCGGCAAGAGCACGCTGATGCGCGGCAACCGCTGATCTGGCCCCGCAGCTGCGTTCCTGCGCCTTGCAACGGGTCCCGGCTGGCGGCGCTTGCCGGCCCGGCAAGCCTGCGCCAGCGGCCCTGCAGGGTGCCCGGCTAAGATGGCGGTGATGCAGCACTCCGGCCCGCGGGCCTTCCTCAGGGCACTGCGCTGCGGCCTCCTGGCCTGCGCCACCGCCGTCGCCCTGCCCAGCCTGTCGGCAACGCCGCCGGCTTCGCCTGCGGCCGCGTCGACAGCGCCCAGCGCGCCGGCCGCCACCGTGGAAACGCCGCTCACCGGCACCGGCCAGCGCCTCTACGAACGCACGCGCGCGCAACTGCTGCAGGTGCGCACGCTGCTGAAGACGCAGGACAGCCAGTCGTCGGTGGGCTCGGGTTTCCTCGTCGACGACGCCGGCCACCTCGTCACCAACTACCACGTCATCAGCCAGTTTGCGCTGCAGCCCGCACGCCACCGCCTGGTCTACGCCACGGTCGACGGCCGCCAGGGCGCGCTGCAGCTGCTGGCCTTCGACGTCGTGCACGACCTGGCGTTGCTGCGGCCGGTCGACGCCGCGCCGCTGGCCGGCCGCGGCCATGTCGTGCTGCGGCCGGCGGAGCTGCCGCTGGCGCGCGGCGCACGCATCTTCTCGCTGGGCAACCCGCTCGACGTCGGCTTCGCGGTCGCCGAAGGCAGCTACAACGGCCCCGTCGAACGCAGCTTCCTCGAAACGCTGTTCTTCGGCGGCTCGCTCAGCCCGGGCATGAGCGGCGGCCCGGCGCTCGATGAACAGGGCCGGCTCGTGGGCGTGAACGTCGCCGCAAGGCGCGACGGCGAGCAGGTCAGCTTCCTGGTGCCTGCCGCGCCGGTGCGCGTGCTGATCGAGCGCGGCCGCGGCGCCGCGCCCATCACCACCCCGGCCTGGGCCGAGATCACGCGCCAGCTGCTGGCCCACGAAGCGACGCTCACCGCACGCTTCACCGCCCAGCCCTGGCGCCAGGCCGGCCACCCGCGTTACACGATACCGGTGCCGCAGGAGACCTTCATGCGCTGCTGGGGCCGAGGCTCGCCGCAGGCCGCGCGCGGGCTGCAGTTCGAACGTTCCGACTGCGAGATGGACAGCCGCATCTTCGTCAATGGCAACCTGCTCACCGGCTACCTGACGGTGCGCCACGAGGCCTACGACGGCAGCAAGATCGGCGCGCTGCGTTTTGCCGAGCGTTATTCGGCCAGCTTCCGCAACGAGTTCATGGGCCGCAACGACCGCCAGCGCACCGCGCCACGTTGCGTCGAACGCCAGATCACGAGCGGCCCGCCGCGCGCCGACGGCGGCGCACCTCTGCCGCTGAAAGGCGTGGTCTGCATGCGCGCCTACAAGAAGCTCGAAGGCCTGCACGACCTGTCGGTGCTGGTGGCCACGCTGGACGGCACGCAGGTCGGCGTGCAGGGCCGCCTCGACGCCTTCGGCATCAGCGCCGCCAGCGCACAGCGCCTGGCCCAGCACTACCTCGATGGCTTTGCATGGAACACGACGAACGACGCCTCGCGCTGATCGAGTTGCTGGGCCGCGACGGCCAGGTTGCACGCACGGTGGACGTGTGGCGCTGGCCGCTGACGCTGGGCCGCGCGCTCGACAACGACGTCGTCATCGACGACCCCCACGTCGCCCCATGGCACGCACGCCTGGCGCCGGGCGATGACGGGGCGCTGCTGCTGCACGCGCTGCCCTCACGCAACGGCGTGTCGTTCGCGGGCCGCGCCGTGGCGGGAACCGTCGCCCTGCCCGCCGGCGGCGGCCCGCTGCAACTCGGCACCACCCGGCTGCGGCTGCGCCTGCCCAGCGAGACACTCGCGCCCGAGGCGCCGCTGCCGCACGGCCTGCATGGCGCGCCGCCACCGCTGCTGGCAGGCGCGGCGGTGTTCCTGCTGCTGCTGGGGGCCCACTGGCTGACGCTCGACCCGGGCGCCGACTACTCGGCCTGGCTGCCTGCGCTGGTGGGGCTGCCGGCGGTGCTGGCGGCCTGGTGCGGGCTGTGGGCGCTGATGTCCAAGCTGTTCCAGCATCGCTTCGACTTCGGCGGCCACCTGCGTATTGCGCTGCCCTGGCTGCTGGCGCTGACGCTCACCGATGCCTTGTGGCCGCTGTTCACCGCCGCGCTGGCCGCGCCCGCGTTGTGGATGCTGGGCAATGCGCTGGAAGCCGTGCTGCTGGCGCTGCTGGTGCGCGCCCACCTGCGCCACGTGCTGCCGCTGCACCGACGCGCAGTCACGGCCAGCGTGGCCACGCTGGCGGTGGCCGCCCTCGCACTGTCGGCCGCACTGACCTGGCGCAACACCGACAGCCTGGTGGCCACGCCCTACATGAGCACGCTGCCGCCTCCGGCGCTGCGCCTGGCCGACACCGCGCCGAGTGCGGCGCTGGTGCAGGACATGGCGCCGCTGGCCGGCCGGCTGGCCGCGCGGGTTCGGCAGGCCAGAGCCGACGACGAGGGCGAAGGCGAGAGCACCGAGTGAACGGGCGCGGGCACGACAGAATGTGGCCCGATCCACTTCGACGACCATGACCAGACCCCTGCTGATCGGCGTTTCGGCGCGCATCCACTACCCCGGCAGCACCGGCATGCCCAGTGGCGGCGTGTGGAGCAAGACCGTGCATTACCTCGAACAGAGCGTGGCGCACTGGCTGCTTGCCGGCGGCGCGGTGCCGGTGATGGTGCCGGCGGTGGACGCCGAGAGCATCGTCAAGCGCAGCGAGATTCACCTGCACGACTATGCGCAAGCGCTCGACGGCCTGGTGCTGCAGGGCGGCAACGACGTCGCGCCAGAGACCTACGGCGAAACCCCGCTGCACGCCGACTGGCACGGCGACCGTGTTCGCGACCGCTACGAGATCGACCTCATCCGCGCCTTCGTCGCCGCCGGCAAACCGGTGTTCGGCATCTGCCGCGGCCTGCAACTGCTGAACGTCGCCTTCGGCGGCACGCTGCTGCAGGACATCGAGACCCAGCAGCCGCAGTCGCTGACCCACCGCGTGCTCGGTCGCTACGAAGAACACCATCACGCGGTGGAGTTCGTGACCGGCACGCGTCTGGCTGCGCTCTTCCCGGGTGTGGAACGTGCCACCACCAACAGCATCCACCACCAGGGCATCAAGGACCTGGCGCCTGAGTTCACCGTCGAGGCGCGCTGCCCCGACGACGGCCTGATCGAGGCCGTGCGCTGGCGCGGCCCCAGCTTCGTCGCCGGCGTGCAATGGCACCCCGAGTTCCACGAGCCCGACCACCCGCACACGCTCGACGACCGCGCCATCCTGCAGGACTTTCTGGCCGCAGCGCGAGCGGCGCGGCACTGAAGCCGCGCGGCAAGCCTTCAGCCCTGGGCGTGCGGGCTCAGCGGCACCATTGGTTCTCACAGGGGATGCCGTCGCGGTCGCCGTCCATCTTCACGCCAGGGCAGTTCGAGAGGAAGTACTTCGCCTCATCGCACGAACGCATCTGCGAGCAATGCGTGCGGCCGTCGCAGCGGTAGGCCGCGACCGCGGGGGCAGCGACGTTGCGAGCGGGCAAGGCGGGCATGGCCGCGACCACAGGAACGGCCGCGGGCGCAACGCTGACGGGCGCGCCATTGCCGGGGCAAGGCCCGTTGATGCGCCTGAAGTCGGCTGGCTTGACGGCCGTGCCGCCTTCGTGCAGCCCGCGGTTCAGCGCCTTGGCCATGCGTTCCTGCTTGACCAGCGGGCCGGCGTCGTTGCGCCAGCGCAGGCTCCACGCGTGGCCGCCTTCGACCAGGCTCTGCGCCACGTCGACACCCTCGACCAGCAGCACGCCCACCGTGCGGCCGTAGCTGTCGCGGCCCGTCGGGCGCAGCGTGGCGGACTTGTTCAGCGCCAGGTCGGTGAGCGCACGCCGTGCCTCGGCGCCCCAGGGCTGGCAGATTTCGGGCGCGTCGATGTTGGCCAGGCGCACGACGATGGGCGCCTGACCGGCCGGCGTGAAGCGCACGGTGTCACCGTCGCTGACCTGCGTCACCACACCCTGCACGGGCGCCGGGTTGGCGCGTGGCGCGGCCGCTGCCGGGGCCAGGCAGACCAGCGCCAGCAAGGTTGTGGCAGCGAATGAAGGCAGTCGTCCCATCGTGACCCTCGTGAACATGGCAGCCGACCTACTGGCCGGCGCTGGCCGCGGCGTCGGCCGCGCGCTGCACGCCGGCTTCCTGGGCCTTCTGCAGGCCCTCGACGATCTGCTGCTGCTGCGCCCGGGCCTGGCTCGCCTGTTCGGCCTGCAGCTTGCCGACGGTGGCGGCAGTGCCGGCCACCTCTGCGCCGCAGCCGGTCAGCACAAGGGTGCACAGCGCCACGGGCCCGGCCAGGCGATGCAGCGGCGACGAGGACGGGCGGGTGGCAGCGGGCATGGGGTCTCCGGCGTCTGAAGGAATGGTCGGCGGGCGGGCAAGATGCCAGTGTAGGCGGCCCGCCACGCGTCACCCCGGCAGCCTGCCACGCCGCCGCCGCGGCGCGGGCGGCGGCGCGACGAGCGCGGCTTCGGCCTCGGCCAGCAGGCGGGCGAGCCGGTCCTTGAGCTTTTCGGTGCTGAGCTGTTCACGCAGCCGCTCCACCAGCAGCGGCAGCGCAAACGGGCTGGGCGCGGCCAGCTCGACGAAGCTCCAGGGCAGCGTCGCCAGGTGGCGCAGCGTCGCGCCCAGGCGTTCGACCTCGAGTTCCTGCGCCAGCACCTCGCTCTCGGCCTGGCCCAGCAGCCGGTTGCCGGCGTCGTATTTGCGAAAGACCTCGAAGAAGAGACTGCTGCTGGCCTGCAGCTGGCGCGTGCTCTTCGGCGCGCCGGGGTAACCGCTGAAGACCAGACCCGCCACGCGTGCGATCTCGCGGAAGCGCCGCTGCGCCAGATGACCCGAGTTCAGGCTGGCCAGCACGTCGTCCAGCAGGCCCTCGCCGGTGAAGAGCGTGGCCTGCAGCGCGTCACCCAGCTCCACCGGGTTGGCCGCCAGGATCTCCAGCCCGTAGTCGTTGACGCTGAGCGAGAAGGTGTTGGGCTGCGCCCGTGCCAGCCGCCAGGCCAGCAGCTGCGCCAGACCGATGTGCACGTTGCGCCCGGCGAAGGGGTAGAGGAAGAGGTGGTGGCCTTCACGCGAGCGGTAGCGCTCGACCAGCAGGCGGCCGCTCTGCGGCAGCTGCGACAGCCGCACCTGCGCCAGCAGCATCGGGCGCGCGGCCTGCATCTCGATGTCGACGAAGTCCTCGTGCGGTGCGGCCCCGCTCAGCAACGCGGCGGCGCAGTCCAGCAGTTCCTGCACCGCGCCACCGAGCTCGCTGGACAGCGGCATCTTGCTGCCCGCCCAGGCCGGCACCACGCCCTTCTTCTTGCTGCCGACACGCACGTAGGCGGTCATGTCCTGCGTGCGCACGTACTCGAGCACACGGCCGGCGAAGACGAAGTGGTCGCCCTTGTTCAGGCGCGCGATGAAACTCTCCTCGATGCTGCCCAGACCTCTCCCGCCACTGCCGCCCGCGACCCACTTCACGGTCATGGATGCATCGCTGACGATGGTGCCCACCTGCAGCCGGTGGCGGCGCGCGATGCCACGGTCGGGCACACGCCAGACGCCGTCGACCTGCTGCACGCGGTGGTATTCGGGGTAGGCCGCCAGGCTGTCGCCGCCACGTTCGACGAAGGCCAGCGCCCAGTCGAACTCGGCGCGTGTCAGCTCGCGGTAGGCGCGTGTCGATTTCACCTCGTCGAAGAGTTCGTCGGCGACGAAGCCGCCGCCGAGTGCCACCGTCACCAGGTGCTGCACCAGCACGTCCAGCGGCTTGCCGGGGCTGTGGCGCGGCTCGACACGCCCGGCCAGCGCCGCCCGGCGCGCGGCGGCGGCCTCGATCAGTTCGAGCGTGTTCGTCGGCACCAGCGTCACGCGGCTGGGCCGCCCGGGCGCGTGGCCGCTGCGGCCGGCGCGCTGCAGCAGCCGCGCCACGCCCTTGGCGCTGCCGATCTGAAGCACACGCTCCACCGGCAGGAAGTCGACACCGAGGTCGAGGCTGCTGGTGGCCACCACGGCCTTCAGCCGGCCGTCCTTCAGCCCGGCCTCGACCCAGGCGCGCACCGCCTTGTCCAGCGAGCCGTGGTGCAGCGCCACGATGCCGGCCCAGTCGGGCCGCGCCTGCAGCAGCAGCTGGTACCAGATCTCGGCCTGGCTGCGTGTGTTGGTGAAGACCAGCGCGGTGCTGCTGCGCTCGATCTCGTCCACCACGGGCTGCAGCATCTGCGCGCCGAGGTGGCCACCCCAGCTGAAGCGCCCGGGGTCGGCGGGCAGCAGGGTGTCGATGAGCAGGGCCTTGTCGACACGGCCCTGCACACGCCGCGCGGCCCGACGGCCGCCAGGGCCGTCTTCGCCGTCACCACACAGCGTGGCCATGGCCTCGTCGACGTTGCCCAGCGTGGCCGACAGGCCCCACACCACGAGCTTGGGGTTCCAGCGTTTCAGCCGCGCCAGCGCCAGTTGCACCTGCACACCGCGCTTGTTGCCGATGAGCTCGTGCCACTCGTCGACGACCACCGTGTGCACGCCACCGAGTTCGTCGCGGGCCAACTCGCGCGTGAGCATCAGGCTCAGCGACTCGGGGGTGGTGACGAGCGCCGACGGCAGCCGCCGGTCCTGGCGCGCGCGCTCGGCGCTGGGCGTGTCGCCGGTACGCGCGCCCACGGTCCACTTCGGCGCCAGCGCGGGCAGTGGCAGCCGCAGCGCCGCGGTGGTGTCGGCGGCCAGCGCGCGCATCGGCGTCAGCCACAGCACCTGCAGGCCGACTGCACCGGTGCCACGCATCAGCGCGCCCATCCACACCGCGTAGGTCTTGCCGCTGCCGGTGGTGGCGTGCAGCAGCCCGCTTTCGCCGGCCGCCATCGCGGCCCAGACCTCGCGCTGGAAGGCGAAGGGCGTCCAGCCACGGGCGCTGAACCAGGCTTCGGCGGCACACGCGTCGGGCGGCGGCGTGGCTGCGTGCAGACCCTCTTCAGGCGGTGGCAATCCAGCCCTCGACGGCGTCGACTTCGGCCGGCAGGCCGTAACCCGGCTGCGTCGATGCCCAGGCCGCCTGCACCAGGCACAGTGCGGCATCGAGCCGGTCGCCCGAGGCGTCGTCGACCAGGGCCTCGCGCTGCGCGTGCGTGAGCTTCAGGCGCAAACACAGGCGTGTGCGGCCCTGCTCCAGCATCTCGACGATGTCCTTGCGCGCGATCAGCCGGTCGGGCTCGGCGCTGTTCTTGTACGAGCGCCGGCCGACGAGTTCGAAGGCCAGCAGTCCGGGGTAGGCTTCCAGCGCCACGCGCTGCGGGTCGCACCCGGGCAGACCTTCATGCAGGCGCGGCAGGCTCACACCCGCCTGCACCAGCCGCGACAGGCCTTCGTAGTACATGAAGCCCACAGGCACATAGCGTGTCTGCAGCGGGCTCGTGCTGCTGATGCCGGGCATCGCGCCGTCGGTGGTGCGGTGGACCAGGCGCCGGCCGGCAGGGCGTGTGTTGCCCCAGGCGTCGACGAGCGAGCGGAAAGCCAGACGCGTCGGGCATCGGCGCTGCAGTTCGGTGATCACGCCGGCCGTGGTGTGGCCGAGTTGATGGGCGTCGGTGAATTCGCGTGGCAGGCCGAAGGGGAAGTCGAAGGACCCGAGCCACGGGCCGGGCTCGGCGAGCAAAGCCTCGAACTGGGCCAGCGTGGGCAAGGCGTCGAGCCGTTCCAGCCGCAACAGACCGCCGGCCAGCCGGCCACGCGCCACGGTGACGGGTTTTCGCCGCGACGGCGCGCAGGTGAAGTCGACGCCCAGCAGCATGTCCGCATTGTGGCGGCGCGTGCCGCAGACCGCCGGGCGAAGGCCGTTCCGCTGCCGGCCTGAGGTGAGCCGCCGACGCCAACCGCTCACCGCCTGGGAAAAGTACCGATCTCTCTCGGCTTCATCGCCAGACCACCGAGTCGGGTGGGTGAGCCGCAAGGGACCTAACCACAGAATGCATCGGTGCGGTTCTTCACCGGCCGATCAGGTCACCGGGAGGTGACCGGCGCACATCGCAGTGCAAGTCCGCCCTCGGGGCCTGCACCACAGACAACATCAAGTTTGGGAAACCCATGACCACGACGCCTTTGCCGACCCCCCTGCACTCGAATGACCCGCGCCGCCTCTGCGCCGGTCTGCTGCTGGGCGCTGCCATGCTGGCACCGCTGGCCAGCCACGCCTCGGCCATCCTGTTCATCGACGACGACCGGGGCCAAAGCGGCTCGACGACCTGGCTGTCGACCCTGGCGACGCTGGGACACACGGTCACCTACGAAGCCATTTCTGCTTCGGGACAGCCGACCTCGAACCTCGGCCTCTTCGACGCCGTCATCTGGTCGAACGGCGATGCCGCCTACGACAACCTCACGGCAAGCAACGTCACGCTGCTGACGTCCTACCTGAACGGCGGCGGGCGGCTGCTCTACGGCGGCGGGCACAGCGTCTTCTCCGAGACCCAGGCCCAGGCCTTCATCCAGGGCTATCTGGGCCTGGGCAGCTACGGCAGCGACATGCCGACCTTCATGAACTGCGCCAACACCGCCACGGCCACCGGCGCGCTGGGCAGCGTGACGCTGAACTGCATGAGCACGGGCGCCTACAAGGACATGATGAGCGGCTTCAATGCCGTGCTGCCCACGGCCAGCGACCTGCTGGTACTGAACGCGCAGAACATCATGTTCCATGGCGGTGCGCAGGGCACGGCCATCGCGTCGATCAACGTGGCCGGCAACTACCGCGCAGCAACCTGGGGCTTCGACCTCAACCACGTCGCCGCCGGCCAGCGTGCCTCGGTGCTGGCCAGCACGCTGAGTGCCCTGCAGGTGACGACCCAGAGCGTGCCCGAACCCGGGACGCTGGCCCTGGGTGCCGTGGCATTGTTCGGCCTGGCTGCCACGCGACGCCGCCAGAAGGTCTGAGCCCACGCCCGGGGGCACCGCTGACGCGGCGCCCCCGCGACGGCGGCCTACCAGGCCAGCGCCATCACCCCACCCGCGATGCAGGCCGCCCCGGGCAAACGCAGGCCGCGGCCAGCCCGAGCGGCAGGGCGGTGAAGGGCACCACGGCACTCCGGGCCCGCGCGCCGCGCGCTACATTCCCCGCCATGACAGCCAACCCCGTCCTCGTCGAAGCCCTGCGCGGCAGCCGCGTTGAATCCTTCCACCGCGGCGCGGTGGCCGTGGTCGATGCCGACGGTGGTGTGCACAGCGCCCTGGGCGACATCGAACGGCCCATCTTCCCGCGCAGCGCCGTCAAGGTGCTGCAGGCGCTGCCCCTGGTGGCCAGCGGCGCCGCCGAACGATTTGGCCTGAACGACGAGGAACTGGCGCTGGCCTGCGCCAGCCACGGCGGCGAGCCGCGCCACACCGCCACCGCCGCGGCCATGCTGGCCAAGGCGGGTGTCGACGTGGAAGCGCTGGAATGCGGCACGCACTGGCCCTACAACGACGCCGCCATCAAGGCCATGGCCGCTGCAGGCCAGCAGCCCAGCGCGCTGAACAACAACTGCTCGGGCAAACACGCGGGCTTCGTCTGCCTGGGTTGCATGATGGCCGGAGACAGCGAGCGCCGCGCCTTCATCAAGGGCTACGTGAAGCCCGGGCACCCGGTGATGCGCGAGGTCACCGCCGCGCTGCAGGCCACCACCGGCTGCGACCTGGCGCATGCGCCCGTCGGCACCGACGGCTGCAGCATCCCCACCTACGCCATCCCGCTGCGCCACCTGGCGCTGGCTTTCGCGCGCGTGGCCACCGGTGTCGGGCTCAGCCCCGGCCACGCCGCCGCCGCGGCGCGCCTGCGCCAGGCCGTGGCCAAGGCGCCCTACATGGTGGCCGGTAGCGGCCGCTTCGACAGCCGCGTCATGGAACGCCTGGGCGAACGTGTGTTCTGCAAGGTCGGCGCCGAAGGCGTTTACTGCGCCGCGCTGCCCACGCTGGGCCTGGGCGTGGCGCTGAAGATGGACGATGGCAACACTGCCCGTGCCTGCGAAGTGGTGATGGCCGCGCTGGTCGAACGCCTGCTGCCGCTGGCCGACGACGAGGCGACCTTCCTGCGGGCCTTCAGCGACGCGCTCATCGTCAACTGGAACGGCATCGAGGTCGGCAGGCTGCGCGCCGCCACCGCCCTGCGCGTCGCTGCCTGAAGGCCCCCCTCAGTGCCGCGCGCGGTCAGGCCGCGGCAGGTTGCTCGACGCGCAAGGCCTGCCAGGGCTCGCGCGCCAGAGCCAGCAGCACCAGCGCCGCGGCAGCGGGCACGGCGTAGTACAGCAGGTCCAGCTGCGGCCACCAGCGGCGGCCGTACATCGCCAGCAGCAGCGGCGCCAGCACCAGGCCCAGCCGGCCGGCCAGCTGCGCGGTGCTGCCCAGCGTGGCTGCGCCGGCCGCCAGGAACACCGCCGAGGCGACGAAGACCAGGGTGAACAGCGTCTCGAAGATGGGTGCGGCAGCACCGGCGTCGAAGACCCCCGCGCGGTAGGGCAGCCAGGCCACGCAACCCACGGCCAGCAGCAGCGCCAGCCGGCGTGCGCGCACCGCGCCGCCGCCGTCGCCTGCCGGCGTGCCGCTGGGCTTGATGAAGGGCAGCACCGCCAGGCAGAGCAGGCCGATGACGGCGTCGATGAGCAGCGTCTTCGGGTAACCCAGCGCCTCGATGGCGATGCCCTGCCAGGTGGCGCTGTAGGCGATGGCCAGGTTCATCATCGCCATGTAGGCCGTGAACTGGGTGGCCGCCACTGCGGGGTTGGTGACGTCCATCATGATGGCCGAGCGTGTGCCGTACATCAGCCCCTGCGCCACGGCGTAGAGCAGCACGGCCACCCATACCGCGGTGACCAGCGCCGCCGGCGCGACGCGCCGCTCGTCGGCGGCCACCGGCATGATCCAGTCGTGTTCGAGCAGCGGCCCCATCAAGTAGGCCACGGGCAGGCTCATCAGCGCCAGGTACAGCCCCAGCATGCGGCGCCGGCCCCAGCGGTCGGACAGCCAGCCACCGAAGACCATGCAGGCCGCGCTGATCACCGACGACCACAAGCTCATCCAGGCCACGCTGTCGTCGTCCATGCCGATCTCGACCGCCAGGTTCGACTGCAGCGCCAGCCCCAGGCTCATCGCGCCGGCCGGCAGCAGCGAAAACCACAGCCCGGCCCAGGCGCCGCGTGTGCCCAGGAAACTGCGGAAGGCCTCGACACCGAAGCGGCGCAGCTCGCGCCCGGCGCTGGCCAGGCCGGCCGCGCGCTTCACTTCATCCGCCGCTGCGGCCGGCTCGCGCAGCGGCAGCACGACGAGGACCGTCACCGCGGCGATGCACGCGGCGACGAAGACAAAGCCGCCCTTCAGCCCCAGCAGCGGCATCAGGAAGAGCACGCCGCTGCCGCCCATCGCCATGCCGATGGAAGCGCCTGCGAACATGAAGCCGTTGGCCACGCCGCGCTCGTCCTCGTGCAGCGTACTCACCGCGAGCGCGTCGATGGCCACGTCCTGCATCGCGCCGAAGCTGTTGTGGACGAGCAGCACGCCCGTCAGCAGCCCCAGCTGTGCCGGCAGGTCGAGGAAGGTGCAGGCCAGCAGCGTCAGCACGAGCATGATCTGCGTGCCCAGGATCCAGCCGCGGCGCTTGCCCAGGCGGGCGCTGGTGAAGACGTCGATGAACGGCCCGAAGGCCCACTTGAAGGCCCAGGGCAGGTAGAAGGACGCGACGAAGGCGCCGATCTCGGCCGGCCCCACATCGGCCCGCCGCAGCTGTGTGGCCACCGCGGTGGCGGCAAAGCCCAGCGGTATGCCTTCTGTGATGTAGAGGAAGAAGAAGGCCGCCAGGCGGCCGCGGCGGGTGGCAAGCAGGTCGGGCAGGCGCATGGGCGCGGAGTGTCGCAGAGTGGCTGCGCGCCGCACCGGTCCCGGTGGCGCGTGTCTTCAGCGGCCGCGCAGGAAAAGCGCGTCGAGTTCCTTCAGCGTCACCTGGCGCCAGGTGGGGCGGCCGTGGTTGCAGGTGTCGGCGCGTTCGGTGGCTTCCATCTCGCGCAGCAGCGCGTTCATCTCTTCCAGCGTCAGGCGGCGGTTGGCACGCACGGCGCCGTGGCAGGCCATGGTGGCCAGGATGTCGTCGCGCGCACGCTGCACGACACGGCTGGCGCCGGCTTCCTGCAGTTCGGCCAGCACTGAACGTGTGAGTTCGGCCAGGTCGGCGTCGGGTAGCGCGGCCGGGCGGCTGCGCACCACCAGCGTGGTGGCCGAGAGCACACCGACGTCCAGCCCCAGCGCCTGCAGCGCGTCGCTCTCGGCCTCGGCGGTGGCGACTTCGGCCGCCGTCGCCGACAAGGTCTGCGGGATGAGCAGCGGCTGCGCGGGCAGCGCGGCGCCGGCCTGCGCGTCGCGCTTCAGGCGTTCGTAGACGATGCGCTCGTGCGCGGCGTGCATGTCGACAACGACGAGGCCCTGCAGGTTCTCGGCCAGCACGTAGGCACCTGCGACCTGCGCCAGCGCGCGACCCAGCGGCCAGGCCGGGGCATCGCGCTGCGCGACAGCCACCGAGGCCGTGTGCGGTGCGGCACCGGTGGCCGCTTCGCCACCGCCGGCCGGCCCTGCCTGCGGCGCGCGCAGGCCGGCCCAGGTCGACAGCCCGCCGCTGCCCTGCGGCGTGCGCCAGGGGCCGACTTCGCGCCAGGCCGGCGGTGCTTCCTGCGCCGTCAGCGCGGGGTCGGCCAGCGCCAGCGAGGGCTGCCAGCCCGCCGACACCGCAAGCGGCATCGGAGGCGTCGGAGGCGTCGGGCCCGAGTCCGGCAGCACCGCTGCGTCGTTTGCGCCACTCCCTGCTGCGCCCGTCACCACGCTCCCAGCGCGTGTTGGCGCCAGCGCGTCCTCCACCGCGCCGCGCACCGCCGAGTGCAGCGCACGACCGTCGCGGAAACGCACTTCGACCTTGGTCGGGTGCACGTTCACGTCCACCAGTTCCGGCGCGATGCTGATGAACAGCAGGTAGGCCGGCTGGCGGCTGCCGTGCAACTGGTCTTCGTAGGCCGAACGCACGGCGTGGGCGATGAGGCGATCGCGCACGTGGCGGCCGTTGACGAAGAGGTACTGCAGGTCGGCGCGTGCACGCGCGGCCTCGGGCTGGCCGGCACGGCCCAGCAGTTGCAGCGGGCCGCGCTGGGCCAGCACGGGCCGGCTGGCGGCTTCGAAGTCGGCGCCCAGCACGTCGGCCCAGCGTTGAGCCGGTGCGGCAGCACGCCACTGCGCCGCCAGCCGGCCTTCGTGCCAGACCGCAAAGCCCACGTCGGGCCGCGCCAGCGCATGGCGACGCACGGCCTCCAGCGCATGCGCAAACTCGGTGGCGTCGGTCTTCAGGAACTTGCGCCGCGCCGGCGTGCTGAAAAAGAGTTCCTGCACTTCCACCGTGGTGCCGGTGCCCCGCGCCGCGGGCGCCAGTTCACCGCTGCGCGCATGCAGCCGCCAGGCGTGTTCGCCTTCGACGGTGCGCGTCGTGACGGCCATCTCCGACACCGAGGCGATGGCGGCCAGCGCCTCGCCGCGGAAGCCCATCGTGGCCACCGACTCCAGTTCGGCCAGCGAGGCGATCTTGCTCGTGGCATGGCGCTTCAGCGCCAGCGGCAGGTCGGCGCGTGTGATGCCCGCCCCGTCGTCCTCGACGACGATGCTGCGCACGCCACCGGCCAGCAGCCGCACGGTGACCTGCGTGGCACCGGCATCGAGCGCGTTGTCGACGAGTTCGCGCACCACCGAAGCCGGCCGCTCGACGACCTCGCCAGCGGCGATCTGGCTCACCAGTTCGTCGGGCAGGTCGAGGATGCGGCGGCGCGGCGCCGGTGCGGGGTTCATGGCGCCGATGGTAAGGCGCAGCCGGCGCGCGGCCGGGGCCTCACTCGCCGGCCAGCACCGAGCCGCAGTGCTGGCAGAAACGCGCGCCGGACAGCACCGGTGTGCCGCAGTGCGGGCAGAAACGTGCCGGTCGTCGCGGCGGCGGGGCCTCCACATCGGCTGCGCCGGGGGCACGCCCGCGGGGGCGCGCCGCGGCGACCGGGGCCGCCGCAGCCGAGGGCACGGCCTGGCGGGCGAAGGCCTGCAGCATCTGCAGCCAGGCACTGGCGCCACCGCGGTGCGGCCCCAGCGCGAGCAGCACGCGACTGCCCAGCGGGTGTGGCGCGGCGGCGTAGAACACCGAACGTGCCACCGCCACGCGGGCGCGCAGGTGCAGGTCCTCGACACGCACCGGTGGTTCGCCGCGGCTGCGCCCGGCACCCTCGACGACGGCGTCGGTGAGCTTCAGGTAGCGCCCCTGGAAGTCGAGCCAGGTGAGGGTTGACTGCACCTCGACGCGGCTCCACAGCAGGTGGCCCACACGCAATGCATAGGCGCCCGCCAGCAGGCAGGCCAGGCCGGCGGCGCCCGGCACCCAAGACGCGTTGACGTCGCGCATGTGCGCCAGTGCCAGCCAGACCCAGAGCACACCCCCGGTCAGGCTCCAGACCAACCCCAGCCCGTCCAGCCACAGCAAGCCCCGCGTGCGTGCCGGGCTCTGCACGGCGGCGGGTGCGATGTCGCGGCCGGTGTGCGGCACCAGCGGCTGCGACTCTTCCAGCACCACGGCCTGGTAGCTGCCGTGCTCGGCGCCCTGCTCGGCGCCACGGCTGAACTGCGGGCCTTGCCAGGCGTAGCGGCGGTTGGGCACACCCTCGGTCCACTGCCGGTGCAGTTCCAGGTCGACTTCGCGCAGCAGTTGCTCGGGGTCGGCCTCGAAGTCGACGCGGGTCTCCTCGGCAGGGACGGCGGCCAGCCAGGGCGCCTGCAACTGCGCGCGGGCGGCCAGGATGCCGACGAGCTCGAACAGCAGCACGCTGGCCAGCAGCACCGCCGCGGCGACGGGCAGGCCCAGCTTGGGCAAAGACGCGGCGCGCGGGATGAGATCGGCAAACCAGCCCAGCGCGCCGCCCGCCGCCACGGCCAGGACCACGAGCCCGGCCACCAGCCAGGGCGCCAGCGCGGCCTGGTGCGGCTGCAAGAGATGCCGCGCCAGCGCCAGCGCACAGGCGCCTGCCAGCACGAACGACATCAGCGCCAGCGCGGGCGGGTTGCGCACCACGACCACAGCCAGCAGCAGCAGTCCGGCCAGGCCCGCGGCCAGCGCGCCGTGTGCCAGGCGGTGCCGCAGGTACTCGTGCAGGCTGCCGGGTGCCGCACCCAGTTCCGGCGCCAGCGACTGCAGCCACCCGGCGTAAGGCCCCGCTGGCGCCACCTGCGACACCGCGCCCACCTCCAGCAGGCGCTGCAGGCCCGCGGCACCCGGGCTCACGCCGCTGGCTTCGCGCGCCACTTCCGACATCAGCGAAGCCGGCTGCCCCGGCGCCAGCAACAGCGTGCGCCGGGCTGCCGCCTGCAGGAGGTCGAGCGCACCCAGCACCGTCAGCAGCATGGCCCCCAGGAGGTGGGGCACGACACTGGCCTGCTCGGGCAGCTTGTCGAGAATGACGACCGGACGCTCGGTGTCTTCGCCGCCGACGAAGGACACCACCAGCACGATGAGCAGGGCCAGGCCGATCAGCGCGTAACCGCGCCACACCAGGAAACGGTTCTCGGTGCCGTAGGGGGTCGGAAACTCGAAGGCGGGTCCTTCCAGGCTCCAACGGTAGGCCATGCAGACTCCAACTCGATCGGGACCGGTCGATTCTGCATGATGGGCACCCCCCGCCAGCGCGCGGAAAAACGGGGCGGCGGCGCTGAACTTCAGGCGCGCAACTACATGCTGCGCCGGTACTGCCCACCCACCTCGAACAGCGCGTTCGTGATCTGCCCCAGGCTGCAACAGCGCACCGCGTCCATCAGCACCGCGAAGACGTTGGCGTTGGCCATCACCGCCTGCTGCAGACGGTGCAGCATGGCCGGCGACTCGGCGGCGTGGCGCGCGTGGAAGGCCTGCAGGCGCTGCAGCTGGCTCTGCTTCTCTTCTTCGGTGCTGCGCGCCAGTTCGATGCTGCCAGCAGCCGCATCACCCTGCGGCGCGCGGAAGGTGTTGACGCCGACGATGGGGTACTCGCCGGTGTGCTTGAGCATCTCGTAGTGCATGCTCTCTTCCTGGATCTTGCTGCGCTGGTAACCCGTCTCCATCGCACCCAGCACACCGCCACGTTC
>JAURZK010000130.1 GCA_030653505.1 Rubrivivax sp.
CGCGGCCGACCTCGACCTCGGCCTGCCTGATAGCGGGCCGGCCCCCGCGGCGCCGGCCGAGCTGCCGAGCTTCGAACTCGACCTCAGCGCCTTCGACGAGGCACCCGCGCCGCGTCCTGTCGAGACTGCGCCGGCCCAGGCCGTCAACCTGCTCGACCTGCCGCTCGACGCCCCCACCGAGCCCATGCCCGAGGGCGAGACACTCGAGATCGACCTCGCCGACCTGAACGCGCTCTTCCCCGATGCCGCAGCCGCGGCCCCCGCCTCGCCGCCCGCATCGACCGCGCCACCGGCCCGGGTCGTCGACGAGGTGATGGACACGCTGCCGTTGCCGACGCTGCACCGCGTGCTGCCCGAACCGGGTGCACCTGCCGCCGTAGCCTCCTTAGGCTTCGACCTCGACGAAGGTGATGACGCGCGCGCCGTTGAGGCGTTGCCCACGGCCGAGGTCGCTGACCTGGCGCTCGACTTCGACGCCGCACCGCCGGCCGCTGCGCCTCTGGCCGAGCCCGGGTCGCCAGCCGAGGACCGGGACGAGGACGAAGAGCAGGTCAGGCTCGTCGGGCCGCTGCGCATCAGCATCCCGCTGTTCAACATCTACCTCAACGAGGCCGACGAACTGTCGCGCCGCCTCGTCACCGAGCTGGCCGAGTGGGCGCTGGAGTCGACGCGCCATCCCGTGCCCGACACCGCCGTCGCCTTGGCGCACTCGCTGGCCGGCAGCTCGGCCACCGTGGGCTACAGCGACCTCTCGGCGCTGGCCCGTGCGCTCGAACATGCGCTGATGCGCTCGCGCGAAGCCGGACGTGCGCGAGAAGGTGAGCCGCAGCTCTTCTGCGACGCCGCCGACGAGATCCGCCGCCTGCTGCACCAGTTCGCGGCCGGTTTCCTGCGCGCTGTCGACCCGGCGCTGATGGAACGCCTGGCGGCCCACGAACGCCTGCCGCTGCACGGCGCCGGCCTGCCGGCAGAGGTGGCCGCGGTGCTGGAAGGCATCGAGGTCGACGACGCCATCGACCACGAGTTGCTGCCCATCTTCGAGGAAGAGGCCGACGAGTTGCTGCCGCAGCTGCAGTCGCGGTTGCGCGACTGGCTCGACCGCCCGGCCGACGCCGACGCGCCTATGGCCTGCATGCGCACACTGCACACGCTGAAGGGCGGCGCGCGTCTGGCCGGCGCCATGCGCCTGGGTGAAGTGGCGCACCGGCTGGAGACCGACATCGAAGCGCTGGCCGCCAGCGGCCCGGCCCAGGTCGAGGACATCGAGCCGCTGATGGCGCGCGCCGACGCGATGAGCGGCCTCTTCGACGCCCTGCGCCATGGCGGCGCCGCATCGCAGCCGCTGCGCGCAGCTGCACCAGACCCGCGCACACCTGCTGCGCCTGTCGAAGCCGCGGCACCTGAAGCGCCCGCTGTTGCCGAGGCAGCACCCGAGCCCGAGGTGGCCGCTGCGGCCGAATCGCCGGCCGGCGTCGACCTCGACTTCCCGGCGCCCGAGGCCCCGGCTGCCGAAGCCGCCGCAGACGAATCCGCGGCCGCCGCGGCCGACCTCGCCTTCGACCTCGGGGCCCCAGCCGCCGCCGGAATTGCGTCGCCCATCGCGCTCGAACCCGAGCCTGCCGCCGCCGAGCTGCCGGCCGAACCACCGCCACCGGCCGCACCACCGGCCGCACCGCCGGCCGAGATCGACTGGTCGCGTTTCAGCCTCGGCGAAGCGGCCGAGACCGCCGGCCCCGACCGTGCCGCGGCCAGTGCCGCCGTCGTGCGTGTGCGCGCCGGCCTGCTCGACCGGCTGGTGAACCAGGCCGGCGAGGTGAGCATCACGCGCGCCCGCATCGACAGCGACGTCAAGCTGCTGCAGGGGTCGCTGAACGACCTCACCGACAGCCTGGACCGCATGCGCAAGCAGCTGCGCGACATCGAGTTGCAGGCCGAGACGCAGATCGCCACGCGCATCGAGGCCGCCAAGGCCGCCGCCGAGAGCTTCGACCCGCTGGAGATGGACCGCTTCACGCGCTTCCAGGAACTGACGCGTTTCATGGCTGAGTCGGTCAACGACGTCGCCACGCTGCAGCGCAGCCTGCAGCGCACGCTGCAGAGCAGCGAGGACGAACTCGCACTGCAGGCGCGGCTGACGCGTGAACTGCAGGACGACCTGCTGCGCACGCGCATGGTCGAGTTCGAGAGCATGGCCGAACGCCTGCAGCGCACGGTGCGCCAGGCGGCGCGCGAAACGGCCAAGCAGGTGCGGCTGGAGATCGTCGGCGGGGCCATCGAAATCGACCGCGGCGTGCTCGAGCGCATGGTCGGCTCCTTCGAACACCTGCTGCGCAACTGCGTTGCCCACGGTGTCGAGGCGCCGGCGGCGCGCACCGCGGCGGGCAAGGACAGCACCGGCGTCGTCACCATCACGGTGGCCCAGGCGGGCAACGAAGTGGCGGTGGAGTTCGCCGACGACGGCGGCGGCCTCGACCTGGCGCGCATCCGCCAGCGTGCCGTGCAGCGTGGGCTGCTCGATGCCGACGCGCAGCCCGGCGAGGCCGATCTGGCGCAGTTCATCTTCAAGCCCGGCTTCAGCACTGCCGAAACGGTGACCGAAATCGCCGGCCGTGGTGTCGGCCTGGACGTCGTGCGTGCCGAGGTCAACGCCATGGGCGGCCGCATCGAGACCTTGACCGACGCCGGCAAGGGCACCCGCTTCAAGCTGCTGCTGCCGCTGACCACCGCCGTCACGCAGGTGGTGATGCTGCGCTGCGGCGAGCAGCAGATCGCCGTGCCGTCGACGCTGATCGAGACTGTGCGCCGTGTGCCCAGCGCCGAGGTCACGCAGGCCTATGGCAGCTTCACGCTGCACTACGCCGACGAGGACGTGCCCTTCTTCTGGCTCGGCGCATTGCTGCGTGCCGGCGCGCGCGGCGAAGTGGCGGGGCGCACGCAGACGGTGGTCATCATCCGCAGCGCCGCGCAGCGGGTGGCGGTGCACATCGACGAGGTCGTGGGCAACCAGGAAGTGGTGGTCAAGAACGTCGGCCCGCAACTGGCGCGCCTGCCCGGGCTGGCCGGCGTGACGCTGCTGCCCTCGGGCGCGGTGTCGCTGATCTACAACCCGGTGGCGCTGGCCGCGCTCTACGGCGACGAGGCACGCGAGCGCATGCAGCAGGCCGCCGCAGCGCCTGCGGGCACGCCGGCCACGCCGGGTGCCGAGGAGGCCGAGGCGCCGCGCGCACCGATGGTGATGGTGGTCGACGACTCGCTCACCGTGCGCCGCGTCACGCAGCGCCTGCTGGTGCGCGAGGGCTACCGCGTCGTCACCGCCAAGGACGGCCTGGACGCGCTGGAGAAGCTGGCCGACGAACGCCCCGTGGTGCTGCTTTCGGACATCGAGATGCCGCGCATGGACGGCTTCGACCTGCTGCGCAACGTGCGTGCCGACACCCGGCTGGCGCAGCTGCCGGTGGTGATGATCACGTCGCGCACGGCGCAGAAGCACCGCGACTACGCCGAGCAGCTCGGTGCCAACCACTACCTCGGCAAACCCTATTCCGAAGAGGAACTGCTGACCCTCGTGGCCCGCTACGCCGGCGCCGACGTGCCCGCCTGAGCCGGGAGCGGGCGCGCCCCGAACGACCACCCTGAGCGCCCATGTCCCGCGTCATCGAGCACCTGGCCGACCTCACGGGCTTGCGAGACCGCGACGTGCTCGACGTGAGCCTCATCGGTGCGCTGATGGATCTGCTGCGGCCCGACGAACTGGGCATCCACCGTGTCGTCGGTGAAGCCGAGCAGCGCTGCTGGCTGACGCGGGCCTTCATGAAGCGCGGCGACAGTGCGGCGCGCGCCGACCCGCTGTGGGCCGAGCCCGGCAGCCTGCCGCTGGTGGACGCATTTCCCGAGCGGGCGGCCTGCCTGCGCAGCGAAGAGGCCTTCGAGCTGCCCGGCCCGCCAGCCGTGGCCTACTTTCCGATGGCCACCGAGTGGCAGGCCGTGGGTGTGCTCGAGATCACCACACGCGAACCGCTGACCGCCGAGGATCTGCGCCTGGTCAGCAGCATCCTGCGCATCTACCGCAACTTCCAGGGCCTGCTCGACTACAGCGAACGCGACACGCTCACCGGGCTGCTCAACCGCAAGACCTTCGACGACGGCTTCCTGCGCGTGGCGGCCACGGCGGCGCCGACCCCGCGACCGCGCAGCGACGCGGCGGCGGGCGCCGAACTGCGGCGGCCGCTGTCCGGCGGCGCGCTGTGGCTGGCGGTCATCGACATCGACCACTTCAAACGCGTCAACGATGCCTTCGGACACCTCATCGGCGACGAGGTGCTGCTGCTGTTGTCGCGCCTGATGCGCAGCACCTTCCGCTTCCACGACCACCTCTACCGTTTCGGTGGCGAGGAGTTCGTCG